>CAMHNQ010000001.1 GCA_946186495.1 uncultured Bacteroidales bacterium
ATATTATTTATCTATGTGTTCTGTACTTCACTACCTTTGGAGATAACAGTATTCACTAACTCAATAAAAGCATCTTTTTGTTCATTAAAATTCCGCCAATCTGTTTGAATGTCATAATGCTCACATAGTTCACCGTACAATTCATCCAGTTTTGATTTGTCAGTGATATCAGCAGCCTGTTTGACCACATTCAAAAAACCAATCTCCTTGAACTCTAATTAGGGAACTTAAATGGAAGTACCCGTTTGTAGTCAAAAGCCCATGCAGCACCTAATTCATTTTGGCACACTTCGCTCTTTCTATAATTGTCTGACACGAAGCATAATATATAATCACACCTCTTCATTTTGTCGATAATGACATCTCTGAATTCGTCGCCGGTGCGTATGGCTGTATGGTTCAACGTGCAAAAAATATCTGTTCTTTTAAATCCACAACATAGTTGTAATATTTTCTCAACAAACCCTTTTATTATTAGTGCATCATCAGAAGAGTGGCTGATAAAGAATTTTGGACAGTCTAAAGAATCTTCCTCTGAATGCAGGATATAATTCGCCAATTCATCAATTGCACTTTGATGTTTGACTGGATGTAAATCGTATTGCAACACGTGTTTTCTCAAAGAATCAGATAATAATGGATATTTGACTTTGGTCAAGTCGCACAGAGCCAAAAGCAGGAACTCATATTGTTTGTCAGCACCTATTACTGAGAACCAAGTACGACCATTTTGACTTTTTTGAAAATATGCAACATTCTTTGATGCATACTTAGAACAATCTAATGCTATTTGATAAATGCTTTTTCCCATATCGTTACCCCCTTTCATACTCTTCCCTCGTTATCCCCGTCTCCGGATCCACCACCAGCACCTCGTCATAACTCAGCCCGTAAAGCTTGTAAACGAGGAAGTCTATCTCCGTCTCCCACGCGCCCGTGTCCGCCCGCGGGTCCGCCTTCTTGGCTGCAAGGATTTGGTCAACCAAATCAATGATGAGTTGTTGTTGCTTTTTTGTTGCAGAAGGGATTGTTACAAGTTTAATATAGTTGTTTATCCATCGAAGCGTACCCATTCCACTTGTCGCAGCAATCTGTTTAATATAAAACCTAATAATCGCGGAGTTTAATAATCCCAATAGAAATTTTGCATTGATTGAACTTGGTGGGATGAGGAAATAGGCGCTATTTAATAAATATTCTTCCTTGCATGATAAAGAAAATCTTCCTGTATCTGTTAGTTCAATCCAAATGATTTTCTCTTTTTTGAAATCATCAAAAAAAGCACAAGCTCGAAGATTACTCCAATGCTTTCCTTTAGCCCCACGATTCTTGAACTTTTCTCCAAAAGAATCCAAATACTCATATATGTCAGGGTAATCCTTTTGCACATCAATATTGTTTTTTGTTAATAACAGATATTGAGGCGCTGAATGACAGTATCGTTTTATGTCTTGTCCTCTGATAACTGGTTTAATAATTTCTTCATTCTTAATATCCTGCAAAAGAAAGTTTTGTCTTTGTGTTTCATTAACAATAAACGCATTGTTATCTCCTGTTGCTAGTCCTAAACGAATCTTTGTATGCAATTCCTCCAATGAAGTCCCAGCCTTTTCTATCTTGCGACGAATACATAGATTTTGGGGATTTACCAATGTCCACGGTTGCATCTCAAAATCGTTCTGTTGGTATATAAACATATTAGATTTAATGAAATCTTCCAAACTGCATTTTTCCCATTCTGCATTTACAATGATGGCTGGATTCTTTCCGTTAGATTTGATAAATGATGAAATAACAGTATTAACAATAGCCGATCCAAAAACTTGTGTTCCTTCAATATCTATCAGTTGAAGTATATTGCAATGTTTTCGGATAAACGATCTTAATGGCAGTCCATAATTTGCCCTTAAAAACGAATTGGATGTTATAAAAGTTAAAATTCCATTAGAAGCAAGTATCATAACTCCAATTTCGTAGAAATAACAATATATATCAGCAAATGGTTCAAAACTATTGAATTTCCTACATGGAATATTGTTCGGAATATTATCGTGACTAATATACGGTGGGTTCCCTATCACCACATCAAAGCCATCGCCCACTCCGAACATCCACTCGGGATCGAAGAAGGGAGAAGAGGTGTGCTGGTCAAACATGTCCCAGGAGGCTAACTGCTGGGCTTCCTGGTTGCCGATGGAGCCGGATTCTTTCAACATGTCGGCAATTTCGGTGCGCAATGTGGCCACTCGCTCTTTGTATTTGCGCTTTGTCTTCACCGTCTTGGCGCCGAAAATGCGATGCTTCGCCTCCTTCAGCTCCTTTTCTTTCTGCTTGATGGCCTCGGAGTCGAAAAGATTGGCCTCTTTCTTCTCCAGACCTATCAAGGTGTTGGCCGCCACAAACTTGGCTTCGAGGTTGGGCAACGGACGGATACCGAAGTTGTCCACGGGATTGTTATTGGTCTTTTGGTCCACCACCAACGAGATGAAGAAACGCAATTTACTGATCTGTATGGCGATGGGCTGGATGTCAACTCCGTAAATGCAGTTCTCAATCAGATAGAGCTTACGGGCATAGTCGGGACGGTTGATGCTTTCGTTGAAGCTGCGCTCAATGTCGGCCACCATCTCGGCACGCTCCTCGTTGGTGGCGTTGCGGTAGGCTTCGGAGGTCTCGCTGATGGCATTCTCCACCATAATCTCTTTCCACAGGGCATTGTTGGGATCGATGCGGTTCAAAACATGCACCATCTGCTGCAACATGCCCATCGGGAATGCACCGGAGCCACAAGCAGGGTCAAGCACCTTGCAGTTGTACAACGATTGCATGATGGCCTTCTTCTGGTCGGCGGTCAATTCGGGTTCAATATCGTTGTATTGCACCAGTTGTCTCAACACCGGTTCCATTTCGTCTCCGACAGAACGTTTGAGATGCGCCACAAGACTTTCGTCCACCATATACTGCACAATCTCACGCGGCGTGTAGAATGAACCGGTCTGTTTGCGGGCGGTGGTCTGAGTCTCTGGGTTATACGAAGCCAAAAGATTTTCAAACACTTTTCCGAGGAGCTCGGGGTCAAGCGACACTTCCTGCTCCAAAGGGGTGTTCTCCTCAATGGTAAAATTGTAATGGTTCAGAATGTCTATAATGCCCTTAGCACTCACTTTTTTCTTCTTGGCATCCCCATACCACTCGGAAAGGTCGATATTACGCCCCACGTCTTCTCCAAAGAACAGATAATCTGGCACGATGAGCTGACGCGAAACGCTTTCGCGGTCGGTGAACGCATCAATGTATATGCCGTTGTCCTTGTCATCCAAGCAGTCGAAAAGTCCGCCATTCAAGAACGGGACTTTTTCGTTTGCCAATTTCACAAAGAGGTCAGGATTGATGAACAAATCTTCATATCGCATCAACTTGTTATTGTCATAATCGCTCCGCCCGTTGCGGAAACGACGCTCCGAAACGGTGTCTTTCCCTTCGGGCGTGATCGGACTGTTGAGCATGGCAAAAAAGAGATTCTGCAAGATGCCCTTGTAGTAATGGCTCTCTTCGGATTTGCCAAACAGCGTGACCCGTGCATTGGGGGAGAAACCCTTTATGAGGTTCTCGGCAATGAATTTCTCATTAAAAAACTCCTCGGGGATAAGATGCCTTTGCTTGAGGAACCATACAAAGATAAGCCGTGTGATCAGGCGAATCATTGCCTCGGAATTATATTGCTGATTGTCAGCTTCTGAGGAAAGGTCGTTGGGGAAATGCACCACTTTGACCGCCCATGCATACCAGTCGGAAAGTTCGCCATAGAACTTCTTGGTCAGCAGTTCGCTGGAGAAGACCTCCATCCAATGCTTGTAGAGTTCGTCGAAGGTGGAATAGGCTTTGTCGCGGATGGAGTTCAGAATGTCGATGTGCCCCCGGTGCGCATTCTCACAGTTGATGTTGCGCAAGATGCTCACCTTGCCCAACTTCTCGCCGCTGCGCCACTGCTGGGTGTATTCGCTGCGTTCGCAGGTGGACAGTGAGAGTTCGTGGCCTTGTCGGATGAACAGGATGACGGGCTGGGCTTTCGCGATGCGGTTGAACACGCGCGTGAGCGTGGCCGCCACTGTGCGCGTGACGTTCGCGTCAGGCTTCACCTCCACGGCAAACACAAACAAGCCGTTGTATCTCTCTTGGCCGGCATCGCTCAATGCCGAATCCAATGTGACGCTGTTGGGCTGCTGCTGGAATGTGCGGTCGTCAATCTGGGCGACAAACCAGGTGCCCGTCACCAAATCCAACGCCGCGTCCGCAGCTTTCGACAGCCTGTCGTTACTCAACCGGCGGGCATCGATGGTCTGTGCCGACCCTTTGGTATATCGGATGCCGAGCTCATCAAGCAGGGATAAAGAGGCCTCGAACAGCCCGGAGCTCACAAATCGTTTCAAACAATCCTTCATATTATATGGTTCTTTGTTTTTTATTCTTCTATTTTCATTTCAGACACATAGTCCCAGGCAATCAGGTCATAGTTGCCGATGTCGGTGCGTTGCTCGATGGTCGCTTCCGGATTGGCCTTCACCACCTTGTCGGTGTTGCCCTGCATCAGATTGGCAATGGTGTCCATCACGGCATTTTGGGGATTAAACCACGCTTTGATGGTGTCGGACAGCCTTTTTAGGGTGCCGGCATCCGCTTTCAGGATTTCCTGCGGCAGATAGGTGCTCTCTTTCTTGTGCTCGCTGAGCAGTTGCAGCACCTCGGTCTTGTCAAGATTCACGAATTTCGGCGGTTCTGAAGACTTCATCGGCAGGCAGAGCAGATGGAAACTTTTGGCATCCTCGCGATGGCGCAGCAATGCCACCAGACATTCAGGATAATCGGCATATTTATCCAAGTTCCACCGGAATCCTGAAAATGCGCCGTTCGGCATCTGCTCCAACTCGTTGAGATGCTGTTGCGCATACTCCTCGGCATCGGCTTTGAACTCGGAAAGCGAGAGCAGATCGAAAGTGGGCGTTCCCATGTCCTCAATCTGGCCCACTTTGTCGTCATGGATGGATTTTAGGCTTCGGGCATCCTGACTTTGGCGGAACTGGTTGTTCTGCTCCATTTCGGCAATCTGCTCGTTGGCCTGCAACGTTTCGGAGCCAGCCACATTCATGGCCACCATGCGGTTGCTCACCCTTTCGGAAAGCCCGAGGTACGACTCAATGTCCGTGGATGGCCAGAAGTTCACGCTTTGAATATGCGTGTTGGGCGAACCGATACGATCGATACGACCAAAGCGCTGGATCAACCTGACTGGGTTCCAGTGAATGTCGTAATTGATCACCATATCGGCATCCTGCAGATTCTGTCCCTCGCTTACGCAGTCGGAAGCCACCAAAATGTCAACAGGCTGGTTGAGCGCGTCTTTCACTTCTTTGAGAGACGTTGAGTTGAAAATCAGTTTTTTCCAAATCGGATATAATTCGTCCAACTTGTCTTTGTAATCGTCTGTGTCAATGTGGTTTGACTTGTACAAATTGTCCCACTCCAATTCGAGGAAAAGTTTGCTGTAGGGGGCAAACCGCTGCAGCGTGGTTTCCAAAGTCTGGTTGTCAATGTCGCCCGTGACCAAAGCTACCCGCTCAAATTGAGAGCTTATGTGCTTATACAGATACTCCGCAGTGTCGGTGTAAGAGGTGAAAACCACCACCTTTCGGTTGGACTTTTCCTGCTTTTCGGCAAGCAGTCGTATCAACGTGTCTAATTTCTCGTCAGAACGCGCACCCGTTGTGACGGCTGTTTCATATTGCTCCAAATTGTCAATCAATCGGGTCAAAATGGAGATGTCGCGCTTTAGGTCGGCTATGTAATCTTCGATACGGACCATTTTGTTGAAATCGATGGTGCGTTTGCCAAGGGTTTCGATATCTTCTTCATTTTCGGTCACATTGTCCTCATCATCGAAATCCGCGTTGGTGCGGCTCTCAGCATGGCTCAGCCAAGTCTCGTGAACAGTCCTTACCGCTTTCAACGTGGAGAGACAGGAAGTCCAACTGCTTTCCAAACGTTTGATGAACAACGAAATCATCATGCCCGCCAACGAAAGTTCTCGCAAAGCGTTGTCATCCCATTTGATTTTCCCCTTATTCTGTATCTTTATGGATTGTTTCACCACCCAGTTTTGCAGGATGAGATTTTGCAACCCCTCGGCGTTCTTCTCATTCATCACGGCTTTTAAGGCTTGATAAAGATTATTCTCGTCACCAGGATCTCCACTATATGATTTTCCTGAATTAACCTCTTTTAGGATTTTTTGTGCGGCAAAAATACTCTCCTCGTTTAGCTTATACTGATATTGTGTGGGTTGGTAGGCAGTCAATCTCAGGATCTTCATGTCATCATACATCTCATCGATGTTCTTGTAGGCACCGATGTCTTTCATGGCGACATGCTCATTTTTGGGCTTTTGCTGGATGGGGAAATGCAGGTTGCTGTTATGGTTGGTGACGAATGCGCGGTTGCGGGCGATGATCAGTTCGTCCGTGAGTTTGAAGAAATTGTTCACGTTGCTCAATTTTTCCCGCAGCGTGTTCACATTGCGTTCCTTTTCTCTTGACCACTCCGAGTACTTGCTGTTTGCTTGTTGGAAGATGCTGCGCAAAGGATCTGAATCAACAGCAGGCAGTTTGAACTCTTTGTAGAAATGGTTGTTCTCCTGATAGCCAATCAAATTAAACTGGTTGCGAATGTCTATCAATCCCGTATTGATGGGCGTGGCCGACAAAAGCAACACTTTGACCGTGTGTCCCAGACGTGCCGATTCATTGATAATATCGTTCAAAAGCATCTTGTAGCGACAGGATTTGTCGTTTCGCAAGTTGTGGCTTTCATCCACCACGACAAGGAGTTTGTCAAAAGCCTGAATGGCAGCCTTGGTTGTTCCGTCATCGTAATTATCCAAGCGTTTCTCTTGCAAATCCGTATGGGAACGAACGATATACTCAAACCGGTCTTTTTCAAATCGGGAATTGGCGTTTACTCGGTATTTCAGCCAGTTGTTGCGCAATTTCTTTGGGCAGAGGATGAGTGTGTGATAGCCGTTGTTCTGGAAATATTTGATCACGCCCAAGGCAGAGAAGGTTTTACCCAAACCGACAGCATCCGCCAAGATGGCGCCACCGTATCGGGTCAGCAATTTCACCAGAGACACCACACCGCTTTGTTGGAAATCGAACAAGGTGTTCCAAATTTTCGACTTTTGCAGAAACTCCATGTCGCGGCGGTATTCCAGAGAGTCGTTCATTTCAATGTCCGCCCGGAAAAACTCGAACAGAATCTTATGGTAGATTTGTTCGGGGGTGTATGCCTTGAAAAGTTGTTCTATCTGATTGATCAGGTAGGTCTTGGCATCCTCCTGTCTGGTCTTGCCGTTTCCTGTCGGAATCGCAATCCGGGAAGAAGCGACAGTTTTCCAAAGGTCATCGAACCACTGTTTCAGTTCCTTGACGGTAGCATTGTCGCGCCCTGTTTCCACCATGTTCAGCTCGATGTTTGCACTTTCCTTCCTGCCCAATCCAGCTTCGGTAAGGTTGGAGCTCCCCACGATGCCATAATCGTGTACGGCATCCAGTTTGTCTTCATAAATGTAGGCTTTGGCGTGACAGAATGCGTTGTTGATGGTGCGGATTTTCACCGTTTCCCGCTTCAGGAATGCCACTGCGTTCTTCGCGTAGTAAGAGAGTTGGAATCCGTTCTCCAAATCACTGTCCCCTTGTAGCAGGTTTACAGCCTTTTTCAGGAAATCTTCGTCCCTTTTCATATCGTGAATATCCCCCAACACAATTCTATAGGAGTTGCTCTCAGATAGTTCCTGATAGAGGAGATGGAGCGCGGCGATGGAGAAGAACCCCGTCACAACGTCCATCCGACCGACCCTCGCGGACGGGTCGGTATAGGAAAGTATGCAATCCCAGACCGTTTTGATGTCCGGGTTGGAGCCGTAGCTTTGCTTGTTGTCTATTATCATTCTGCCTTTGTTTACTTTTTTCGGTTGCGTTGCGACGGACGGGGCCGGGATGTCCATTGCGACATAAACCGCCACTGTCGGTGCTTTTCATGCCGCCTTCCATCCATCCGAGCCCAGTGCCTGCAACGGGGCAAAAGTACAAAAATATTGGCTTACCTCTGTCGGTTTTCCCCTCGTACAGACTTTTTTTCCGAGTCATGCTGCACTCCCAAAAAACAACACCGGTGCCGCTGCCCGGGGCAGCAACACCGGCATTAAGGAGAATGACACATCGTGTTATCGGCCTTCCCTATCTCTTTTCATCGTTTTCCCGTGCCTAATAAGCGCTCGCCCTCGCCTCTACGAACTGCCACCTCCCGTCGCGCCTCACGAGACGGAAACAGAGCTGCAGAGGCCAGGTGTGGCGCCCGCCCCCGAACACCGCCGCCGTCACCCGGCTCCTCCCGGTCAGCGTGGCGCGGTCGCCCTCCACGGTGACCTCCGTCTGCTCGTGCACCGCCGTGTAGTAGTTGAGCGTGCCGTCGGCGATGGCATCGAGGTACTCCCGTTTCGATTGCCGCATACCGGTCATGTGGACAAGCGCAAAGTCGGCGGCGTGAATCCGGCTGAGGGTCGCCGTATCTTTGGCCACCATGGCATTGTACATTGTGGCGTAGAGTTCCCGGATCTGCTGTTGGTCGGTGTTTTGCGATTGGACGTTTGTTGCTGTCATAGCCAAAAACATTATCGTAACAAGTCGTTTCATCAGTGCGTCGCCTTGAGATACTGCAGGTCGCCGTACCAGTAGCTGGCCGTGCAGCCGCCGTCGATGAGGAAGTCGGCACCGCTGATGAAGCGCCCGCGACTGCTCATCAGGAACTCGGCCAGGTCGCCCACCTCGTCGGGGGTGCCGGCACGGCGGGCGGGCATCCCCTCGATCATCTTCAGGTAGCCCTCCTTGCGTGGACCGTGCAACTCGTCGTTGGCTAACGGGGTGATGATGATGCCCGGACTGATGCTGTTGACAGTGGCGCCACGCTTTCCCCAGCGGGTGGCTTCGTACATCACCCGGAGCACATTGCAGCGTTTCGAGTACTGATAGGCCTTCAGCGTGTCGTTGATTTCCTTGATGAACGGCAGTTCCAGCAACTCGTCCACCGAGGTTGTAGCTAACGCGTCGTTCTGTTCCTGCGGGAGGGCGGGCAGACGGTGGCCGCTCTGCGATGAGATGATGATGCCGCTTCCTCCCTCAGCGATGACCTTGCCGAATTCTTCCAAAAGAACGCTCGTGCCATAGAGGTCAACGCGCAGAATCTCCTCTACCGGAGCCTGCGAGGGGGACACTCCGGCGGCATTCACTACATTCGTCACATCACCTTTGCCGGTGGCAAACTCCACCAGCTTGAGGATGTCCTCTTTCGAGCCGAGATTGCACTGAATGGTCGAGCAATCAAAGCCCGCCTCCTCCAATGTCTTGGCTGCCAGACTGGCTTTCCCCACGCTGTAGTCAGCCAGCACAATGTGCTTTCCTGCCGACACACGGCGGATGATGGCCTGCCCGATGCTTCCCGCACCCACTAATACGGATACCTGTTTCATTTAATTTTCAATTTTCAATTCTCAATTTTCAATTACCAAGTTTTACCCGTAATTCTCGATCAGGTATTTCACAAACTGCGGGTCGCTGAAGTTGACGGTGCCCGTGTCGTGCTGGTTCAGCGTGGCAATCTTGGCCATCTCTTCGTCGGAGAGGGTGAAGTTGAAGATGTCAAGATTCTGGGCCATGCGCTCCTTGTGGCTGCTCTTGGGGATGGCCACGATGCCGCGCTGGAGGAGCCATCGCAAGGCCACCTGCGCCGCGCTTTTCCCGTACGTCGCGCCGATCTTCGCCAGTTCCTCGCTCTTCACGACCCCCTCGACGCCCTGACCGCCCAACGGCCCCCAAGCCATCATGCGGGTGCCGAAATCGTTCAGCAGAGGCTCGATGCCCGTCTGCTGAATCAGCGTGTTGCACTGCAACTGGTTCACCATCGGCTTCACCTCCACATAGTGGGCGAAGTCGAAGAAGCGGCCCGCCTGGAAGTTGCTCACGCCGATGGCGCGCACCTTGCCGTCTTTGTAGGCCTTCTCCATCGCCCGCCAGGATCCGAACACGTCGCCGTAAGCCTGGTGGATGAGCATCAGGTCGATGTAGTCGGTCTGCAGCTTGCGCAGGCTCTCATCGATGCTCCTCGCGGCCTTCTCCTCGCCGGCATTCGAGATCCATACTTTTGTGACGAGGAAGAGGTCCTCGCGTTTGATTCCGCTCTTGCGCCAGGCATTGCCCACGCCCTCTTCGTTGGCGTATGCCTGCGCCGTGTCAATCAGTCGGTAGCCTACGCTCAGCGCGTCGCTTACGCAACGTTCACATTCTTGAGGGCTGACGAGGAACACTCCGTAGCCGAGGAGCGGCATTTCCACACCGTTCGATAATTTGAGGTAATCCATAACTTCTGTAAATAAATAACATTAATCACTTGTCATTATGTCTTTTTGACGGTGCAAAAATAAAACTTTTCAAGATTCGAAAGTTTTACAAAAGGTGTCATTGTTTTCACAAATTGCAGGATGAATGACCTCCATGCGGAACTGCCTAAAGAGTCATAGCTTCCGCTGTGGAAAATTGTAAAAAGATTACACTAAATACTTGTTTTTCAATATGTTGCAAATTTATTTAAGAGCAAGACAGGCTTGTCGTGACAGCCTGGTGCGACCTCAGAAGCTCACCTTCACTCCGAAATGGATTTTGCCTGTTTTGAGCGATATTTTGTTGCCACGCTGTCTCGGGAGTGCGTATTCGAAGTAGAAAACGCCGCTTCTCACTCCGATGTTGACTCCGAAACCGAATCCGAATGGACAGTCAAACAAGTAGTTGTAGTGTCCTCGTTGCTCGTAGGTTCCGCCGTCAAAGAAGGCGTGGACGTCGGAGTTGCGTCCGAAAAGATAGCGGAGTTCGGCGGTATATAACAAATAGGTGGTGGCAGACAACTCGTTCTCGGTGAAACCCCGGATTTTCCCGACGCCGCCGATTTTGAACATCTCGTTGCGGTATTGCGGCCCGACCAGTGTTGAACCCGCCTGTGTGCGCAGCATCAGGGTGAACTGTTTATGCAGGGGGATGTAACCTGTGACGCTGCCGGTCAGCTTATAGGAGGTCGTAGCCAGCCGCTCTTCGGGGATTGTCGCCTCGTCAGCCTGACTGTTGGGGAGGAGGGTGCGGCGTCCCGCTGCAATGTTAGCGGAAAGGTCAAGCCCCTTTCTCGGGTTGTATAGGTAGTCCAGCAAAACCACCCTCAGCGACAGCCCGTATAGGATGTTGCGATAGTCCATGCAGGTGGTGTCAGCCGCGTTGGCCGAGCGCTTGGTGTTCAGTCGCTGCGACTGCGTGATGTCTATGTATGGCAGCAGGTGGCTGTCGTGACGGAAGTGGTAGGGGATGCCGATGTGGTAGTTCAGCGTCAAATAGGAGGTGTCCTGCTTGTCTAAACGGAAATGCCCGTCAAGGCCGAAGCGGGTCCGGAAAAGAAATGGGAACGAGGCATCGATGTTCAGGTATTGGGAGTGTCGTTCGCTGCTGCGCCAGTCAAGGGATAGGCTTTCCCCGATGTGGAAAAGGTTCTGCAGGGCGAGCGACAGCTCTCCCGTGACGGCCAATTTGCCGGTCTGCTCGTTCACTGGCTGGAATCCGATATAACCGTCGAAACGGTTCACGGAACGTTTGTCTAAGTATATGTATAGCAGGGTTTTGTCGCCTTCAAAGGAGACGCTTGCTGGCTGGATGACTGTGGCGAACGGGAGGTCAGACAGTTTCCTGCTCACCTCCTGGACGGTCTTTTCCGAGTAAGGAGCTCTTCGCCGAAGTCCTAAATAAGGCCACAAGTAGCTTTGGCTCAGTTTGATGTTGCCTTTCAACACGATGGAATCGACCTTGGTGTAGCGATTGCGGTCAATGTGCATCACGTATTGCGGTAGAGTATCGCCCACCCATTCGGTGGCGAGGTTCACAGAGGCGAACGGGTAGCCGTGGTTCTCAAGGAATTGCAGAATTTTCTCTGCCGTTTCCGGGTAGTTGTCCAGGGTAAGCGCCTGGTTTTTCCGGCCGAAGACCCTGGCGTTGCGAAGCAGTGCGGTGTCGGATTCTTGGACGATGATGTCGGAGGACTGTCCAGACGCGAAAACCGTGCCCAGCAGCAAAAAAAACCCAATAACCAATGACCTATAACCCATAATTGTTAAAAGCCTCCAGCACCTCTCCAACCACGAAACAGCTGCCTGTGATGAAGATGACATCCTCGTCCTTCGCCGCCGCCTTTGCCGCCTCAACCGCTTCTTGCACGGAAGGGTAGGTGGTGCAATTGAGTCCCGCTTCCCGCATTATTGTGGCGAGTTTCTCTTGGTCCATTGCACGTTCGATGTGGGCACGGCAGACGTAGTAGGTGAACTCTTTGCGAAGGAGCGGCAGGATGCGGTCGATGTCCTTGTCGTTCACCATGCCAAAGACCACGTGGATGCGGCTGTCCCGAGTGGGGCGTTCCTCGAAGATGTTGAACATGGACAGCTTCAGGCATGCATAGTTGTGCCCCACGTCGCAGAGGATGCGCGGCTTTTCTTCGGAGAGTACCTGCCATCGGCCAGACAGTCCGGTGTTCTCCAACATGTTACTCACGGCAGTTGCGATTTTGTCCTCCTGGATGTTGAGTACAAATTCCAGCACCCTGGCGGCTTGGTAGAAGGTGAGGATATTCTTGTCCTGGTAGTGGGCGTCGAACGGGGTGTAGAGAGAATAGACTTTCTTGCTGGTATTATTGTCATAGATGTCAATTCTGCCATGGTAGTTCATGTATTGGTAGTGGACGTTGGCGGGGAAGAGGGGGGCGTCGTGCCGGTTGGCAATGTCCTCGAAGACGGGGAAGCTTTCGGGGTCGTATTCACCGATGACCACGGGCACTTTGTTTTTGATGATACCGGCCTTCTCGAAGGCTATTTTTGCGATGGTATCACCAAGCAACTGTGTGTGTTCCAATGAGATGTTGGTGATGACGGAGAGTATGGGGGTGATGACGTTGGTGGCATCGAGCCGTCCGCCGAGCCCGACCTCGACGACGGCGAAATCGACCTGTTGCTTGGCGAAGTAGTGGAATGCCAGGGCGGTGGTGATTTCGAAGAAGGAAGGCTCCAGATGCGCGAACCTCTCCTGGTATTCGTCGAAAAAGGCCAGCACCTCCTCCACGGGAATCATCGCCCCGTTGATGCGGATGCGCTCACGGAAGTCGACAAGGTGCGGAGAGGTGAAAAGTCCGGTCTTGTAGCCAAGTTCCTGGAAATAGGACGAAAGGAACGATGACACGGAACCCTTTCCGTTGGTGCCGGCCACGTGCACGCAGCGCAGTCTCCGATGCGGGTTCCCGATGATGTCCAAAAGAGCCTCGATGTTCTCAAGGCCCTCCTTGTAGGCCGCACTCCCGACTTTGTGGTACATCGGGTAGGCGGCGAATATTTGGTCCAGAATTTCTTTGTAGGATTTTTTGGGGGCGCCTGAATTTTGCTTTTTCGTTTCCATATTTATAAAAATTAGAGTTTGCAAAAATACAAAATTTTCCCATTCCAATTGAGTTTCCTGAAGGATTTCCAGCCCTGCGGGTGATCCCTAATTGTCCTCCACCGCCTGCCGCATCTTTCCCAGCCAGTGGTAGGCGGCCTTGAAGGTCGGGATGTTGTGGATGCTGCAGACGAGCTTGCGGTTCGCCTCCTTGAGCTGCACCACGGGGTGGTTGGCCTGCATGAACTGGAGGAAACGGCCGAATTCGTCGGATTGGAAGTACTTCGATTGCGCGTTGCCGGTGAAATAACCGTGGAAGACCTTTTTCTTGAGGACGATTTTCTCGAAGTGGAGGTCGGCGGCAAGTATTCTCAGCGGAATGGTCTGCAGCAGCTCCTCGGTCTCGCGGGGCATGGGTCCGAAGATGTCGGTGATTTTCTTCCGGAACTCCTCTGTCTTCTGCTCGTCTTTGATGGATTCAAGCTCCTTGTAGAGGTTCATGCGTTCGGTGACGTTGGAGATGTAGGAGGAAGGGAACAGGGCCTCGATGTCGGTTTCCAGCGAGCATTCGCGGCGCAGCAGGGCGCTGTTGTCGGCCATCTGCAGGTCGCCAAGGCCTTCGTCGCCGGCGTCTTTCATCTCCTGGATGGCCTCGTTGAGGATTTTCTGGTACATGTCGTAGCCCATCTCGTTGATGAATCCGCTCTGGTCGGCGCCGAGTATGTCGCCCGCCCCCCGGATGTCGAGGTCGCGCAAGGCGATGTGGATGCCGCTTCCAATGTCGCTGAACTGCTCGATGGCCTGCAGCCGTTTTCGGGCCTGGTCGTTGAGCGTGTCCCAGGGTTTGATGAAGAGATAGCAGTAGGCCTTCAGGTTGTTGCGGCCCACGCGCCCGCGCAGCTGGTGCAGCACGTTGAGCGCGAAGTTCTGCGCGTCGTTGATGATCATCGTGTTGGCGTTCACGATGTCTAAGCCGGACTCCACGATTGTGGTCGAGACCAGCACGTCGTACTCGCCGTTGATGAATTGCGTCATGACTTTTTCCAACTGGTCGCCCTCCATCTGCCCGTGCCCGATGGCCACACGAGCCTTCGGAACCAATCGTTGAATTAAGCCGGATAACTCTTTGATGTTGTTGATTTTGTTATGAATGACGAACACCTGTCCGCCACGGTTCAGCTCGAACTGGATGGCGTCGCGCATGATTTCCTCGTCGAAGACGTGCACTTGCGTGTCAATGGGTTGGCGGTTGGGCGGGGGAGTGGTGATGACCGAGATGTCACGGGCGCCGATGAGCGAGAATTGCAGGGTGCGCGGGATGGGCGTCGCCGACATGGTGAGGGTGTCGATGGTGGTGCGCATCTCGCGGATTTTCTCCTTCGCCGCCACCCCGAACTTCTGTTCCTCGTCGATGACCAGAAGGCCCAGGTCTTTGAAAACCACATCCTTGCTCAGAATCCTGTGCGTGCCGATGAGGATGTCAACTTTGCCATCCTTGACGTTCTTCAGCGTCTCCTTGATTTCCTTGGGGCTTTTGAAACGGTTGATGTAGGCAATAGTGCAGGGCATGTTGGCCAAGCGGTCGCGGAAAGTGTAGTAGTGCTGCATGGAGAGCACGGTGGTGGGCACGAGCACGGCCACCTGCTTGCTGTCGCACACAGCCTTGAACGCCGCGCGGATGGCGATTTCGGTCTTGCCGAAGCCCACGTCGCCGCAGATGAGCCTGTCCATCGGGTGGTCGCTCTCCATGTCGGCCTTCACCTCGGCCAACGTCTTGATCTGGTCGGGTGTGTCCTCGTATATGAACGACGACTCTAAGGTGTTTTGCAGGTAGCTGTCGGGCGAGAAGGCGAAGCCCTTTTTGGCTTTGCGCTCGGAGTAGAGCCTGATCAGGTCGATGGCTAACTCCTTGACTCGCTTCTTGGTGCGTTCCTTCAGCTTCTCCCAGCTGCCCGAGCTCAGCTTGTGGATGGTGGGCGGGGTGCCGTCCTTGCCGACGTATTTGCTGATTTTGTGGAGCGCGTGGATGCTCAGATAGACCACGTCCCCGTCCTTGTAGCTGATTTTGATCACCTCCTGCGTGCCGCCGCCCATCTGCATCTTCTGCAACCCTTCGTACACCCCGATGCCGTGGTCGATGTGGGTGACGTAGTCGCCGGGCTGCAGGTCGTAAATCTCCCTGAGAGTCAAGGCTTCGCTCTTCTTGTAGCGGTCGCGCAGAACCATCCGCTGGAACTTGTTCCAGAACTGGTGGTCGGTGTAGAGGGCGATTTTGTGCTCCGCGTCGGTGAAACCCTCGTGAAGCACCTGCCTGATCGGCGTGTATAGCTGTTCGATCTTGAAAGCGGCGGCGTTGTGGCGGTTGTATCTGTCGAGAATGTCGAGCATCACCTTGTAAAGGCGGTCGAGCTGCGACTGAGTCTCCGACAGAAAGTAGTTTTGTATGCCATGTTCCAGATTGTCAATCCATTCCAATAGCAGATAATCGAAACTTTTGTCGAAATCATGCTGCGGCTGCATGTTGAAGTCCATGGAAAGGGTCGGGGAGGCAATGTCCTTGGTGTTGACATACACCCGCTGGAAATCCGCCACCACCTTCAAAAAGGTTTTCTTGTCGATGATGGGAATCTCTCCAGGTGCAAAATATTCATTATCAACAATATCTTGATACGCGGTATGGATGGTGGAGGCAATGTTGGCAGCGTGCATCTGCCAGATGACGCTGTTTTCGGGTAGGACGGCGAAGAGCGGCACGCGCTCGCCGTCGCCGGACGCTTTCTGTGAAATGGGAGTCATGATATAGACTTGCTCCACCTCTCTCACGGAGAGTTGCGTCTCGGGGTTGAAGAATCGGATGGAGTCTATACGGTCGCCCTCGAACTCGATACGGATGGGGTATTCTTCGGAATAGGAGAAGATGTCGAAGATATTGCCGCGCCAAGCGAACTGCCCGGGTTCGTAGACGAAATCCTCGGGCAAGTACTCCAACTCGTAGAGCCTGTTGAGAAATTCGTCGGAAATGATTTCCTCGCCGCGTTTCACGGAGAAGGATTTCCGGTCGATGTAATCCTGGGTGACAACAGTTTCCGCAACACTTTCAGGGTAGGAGACAAGGATAAGCGGTTTCGTCTCGGGCATCGACAGTTTGTGGAGGATTTCGGCGCGGAGCTTCACGTTGGAGGAGTCGGTCTCGCTCCAGCGGCTATTGCGCTTGTAGGACG
The DNA here is from genome assembly GCA_946186495.1 of uncultured Bacteroidales bacterium. GTDB lineage: Bacteria > Bacteroidota > Bacteroidia > Bacteroidales > WCHB1-69 > F23-D06. The sequence continues at coordinate 16,778 of CAMHNQ010000001.1, forward strand.
AAGGGAGGTAGAGCACCCTCTTGTCCTGCAGGGTGTTGCTGCGGTCGTTGAGCAGCATCTCCATGTCGCTGTAGAAGAAGGCGGCCTCCTCGTTGTCGCGGAAGAGGAAGAGATGGGTGTTTCGGCTGTTTTCGGCCGCTTGTGCCGCGATGAAAGCGAGGGCGGAGCCTTTGATGCCGCCAATGTTCACGACCGGACGCGGTGAGACGCCCCGCAGGGCTTCTGCAAGTTCCTTTGCCTCAGTCTGATAATACTTCTGTTTCAGTTCTTCTAAGGTCATAACAAATAATCGCGCAAAGGTACGATTTTTTGGGATTTGGCGAAGAGCCTTGGGACCACCCGTGTCAAATCGGGAAAAAGTATATTTTTGCACCCTGAAAAAAGCATCACTATGAGCAGAGGATTTGTTAAGGAAGGCGACCAGGAAGAGGTCCCGATGTTGACGCCGAGGGCCTTTTTGCCGCCCGGTGTTGAGAATTTCGTCACTACAGCCGGATTGGAGGCGTTGAAGGCTGAACGTGAGAGCATCCTGAACGAACGCAAACAATACGAAGGGGTTGACAACAACGACGCCCGCGTCAGCAACAACTACCTGACGGGCAAGCTCCGGCTCTTAGAGGAGCGCATTCACTCCGCCCGCGTGCTCGACTACGACCCGCAGCGCCAGAAAGACGTGGCATTCGGGGCAACGGTCACATTCAGGAATCTGAAAAACAACCAGACAATGAAATATCAGATCGTCGGGGTGGACGAGGCGAATATCATGAAAGGGAAAATCTCATTCCTCTCGCCGCTCAGCAAGGTGCTGATGAACAAACGAGTAGGGGAGACGCTCTCCTTCAACACCCCGCAGGGGGAGGTTCGGATGGAAATACTGGAGGTGAAGTGAGGGAAAACATGGCAGGCACGGCAATGGCACAGACTTTCCCGAGGGCTTACGCCGTATCAAAAAAAATGTATTTTTGCCAGCGATATGCGGAGGCTTCTCCCGTCTTGGAATCCCGGCACCGCTGCCTGCCTGTGACAGGCTAAGCGCAGTGCTGACGTCAGATAACAACAGAGAAATAACAATAACAACAAAAATAAAAATACAATGATTAACATCGTCATGTTCGGAGCCCCAGGTAGTGGCAAGGGCACCCAGGCCAAACAGATGGCCGAAAAATTCCACCTCGAGCACGTCTCCACCGGCGACCTGTTCCGTTACGAGATTTCCCACAAGACCCCGCTGGGGCTGAAAGCCCAGGAAATCATCAACCGCGGCGACCTCTGTCCCGACGACATCACCCTTGGCATGTTGCGCAACCATGTCGAAAAACACTCCGATGCCAAAGGTTTCATCTTCGACGGCGTGCCGCGTACCATCAAGCAGGCCGAAATGCTCGACGACAAGGCTTTCTTCACCAACCTCGACATCACCAAGGTCATCTACCTGAAAGTGGAGATGGAGGAAGTGCAGAAACGCATCCTCAAACGTGCCGAAATCGAACAGCGCGCCGACGACACCCCCGCCACCGTCAAAGCACGTGTCGAGAACTTCTTCGCCCAGACCATGCCGCTCGTGGAATACTACCAAAAACAGGGCAAATTGGTGGAAATCAACGGTATGCAGGATATCGAACACGTTTTTGCAGACATCTGCAAGGTAGTGGAGAATCTGTAATTACGGTTTACGATTTGCGGTTTGCGGATAATCGAAAATCGTAAATCGCAAACCATAGATTGCAAATCAAAACTAACAACGGAAACAGAAACGTATATGCCGAACAACAACGAAAAAGCCACCCCCCGTCGCATCGCCGTCCTCGGCTCGACGGGCTCCATGGGTACGCAGGCGTTGGAGGTCATTGCACTCCATCCTGACGTGCTGCAATTAGAAATCATCGCCGCCAACTCCAGCGCGGACCTGCTGATTGAGCAGGCGAAGAAATACCATCCCAACATCGTGGTTGTGGTGCAGGAGGAGGCCTACCACAAAGTGAAAGAGGCGCTTGCCGATGAGGACGTGAAGGTCTTCTGCGGCGAGGAATCCCTGTGCGACGTCTGTGAAATGGACTGCGTTGACATGGTATTGTCGTGCATCGTGGGCATCGCGGGGCTAAAGCCGGCTTTCCGCACCGTGTCGTGCGGCACCCCACTGGCCATCGCCAACAAAGAGACCCTCGTGGTGGCAGGCGAGCTCATCATGCGCACTGCCAAGGAGCACAACGCGCCCGTGCTGCCCGTGGACTCGGAGCATTCGGCTATCTTCCAATGCCTCGCGGGCGAACAATACAACCCCGTGGAGAAACTGATTATCACGGCTTCCGGTGGCGCGTTCCGGGGCTATACCAAAGAGCAATTGGAAACGGTCACCCTGCAGAACGCCCTCAAGCATCCCAACTGGAGCATGGGTCCGAAGGTGACTATTGACAGTGCCAGCCTGATGAACAAGGGGTTGGAGGTCATCGAGGCCAAGTGGCTGTTCAACATGCCGTTGGAGAAAATCGACGTGGTGGTTCACCCGCAGTCGGTCATCCACTCCATGGTGCAGTTCGAGGACGGTTCCGTGAAGGCACAGCTCGGTGTCCCCGACATGCGGCTGCCCATTCAGTACGCCCTCTCGTACCCGCTCCGACTGCCGTTACCATATGACAGGCTTGACTTCAACAAATACTCCAAATTAACTTTTGAAATTCCTGATAAAGAGGTCTTTCCTTGTTTAGATATGGCCTATAAGGCCTCGGCTGCAGGTGGCGGAATGCCTTGCGTGATGAACGCCGCCAACGAGGTGGCCGTCAAGATGTTCATGCAGGAGAAAATCAAGTTCACCGACATCCCGCGCATCATCGAGCACGCCTTGGCCACGGCACCGGCCGTCAAACCCAAAACCATCGAGGAGTATATAGCACTGGATGCGGAAACGCGGATTCAAATCCAGCAAATGGCATGAACTGCGGATTGCGCATGTCAGGGTGATGTGGTTATGGGTTATAGAAGCCAATGCGAGACTAAAGCGGGTTCTATTTCAAATGTATAAGCGCCGCAGCCCCTAACACGGCCGCCTCGTTGGACTGAAGTTTGGAGAGTTGAATGGAGATATCCTTGTCATATATATATAACAGGTGTTCATTGAAGTAGTGGCGTAGGGGGCGCATGAGTGCTTCCCCGGCGCGGGTGGGTCCGCCCATGAGGAAGAACGCCTCCGGGGAGCAGAAGGTGGCGATGTTCGAAAGCCCGATGCCAAGCCAGTAGGCGGTGATGTCGTAGGTTTTCAGCGCCAGCGGGTCGCCGGCGACGGCCATCTCCCCGATGTCCTTGCAGGTGAGTTCGGGGCCCCTGAAATTGTCCTGGAACTCGCCTTTTGCGGCCTCCTCCCGGTAGGTCTGGCAGATGCCCCGTGCGGAGGCGTACATCTCCAGGCAGCCCTTTCGGCCGCAGCTGCAGAGTCTGTCGCTGAACGGGTTGACGATGGCATGCCCGAGTTCGCCGGCCATGCAGCCCCGCCCGTGGATGAGGCGGCCGTCGGCGAAGATTCCGCTGCCCACGCCGGTGCCGAGGGTGATGGTCACGAAATGCTGCATAAGCTTCGCGCCGCCGTAGATGTGCTCGCCGAGGGCGGCGGCGTCCGCGTCGTTGGAGAGCGTGACCGGCATCCCAAGCATGGTCTCCAGCATACTGCAGATCGGGATCAACTCCTTCATGCGCAGGTTCGCCGTGTTGGCGCCGATGCAGCCGGTGGCGAAGTTCGCGTTCGGCGCACCAATGCCCACCCCCGCAACCTTCGGATGCCCGTTTTCCGCCAGCAGTGACTTGATGGCTTCCGCCATGTCGAGGATGTAGGGATGATGGTCGCTGTATTCAGCGGTTTTCAAGATTTTGTGACACAGCACCTTCCCGTCTGGGTTCACCAATCCGATGTCGGTGTTGGTGCCGCCAATATCTATGCCTATGGCTAACTTGTTCATCATTGAGGGTTTTCCAAATGTCTTTTTGATTTTCCGGGCGCAAAAGTAATATAAATACGCTTACGAGTGTGCCGCTTGTCTCAAAAAAAATATTATTTTCGCCGCCGTTTTTATTAATCACAAAAAAACTCCAAAAAAAGTATGGAACCACAAGAACTTCTTCACCCGGAAAACTCTGAAATTCAGAACAATGAGGTGAACTCCGAGGTCTCTCAAGAGATCCAAACCGTTAGTGAAAATGCAACTCCCGCATCCGCAGTGGAATCAGAAAACGCGGAACCCGTTTCGGAACCGCAAACCGAAGCTTCCGCTGAGGAAACCCAGGAGACGCCAGTAGACCAGCCGGAAGCTGCGGAAATGCCCGCTCAAGAGACTGCCGGTGAAAAGGAGCAGGATGAGAAACATCCAGTAGAAGAGGCATCCCCGGCGGCCCAGGAACAAACTGAGGAACCAGGGCAACCCGAGGAGACCCTTGAGCAGGTAGAGGCCGAGTACGCAAACTTCGACCTCCCCATGCTGGTCGCCGAGCTCGAGAAGTTGGTCGTCGAGCGCAACTTCAACATCATCAAGCAACGCGTGGGTGTCATCCGTGCCAAGGCACTCGAGTTCCTGCGCGAACGCCGTCGCGCACGCCAGGCCGAGTACGAGGCTGCCAAAGCCGCCGCCGAAGCCGCTGCCGCCGAACTCCCTGAGGGTCAGGAGGCACCCGCCGTCACCGAACCCGAGCACGAACCCGACGAACTCGAACAACGCTTCAACGCCGCCTTCCAGACATTCAAAGACAACAAGGCTGCCTTTATTGAAGAACTTGAGCAGCAGAAAGTCAAGAACTTGGAACTTAAGAATAAAATCATAGAGGACCTCAAACGCCTCCTCGAAACCGAAACCAACCTCAAGGTCCTGAACGACAACGTGAAGGAGTTCCAGGAACAGTGGAAAGCCATCGGCCCCGTGCCGCAAGCCGAGTCCACCAACCTCTGGCAGAATTACCATTTTTATATTGAGAAATTCTTCGACATTATCCGCATGAACCGCGAAATGCGCATGTTGGACTACAAGAAGAACCTTGAAAGCAAACTCCAGATTTGCGAGAAAGCAGAATCACTCCTGTTGAACGACTCCATCAATCAGTCGTTCAACGAATTGCAGGAACTCCACCGCCAATGGAAGGAGATCGGGCCGGTGCCGGATGACAAGAAAGAGGAAATCTGGGAACGCTTCAAAACCGCTTCCGACCAAATCAACCAGCGCAGAAGAGAGCACTACGACAAACTCTTCGCCGAGGAACAGAACAACTACAACGCCAAGGTCGTGCTCTGCGAGCAGGCCGAAGAACTGGTGGCCAAACCCGTCGAACAGGTCTCCGAATACAATGAGATCAGCGACAAGCTGACTGAACTGTTCAACCTCTGGAAAACCCTGGGCCCAGCCCCCGCAAAGCTCAACGATGAAATCTGGATGCGCTTCAAGTCCACCCTCGACAAATTCTTCCAGCAGAAGAAAGAGCATTTCCAGCAGATCAAGGACACACAGATGCAGAACTACAACCAGAAACTGAACCTCGCCATTCAAGCAGAGGGCATCGCCGACAGAACAGACTGGAAACAGGCTACCGACGAGATTCTGGCCCTGCAGACCGAATGGAAAGGCATCGGTGCCACACCTCGCAAATACTCCGACCAGGTGTGGAAACGCTTCCGCGCCGCCTGCGACAAGTTTTTCGAAGCTAAGGCCAAGTTCTTCAGCAATGTACAAGGAGAGGAAAATGAGAATCTCAAGAAGAAAGAGGAACTCATCCAGAAAATCCTGAGCTACGAGTTCGGCGAGGACCGCAATGCCAACCTCGACGCGATGAAGGCCTACCAAAAAGAGTGGCTGGAAATCGGCTTCGTGCCGCGTGCCGACAAAGACCGCATCTACACCGAGTACCGCAACGCCATCAACAAACGTTTTGCAGAACTGAAGGTCAGCGCCGACGACGTGCGCCACAACCGCTACCAGTCCCGCATCAACGACATCATGCGCAACCCCAACGCGGACAAACTCATCGACAAGGAGAAAAACTTCCTCACCACCAAGCTTGCCCGCCTGAAGGATGACATCGTGCTGTGGGAGAATAACCTGGGCTTCTTCTCCAACTCCAAGAACGCCGAAATCCTGACGGCCGAATTCCGCAAGAAAATCGAGTCCGCCAAGAAGGAGGTCGCCGAGCTGGAATACAAAATCAAAATGATGAACAACCCCAAGGCTAAGGACGAGACCCCTGCCGAGACCGAAGAGAAACCGGCAGCCGAGACCGAAACCCCCGCCGAAGCTTAGTTGTCCGTCAAACATAACCGTCAACTACAACCGCAGACAATGACTGTGGCTATGAACAACACCCGATTATAGTCATGGTCATTGTCTTTGTTATGGTCAAAGCCCATGTCAAAAGTCATCGTCATCCTTTTCGCGCTTTTAGCCCCCGTTTTGCCAGCGATTGCCCAGAACGATGCGGCAGACAAGATAACTGGCATCTATTATGTATCGGACGACACCTCCGAGGAGGACTGCAAGGTCAAGATATACAAGGACAAGTCCGGCACTTACAGCGGTCGCATCATCTGGGTTAAGAACCCTACTTTCAAGGACGGCAGTCCAAAGCGCGACATCATGAACCCCGACCCTGCCAAGCGCAACACCCCCGGCGACCAGATCCCGCTCGTCTTCCATTTCAAGTATGACCCCAAGAAGAACCAGTGGGTTGACGGGGCGATTTACGACCCTGTCCACGGGAAGACCTACAAGTGCAAGATGTGGTTCGAAGATGACAAGACCCTGCGTGTGCGCGGCTACATCGGTGTCCCCGCCCTCGGCCGCACCATGACCTGGAAAAAGCTGTAGTGCGCGGCATTTCGCATTTCCGAACCTTTAACCGAATAACACGCAAAAATGGAAAAATTAGACGTTCGAATCGACAAATGGCTCTGGATGGTGCGGCTGTTCAAGACACGCTCCATAGCCACGGAGGCCTGCAACGCAGGCAAGGTGAAGCTCAACGGCGAAAACGTGAAACCCTCCCGTGACGTGCGCAAAGGCGAAGTGTACGAGGTGCATATCGGATCGCTGAACAAAACAGTGGAAGTCGTTGACGCACCAAAGAGCAGGGTGGGCGCACCGCTTGTGCCGCAGTACTGCACCGACCTCACCCCCCAAAGCGAGTACGACCGTATGAAGACCCTCAAGACACAGGAGTTCCGTCCTCACGGACTCGGACGCCCCACCAAACGCGACCGCCGCCAACTTGACTTCATCAAAGAGAATTATTTTGAGGAGTGATATGCGGCTTGAGGCACGTTGTTGAGAGATTTTTCGTGTTCCGGGTTCTGAATTTCCTGTTTTCAAGTTAAAATTTTCAATTAGTCATGCTGATCATCCTTACAGCCTCCCTCCTTCCCGTCGTTCTGCTGATGGGGTACATCTACAAACGCGACACCTTCAACAAAGAGCCATGGCCGCTCTTGCTGAAGGCATTCCTTTTCGGGGTGTTGTCGGCATTGATCGATATCCCGGTGGCGGGTTTTGTGCAGTTCATCGTGCCCAAAGTTTTCTCCTCTCCCGGATGGGACGCTTTCCACACGGCGTTTTTCGGAGCGGCATTCCCTGAGGAGTTCTGCAAACTGCTGATGCTCTATCTCTGCATCTGGAAGAACCCGTATTTCGACGAGTATTTCGACGGTGTGGAGTATGCGGCTTTCCTGGGGCTCGGTTTTGCGGGCTTCGAGAATGTCCTCTACATCTTGCAGGGCGGCCTCGGGCTGGCTGTGGGACGCGGCATCTTCGCAGTCCCTGCACACTTCTTCTTCGCCATTTTCATGGGCTATTTCTTCTCGATGGCGCGATTCCGTTACCACAAACGGCGTAGGTACCTGCTGCTGGCCTACATCGTGCCGGTGCTCCTGCACGGCACCTACGACTTCCTCCTGATGTACAGGAACAACCTCAGTGGCGTCGAGGGTGATACGATGCAGGAGTTGGACCCTCTCTCCGGCATTCTTTACGGCACTTTTTTGGTGTTCTTCTTCTTTGTGTGGAGGGCTGCCACGCGCAGGGTGAACAATATGTCGGGGCAGTGAAAGAACAAAAAAAAATCCACATAGTCGTTTTTTTGCTCTCGTTTCCAAATTATTTTTATTTTTGCACCTGCAATTAAAACCGTTGTTAAAAAAAACAACAAAGGGACGGAAATGCGGGTGTATGGCGGTCGTGAGGCCCTGCCCGGAGATATGCAGGACTTGTACGACATACGGAAAGGGGTGTCGGGAAAATGTTTGGAAACCCTATTTATTCACAAAAATACATAGCATTATGAAAAAATTAGTCGTTTTGATCTTCTCTCTGGCCGCCATCTTCGGCATGGCCGCTTGCAAATCCTCTTCGCCGTCTGACACGGTGACCGCCTACTATAAGGCTTTGCAGACTCCCGATTATGAGAAAGCGCTGACCTACACCGACATCACCGACAAGGAAGAGGTCCAGAAACAGCTTGAAAAGCTACAAGGCTTTAACGTGAAAGTGGTGGATTTTGAGATTCTTTCGGAAACCATTTCCGAAGACGGAAACAGTGCCGTCGTGGAGGTGAAGCACAGTGTGACCTCCTCCTTCAGCGAAACCCCCGAAGAGAGTACGAAAAAGCTTGATTTGGTGAAAGTTGACGGCAAATGGAAACTCCATGAGTAACCCTTTGTCCCGGAAAACCAATGGCAGAGACGGTGGGCGCATCGTCTCTGTTTTTTTGTTGTCGCTCGGGCTGCTGTCTCTTTTGGGTTGCCGCTCTAAGGTGACGCCTGTCTGCTACGATTTGCCCGACACGGTGGAGTTGCGCAGCGGCGACCTTGCTTTCCGGAAAGGGGAGAGTAGGGAAGGCAGGGCCGTGACAACCTTGGACCGAGGCAGCGACTACACCCATGTGGGTATGGTGGTGTGGCATAACGGAGCTTGGTATGTGCTGCACGCAGTGCCGGGTGAACGCGCTACGGAACAGGAGGAGGACAGCGTGAAGATAGAACCCTTAGGGACGTTTTACCGCAGCGACCGTGCCGTGAAAGGCGGTCTCTACCGTTATCCCATGGCTGACGACGACACCCTGCGCCTGCTCAGGCGGGGTCTGTCGCTCTACTCCAGCCGCCACCCGCTTTTCGACAGTCGGTTTGACGCCCATGACACGACGGCGTTTTATTGCACGGAACTGGTATGCTTTCTGTATCAGCAGGTTTTGGGTGTTGACCTTTCCGAGGGCCGCCGGCACGACCTGCCGCTATACCCGAACCTGATCTTCTGCTCGGATGTTTTCCGCAACCCCCAACTGTCGGAAGTCCATGCCTTTCAGGTTTCGCGTTAAGCGGTCGGATTGGAAATGTTCAGAAAAATAGTATTTTTGCCCACAAATTCAGAACGATGCGTTATCAACCCCTATCAGCAGATTTTTACACCCGCAACCGCCGCAATGTGGTCGGCGAGATGGCGGAGAACTCCGTGGCGGTACTCGTCTCCCACGACGAATACCCGCGTTGCGGTGACACCACTCACCCTTTCCGACAGAATTCGGAGCTGCTTTACCTCTGCGGCATTGACCAGGAGGAGACCACCTTGCTGCTCGCTCCGTGGCATCCGAACCCCGCCTATCGAGAGGCCCTCTTCATCAAGAACCCGTCGCCGGAGAAGATCGTCTGGTTCGGCCACCGGCTCTCCAAAGCCGACGCCTCTAAGATTTCCGGCATCCGGAACGTCTATTTCAACGAGGAGTTCGAAAGCGTCCTCAACGCCGTGATGGTGCAGTCGGAGCATGTCTATCTCCACATCCCCGAGGATCCGCGTTTCCGGCAGGAACTGCCCACCCGCGAGATCCGTTTCGCCAAACGGCTGAGGAGGGACTATCCGCTGCACGACTACCGTCGCCTCGCCCCGATCCTCTACCCGCTGCGCAATGTGAAGTGCGCCGAGGAATTGGAGACGATGAAGAAGGCCTGCGAAATCACCGGCAAGATGTTCCGCCGGGCTCTGTCTGCCATCAAACCCGGAAAATACGAATACGAGATTGAGGCCGAGATGACCTACGAACTGCTCCGGAACGGCGCGACCGCCCATTCCTTCGCACCTATCATCGCTGCCGGCCCCGACACCTGCATCCTTCATTATGTCAAAAATGACAAGCAGATGCGGGATGGCGATCTGCTGCTGATGGATTTCGGCGCGGAGTATGCCAACTATGCCGGCGACTGCTCGCGCACGGTGCCTGTGAACGGCAGGTTCACCCCAAGACAAAAGGCCGTCTATGAGTCTGTACTCGCCATATATAAGGAAACTATCCCGCTCTTCACGCCTGGCATGACCATCCACAAAATCAACGACTATGTCTTCAAACGGATGGACGAGGAGCTGATCAAGTTGGGACTCTACACGCAAAGGGATGTGGATGAGCAGAACCCCGCAATGCCCTGTTTCAAAAAGTACTACATGCATAATACCAGCCATTTTATCGGTTTGGACGTGCATGACGTGGGACAGCGCGACTGGGTGTTCCAACCCGGCAACGTGCTGAGCTGCGAACCCGGCATCTATATTGCCGAGGAGGGCATCGGCGTGCGCATCGAAACAGATGTGGTGGTCGCCGAAAACCCCGTCGACCTCATGGCGGACGTGCCGGTGGAAGTCGAGGACATCGAACGACTGATGTGCGTTTAGCCGTAACAATCCGAAGCGCTCACTACGAACTGAAAATGTCATTAATCGATAGCATACTTGATTGTAAGACGCTCTCCATCACCGGCATGGCGAAAAACACCGGCAAGACTGTGGCCCTCAACTACCTCCTCGGGCAGTTGCATGAGCGCGATGTGCTGGTGGCGGTGACCTCCATCGGTATCGACGGGGAAAAGACCGACCAGGTGACGCAGACCGACAAACCGGAGATCGAACTGTATGAGGGCACAATATTCGTGACCTCCGAGTATCATTACCGCCAGCGGCAGCTGGTGTCGGAGATTGTAGACTTGTCTGACGACAGCACCTCCCTGGGCCGCCTGGTGACGGCACGGGTGCTGCATCGCGGGAAAGTGATTCTCTCAGGTCCGGCCACCACAGGCGGCGTACGCAAAGTGCTGGACAGGGTGGGGGAGTACGGCGTTGCGCTCACCATCGTGGACGGGGCGTTGTCGCGCAAAAGCCACGCGTCCCCGACCATCACCGACGGGTTGATTCTCGCCACAGGCGCCGCCATCGCCCCTGATCTCAACACCATCGTGAAGAAAACTTCCGAGTTGCACGACTTGATGCAACTCCCTGAATACGAGACAGACAAAAAAGAGGAGCTGTTGCAGGCTGAAAGCGGGATATTCGCCTTGGAGAACGGGAATCCCGTGTCGCTGGACATCCCGTCGTCGCTCCTTTCCGACAAATACAAGGCCGAACTGTTCTCCCACGGCAATCAGATATTCTTCAGCGGGATCCTCACCGACAGCGTGCTGAATTTCCTCAAAATGCAGCCGGAGGTGAGGCACTCCGCAGTCATCGTAAAGGATTTCACCAAGGTTTTCGTCTCCCCGATGACCCTTCGGCTTTTCTTCAGCAAGGGAGGCCGTCTTTTTGTGCTGAAACGCCCTAACCTGCTCGCGGTGACGGTCAACCCCGTGGCACCCAGCGGATTCTCCATCCCGTCCGAAACACTGGTGAAAGCTGTTGAGAAGGTGTTCGATGTGCCGGTGTATGACGTGGTCAACAGTTAGCAGTCAGCACGTTTATCGCATGTGGAAACACCTCCACACGGTAGTCTCCGAATATGAGAAGCTCGCCCTCGGTCTCCCCGCGCAGAAGTTGTGGCGACCGTATGTCGGCTACTGACGTCAAGGTTTTCCGAATCTCCTTGATTTTGTCGAGATGGTCGCCTGAGGTCATGTCTTTCAGGTGTCTGAGCACTTTTGGGACACTCATGGCCGGAACGACAATGAGGTCGATTTTGCCGTCGTCGGGCACGGCGTACTTGGCCTCCCGGATGCCGCCGCCGTTGTACTGGCAGATGGCCGCGATGACCATGAAGACATCCCCTGCGAATGCAAAGCCCCCGCCGGCGGTCACTTTCACGGGCGTGGGTTTGTGCGAGAAGAGGGTCTTGAGCAACGAGAGCACGTATGTGTTGAACCCCAAGAAGTGGGAAGGGTGGTGCGTGACGTCGTAGATGACGTCCGCATCGAAGCCAAAGCCTGCGATGTTGATGAAATAGCGGCTTCCGGCAGGCCTCTCCCCGTCATAGGTGGTCACCCGACCGACATCGTGTTTCATGAAACGCCCCTCATGCCACATCTCGACCACTTCGCCGATGCTTTTAGGAAAGTGGTGGGTGCGAACCCAGTCGTTGCCGCGCCCCAATGGCAGCACGGCCATGAAAACTTCGCTTGAGTTGGCGCCAGAAAGCATAATGCCGTTCACCACTTCGTTGACCGTGCCGTCGCCACCGGCAGCCACGATGTGGCGTATTCCGTTTTCACACAGTGACTTGGCTATCTCTATGCCTTCCCCCGGCTTCCCGACTCGGTGCAGGTCGTGGCGTATTCCGCAACGGCGCATGGCCTCGGCGACCGGCCGCCACTCACGTTCGCATCTCTTCTCGTTGGCATTCGTGTTGAGGATGACGTGCCACACGTGGTCAACCACTTTCACGCTTGTTATTTCTCTCTGCATTCTCCGTTGGAATTAAATCGCAAAGGTAGTAAAAATATCGACATAGCAGGCGATAAAATCGTTCGGCTGACTTTGGAGAAATTTTTGTACTTTTGCAAAACTTTTGAATAGATTTATGAAAAGACTGTCCTTATTGTTTTCCATTGTTGCGATAACGTTGTGCCTGTATGCACAACAGGCTTATAACAAGGCAGTTATTGGATTTTACAATCTGGAAAACCTCTTCGACACCCTGGACGACCCGAACAAAAACGACGAGGAGTTTCTGCCTGGGGGCGACTACCAGTGGAATACCGCCCGCTACACCGCAAAGCTGCACGCGCTCTCAAAGGTCATCTCAGAAATGGCGAAAATGGACGGCGGGCTGGTTGTCCTGGGCGTGTCCGAAATCGAAAACGAACAGGTGCTGCTCGACCTGGCCGCCTCAGAGCTGCTCCATCCGTACCATCTCTCGGTATGCCATCACGAGTCTCCCGACCGCCGGGGGGTCGATGTGGCCTTCTTCTACGATGCGTCCAGATTCAAGATTGTCAGCACCAGGGCGTTCCCGACCGTCGTGCCGAACAATCCCGACTTCATCACCCGCGACCAGTGGCTGATGACCGGCGTGCTGGACGGTGTGGACACGCTCGACATCGTGGTCAACCACTGGCCCTCCAAGTCCGGCGGCGAGCAGCGGAGCCTGCCGGGGCGGATGGCCGCAGGGCGGCTCGGCCGCAGTATCGCCGACTCCGTGCTGAACTCCCGCCCGAACGCGAAGTTCATCTATATGGGCGACCTTAACGACAACCCCACCTCCAAGTGCATCATGGTGGAGATGGGCACCAAGACCAAACCCGAGAAACTGACCCCCACAGACCTCTATAACCCCATGTGGAAGCTTTTCCGCGACGGACACGGCTCCTATGCCTACCGCGACTCCTGGGAGATGCTGGACAACATCATCATCTCCGGCGCCCTGGTCAATGCCGCCCCCGGCACCTATCGCTTCCGCACCGCCAACATCTTCCGAAGGGACTTCATGTTCACCAAGACAGGCTCCTACATGGACTACCCCTACCGCACCTTCGCCGGCGGAAACTACCAAGGCGGCTACAGCGACCACCTACCTGTTTACATTGTGCTCAGCAGATAGTGGTCTGTGTTTTGTGATTTGTGACGTTGAAATTTGAATACAGATATGAAACGCTTAGTAATTATTCCGACTTATAAGGAAAAAGAGAACATCGAGAACATCATCAGGGCCATATACGATCTGATAGATGTCCACATTCTGATTATTGACGACAATTCGCCGGACGGTACGGCAGACATCGTGAAGTCGCTGATTCCGGAGTTCGAGGGCCGGCTCTTCATCGAGGAACGCAGTGGCAAACTCGGCTTGGGCACGGCCTACATCCACGGCTTCAAGTGGGGTTTGGCGCGCGGCTACGACTACCTCTTCGAGATGGACGCCGACTTCTCGCACGACCCGCACGACCTGCAGCGGCTGTTTGACGCCTGCGAGACGCAGAACGCCGACGTAGCCGTGGGCTCGCGCTACTGTCAGGGTGTGAACGTGCTGAACTGGCCGATGGGCCGCCTGCTCATGTCCTACTACGGCTCCGCTTACGTGCGTTGCGTGCTGGGCGTGCCTGTGAAGGACACCACCGCCGGCTTCATCTGCTACCGCGCCGACACGCTCAACGCCATCGACTTCGATAGGATCAAGCACATCGGCTACGGTTTCCAGATCGAGATGAAGTTCACGGCTTGGAAGCTGGGCTTCAAGATCGTGGAGGTCCCCATCATCTTCAAGGACAGGACGCAGGGCGTCTCCAAGATGAGCTCCGGCATCTTCCGCGAGGCCATCTTCGGGGTCATCGGCCTGAAAATCCGCAGCTGGTTCCGGAAATGGGAACGCGTCGATAACCGGAAACGGTTAACGGCTAACGGCTAACGGTTAATGGATAATGCTTTGTCCTACTTAACCCATAACCCATAACCTATAACCTATAACCATTAAACCCTAAAGCCATGCAATACTTCGTTGCGAAAACCTTTGCCGGATTGGAGACCGAGCTGTTCAAGGAACTGCACGCGTTGGGTGCGCGGAACTGCGAGAAGCTCAGCCGTGCGGTGGCCTTTGAGGGCGACATGGAGATGCTGTACAAGGCGAACTACTACTGCCGCACCGCCCTGCGCATCCTCTGGCGCCAGAAAAAGTTCAAGTTCCGCAGCAACCGGCAGTTCTACGAGGAAATCTTCGGTTTTCCGGCGGAGAACTACTTGTCCCCGGACGGCACCCTCGCCGTGCACGCCACCATCGTCGAGTCCATCTTCAACACGCCGCTTTACGCCTCTGTGCTCGCCAAGGACGCCATCTGCGACCGCTTCCGCGACCGCTTTGGACGGCGGCCATCCGTCGACAAGGATTACCCCGACGTGCAATTCCACCTGCATGTCTATAAGGACGAGGCGCAGCTCTTCATGGACAGCTCCGGCGAGTCGCTCCACAAGCGCGGCTACAAGGTCCGGAACCATCCCGCACCCCTCAACGAGGTGGCCGCCGCCGCCATGGTCATGAAGAGCGGCTGGGACGGTTCCTGCGACTTCATCGACCCGATGTGCGGGGGCGGGACCCTTCTCATTGAGGCTGCCTTGCAAGCCCTTAACATCCCCGCAGGCTTTTACCGCCGCGAATACGGCTTCTACCAATGGAAAAATTTCGACAGGCAGCTTTGGAGGAAGGTTCGCGAAGAGGCCGACATCAAGGACGATGTCGATATCAACTTCTACGGCTCCGACATTGACGGCCGTTTCCTTGACATCGCCAGGGCGAACGTGCAGAAAGCCCGTCTGCAGGACTTTATCATCCTCGAACGTCAGGACATACGCCACTCCGGGCCCGAGAACCGTCCATCCGTGGTGATGATGAACCCTCCTTACGGCGAACGGCTATCTGTGGAGGACATCCGCCGGCTTTACGGCGAAATAGGGGATACGCTGAAGCAACGGTATGCCGGATGTAAGGCCTACATCATAAGCTCCGACAGAGAAGCCCTGAAGCACATCGGCCTGAAGCCATCGCGCAAGTGGCCCATGCTCAACGGCTCCTTGGAGTGCCTGTTCCAGGAATACGAGCTCTTCGCGGGCAACCGGAAGCAGTTTGTGACCAACAAAAAAATCCAATCATGAGGCGGTTCCTATCCATAGTTCTCTTGCTGCTGGCCACGTGCGGCGCCCTGCAGGGTCAGGGCAAATACAGCAACGAATTCCTGTCGTTGGGGTTGGGCGCGCGCGGACTTGGATTGTCGAACACGATGTGCGCCCTGGCTGACGACGTGACTGCCGCCTACTGGAATCCCGCCGGACTGACTCGCATGGACAAACGCTACCAACTTGCGCTGATGCATGCCGAATATTTCGCAGGCATCGCCAAGTACGACTATGGCGGTCTCGCCTACAAAATCGACTCGAACCAGTCGGTGGCATTCTCCTACATCCGTTTCGGCGTGGATAACATTATGAACACCACACAGTTGATTGATGACCAGGGAAATGTCGATTACGACAGAATCACCTACTTCTCCGCCGCCGACAACGCCTTCCTCTTGAGCTACGCATACGCGTTCCCGCAGGTTCCGGGACTGTCGGTGGGTGCAAACGCGAAGATTATACACCGCAAGATCGGCCAGTTCGCCCGCTCCTGGGGCTTTGGGATGGACTTCGGGCTGCAGTTCAACCGCAAGGGCTGGCAGGCCGGGCTGTTGCTCCGCGACGGCACTTCCACTTTCAACGCTTGGCGCTTTTCGCTCTCCGAGGACGTGATTGCCGTCTTCGAGGAGACTGGCAATGAAATTCCGGAGAACGACCTTGAGCTTACCGTGCCCGCACTGCTGCTCGGTGGCGCAAAGACCGTGCATTTCGGGAAGGGCTTTCACGGCACGTTCGCCTTAGG
This sequence comes from uncultured Bacteroidales bacterium, assembly GCA_946186495.1. Lineage (GTDB taxonomy): Bacteria > Bacteroidota > Bacteroidia > Bacteroidales > WCHB1-69 > F23-D06. Next base: position 33,380 of record CAMHNQ010000001.1, read on the forward strand.
CCTCGACTGCACTTTCGACGGCAAGCGCAATTCGTTGGTTAAAAGCAAGTTTATAAACATCGACCCCCATTTCGGCATGGAATTCGACTATAAAAGGATTGTGGCGCTACGGGCTGGCATTGGCAATTTCCAAAGCGAACCCGACTTTGACGGCAATAAGAAAACCACGTTGCAAGTCAACTTCGGGATAGGTGTTAATATAAAGAATGTTGTATCGATAGACTACGCCTTCACGGATTTGGGCAATCTCTCTATCGCACAATATTCCCATATTGTTTCATTAAAAGTAGCCATCGATAAATTTAAAAAATAGATATGTCGGACAAAAAGAACACGATAACGATTCAGAAATTCCCCTTTTCGGACTCCCAGTTCAAGTTGCGGCTGAAGAGCGACACCACCTTCACCTACAGCCACGATGCCGAGCTGGAGATGTGCAAGGCTATCTTGGGCAGTGTCGATTTGACAACGTTGGAAGGTTCCGACAACGAGTCGAAAGTCCAGAAGCTCTGCGAGACAGCCCTTTCCCTGCGCAATGTCGACCGCGGTATCCCGGCGCCGGCGGCCGTGTGCGTCTATCCCCCGTTTGTGGGATTGGCCAAGGAGTTGTTGGCAGGCTCGGGCATCCGCGTGGCATCGGTCGCTGGCGCCTTCCCGTCAGGACAGCTGCCCATCCGCCTCAAGGTGTCCGAGGTGGAGTACGCAGTGGGGCAGGGTGCCGATGAGATCGACATGGTGATTTCACGCGGCGCATTCCTGGCAGGGCGTTACCAGCAAGTATATGACGAGATTCGGGCCATACGCAACGCTTGTGCGCACCAGAAACTGAAGGTGATTTTGGAGACCGGCGAACTGCAGACGGCGCAGAACATCTACCGCGCCTCGCAGCTGGCCATCCATGCCGGTGCCGACTTTCTGAAGACCTCCACCGGCAAGATCGCCGTCAACGCCACCCCCGAGGCCTTCTGGGTGATGATGCTCGCCATCCAGCAGTACCACCAGGACACGGGCAAGAAGGTCGGCATCAAGGTCGCAGGCGGGGTCTCCGACCTTCAGCAGGCCTATACCTACCTGCATATGTGGCGGCAAAATATGGGTAAAGACTGGGTCACGCCGGAACTCTTCCGCGTGGGCACGAGCCGCCTCGCAGGCAAGCTGAATGAAAAAATTCAAGATTTTTTTTCTTAAGTGTTGGAATATAAAGAAATTATTGTATTTTTGCAGCCCGAAATTTATTAGTAACAATTTTAAACAATTAAAGATTATGACTAAAGCAGAAATTGTAAATGAAATTTCCAATCGTACTGGTTATGAGAAGAATAGCGTTCAAACCATCGTTGAAGCATTCATGGAATCCGTGAAGAAGACTATGGTCAATGGTGAGAATGTTTACCTGAGAGGTTTCGGCAGTTTCATCGTCAAACACAGAGCTGAAAAGACTGCCCGCAATATCTCCAAGAACGAGACCATCACCATCAAAGCCCACAACATCCCTGCTTTCAAGCCTTGCAAGGATTTTGTCGAAGCTGTCAAGAAGAACACAAAATAATTTCAAACACCAATATAATTCATTATGCCTAGCGGAAAAAAACGTAAACGTGCGAAAATGAACACGCACAAGCGCAAAAAAAGACTCAGAAAGAACAGACATAAGAACAGATAGTCTATTGCGCTGTTATCAAACAATGAAAACTAAATGATTTACCCATAAGTCATTTAGTTTTCTTCTTTATTATATATGGAGAATCATCAAGAAGAAATCACGAAAGAAATCATCATCACTTCGCACACGAACGAAGTGCAAGTCGCACTGCTGGAGGACAAGAAGTTGATGGAGATTCATACCGAGAAGTCTTCAGCGCAGTTTTCAGTCGGCGACATCTATTTGGGCAAGGTCAAGAAAATCATGCCCGGGCTGAATGCCGCATTTGTGGACGTGGGAAGCGAGCGCGAAGCTTTCTTACACTATCTCGACCTCGGCATTAATGGCCGTACCATCAACGCTTTCGTCAGTCAGGCAATCACTACCGGAAAACGCAGCATCAGCCGCGTGCAATACCTTGAAGAAATCCCTAAGAACGGAAAAATCAGCAATGTGCTGACATCCGGACAGCAAATCATGGTCCAGGTGGCCAAGGAACCCATCTCCACGAAAGGCCCGCGCATCACCACCGAAATCTCCTTCGCGGGACGGTATCTCGTGCTGGTCCCCTTCGGCGACAAAGTCTCTGTCTCGCAGAAAATCAAAAGCAACGACGAGCGCAAACGCCTCCGCACCGCCGTACAGAGCATTCGCCCGCGCAACTTCGGCATCATCGTCCGCACGGTAGCCGAACACAAGTCCGTTGAGGAACTCACCTCCGACCTCGAAATGCTGCGCTACCGCTGGGACACGACCGTGGAGAACCTCTTCGCCTCGAAAGCCCCTGTGCGCCTCGCCCAGGAGGAAAACCGCGTCGCCTCCCTGTTGCGCGACTTCCTGAACGACTCCTTCCACGCCATCTATGTGGACACCCCCGAGATGTACACCGAAGTGAAGAACTACCTGCATCTCCATGCCCCGGAAAAGGAGTCCATCGTCAACCTGTACAACGAAAAACGACCCATTTTCGACTATTTCAACGTGGCCAAGCAAATCAAGGGCTCGTTCGGGAAAGTCGTCACCGTGAAAAATGGCGTCTATCTCATCATCGAACATACGGAGGCCATGCATGTCATCGACGTGAACAGCGGCAACCGCGTGAAATCCACACAGACCCCTGAGCAGAATGCGTTGAACACAAATATGATCGCGGCTGCGGAAATTGCCCGACAGCTGCGACTGCGGGATATGGGCGGCATCATCACCATCGACTTCGTCGATTTGCATGACGCGGGCAATAAAGCCACCCTGAACAAGGCGATGGTCGAATTCATGAAGAACGACAAGGCAAAACATACCATTCTGCCTCTCAACAAGTTCGGACTGATGCAAATCACCCGTCAGCGTGTCAGGCAGGCCACCATCATCGAAAACACGGAAGTCTGCCCGACCTGCAAGGGCACCGGCAAAATCAAACCGCCGATTGTCATCGAGGACGAAATAGCCAATGCCCTTGACTTCCTTTTCGAGAAACAGCATGAACCCAAAATCACCATCGTGACCCACCCGTTCGTCTATGCCTACCTCACCAAAGGCTTCCCATCCATTCGCATGAAATGGTGCTTCCAGCACAAGAAATACATCAAAGTGGTCGCCAACCAAAGCAGCCGCCTGACTGAGGTGCGGTACCTGAACGAACATTCAGAGGAGATTGTACTTTGGAACGAGCCGGCACGTGAATAGCATGACCGAAGTCCCATCTGAAATATTGTCCAAAATGGAGCGTTTCTGCGCTTGGCAGGAACGTTGTGAAAATGACGTGAGACGGAAGCTCACGTCATTTCGTCTTTCTGAGAGTCAGGAAGAGGCCGTGTTGAAATCGCTGAAGGAAAACGGATTCCTTGACGAAAGCCGTTATGTGGAAACCTTTGTCCGGAGCAAAGTCAAAACCGGGTGGGGAAAACAGAAGATTGTGGCGGCCTTGCGGGCCAAGCGGATTTCGTCGGGGCTGATCGAGCGCTACTGTGCCCGGATTCCCGCCGAAGACTATCAGGAGCAGTTGCGAGCAGTCATCGAGAAATGGCAGCGTTTGCACCCCGATGTGGAGCACGCGCGGGAGAAGCTGATCCGGCATCTGCTGTCGAAGGGGTACGGGATGGAGGAGGTGATGAGGGAATTAAGAATTAAGAATTAAGAATTAAGAATGATAAATGATGAATGTGTCAATGGTTAATGGTTAATGGTTAATGTTTAGTGTAAAATATTTATAATCAATATTTTACCATCACCATGTGAAAGCAAAAAAAATGTCGCACGTATAAGAAAAAATTGTATGTTTGCAGCGATGTTTTTAACTATGTCTTGAATAAAGAACCTCGCAGGGCATGGTGAAAGAGCGTCATGTAAATAGTGATATCCGAGGTTCTCCTAAAAAACAAATCGCGATGAAAAGAACATTTTTATTCCTTTTGACTGCTGCTCTGCTGTGCGCGGGACTGTGGTCTTGCGACAGAGAAGAAAACAACGGAAACAATAACGAAAGCAACAATGGCGGCGGCACCGCATCTGTGACCTGGGTGGATCTTGGCCTCCCGAGCGGCCTGCTGTGGGCCGACCGCAACGTGGGTGCCCAAAGTCCCGAGGACTATGGCAACTACTACGCCTGGGGCGAGACAAAGCCGAAGGAGGTCTATGATTGGACCACCTACGCCTACGGCAATGGCTACAACGCACTTACAAAATATTGCAACAATTCCGACTATGGCCTGAACGGCTTCACGGACAACCTGACCACCTTGGAGGCCTCCGACGATGCCGCCACGGTCAACCTCGGCGGCAATGCCCGCACGCCGAGGGACTATGAGTGGCGGGAACTGATGGACAACACCACCGCCACCAGGACCACCCGCAACGATGTTTATGGCCACCTGTTCACCGCCTCCAACGGCAAGAGTATCTTCCTGCCCGCTGCTGGCTTCCGCTACGGTCCGGGTCTCTACGACGCGGGTGAGGACGGCAACTACTGGTCGAGTTCGCTGGTCACGGGCATCCCGAGCCGCGCGTGGTACTTCGACTTCGACTCGTACGGCCAGGTCATGGACTTGGGCAGCAGCAACCGCAGCTACGGGTTTTCTGTGCGTGCGGTGCGTGCCAGTCAGAACTAATCCTTGTTCCGTTCCCGCAAAACGGGCGACGGGCAACGGAAAAATGGAGGGGCGTGGGGCTACCCAGCGCACGGAGTGCGCGCCCCACGCCTCTCCATTTTTCCGTGAAATAAGTTAAAATAGTCAAAATATGCCGCAACTGAAAGAAATACTTGAAAAGGAAAACCAACGGGACTCGTTGGAGCAGTGTGCTGTCATACATCTGTTTAAAGAAGGTACTTTCTACCGTGCTTACGAATGGAGCGCTTGGTTGAGTGTGTGCTATTTTACAGAACTGAAGGTGACTCGCCGTTTGCTTAAGGGAGGCGAAGATATTGTGTTTGTGGGTTTTCCGTTAACGAATTTAGAACGATATACGCCTGCGAACTCTAATGTGAAACCTTACGGTGACGCGTGTGTTGATTTATTGCTTTCATTCCCTGTGTTTCCATCAGATGCCTCCATTGAATCGCTACAATCCTCTTTTGCCAATTGGAAACAGTCGCAACCGCTTACCGAGGCATCGAAGAAGAAGCAGCAAGAGGAGAAAGCCATTGCCGATCGCAACACCCACCCGAGACTGACTGATGTGATGCTTCGTATCTTGTCTTACCCGGTGGAGCAGCACTCTCCGATGGAGTGCTTTGAGGCCGACTGGGAGAACAACCTTGAGGTTCTCTGCGATGAACCCTATACAAGAACTTACTTTCCGAAACCTTCCACATGCTTCATTATCACCGATCCCAAGAAGCGAGAAGTATTCGCTGCCGATTTCCGTGACCGTATCGTCCACCATTTGTACTACAACTATACCCATACACTTTACGAACGCACCTTTATCGCAGACAGCTACAGCTGCATTAAAGGACGAGGAACGCACTACGGAATCGAGCGACTTCAAAAACATATCCGGAAAGAGAGTCAGGGGTACACCGTGCCCTGCTATGCGATGTCTATCTTAATGTTCTGGATCAATACATGAAGAGAGTATTACACTGCCGCCATTATGGCCGGTATGTGGATGACTTCTTTGTGGTCAGCACCGACAAAGTGTGGCTGTACTCGCTTGTCCCAAAGGTAAAGGTATTTCTAAAAGAGCATTTGGGGCTTGACTTTCATGATGGAAAACTGACGGTGACGTCAGTGTGGCACGGGGTAGAGTTCCTTGGAGCTTGGCTCAAACCCCATAGGATATATGTGTCGCGCAACGGAATAGGGAGAATAAAACGGAAACTAATGCGTATGTCTATGAATAGTCACGAAACATGGTCTGCCTCGCTTAATTCTTATTGCGGGTTGCTTTCACATGGCAACAATTACAACAATCGTCGCCGACTGTTACAAGGTGTCGAAAATTTCGAACGGTATGGCATTTTTGATGTAGCTCTGCGACACTATTATTTATACGATCCGTGTGTCCATAATAAGTGTATTTTTGCAGCGATGATGCTATAAATGAATGACGAATGATAAATGATAAATGAATAATAATATGAACCGTAAATTTGTTGTTGTTGGGGCGTTGGTTTTGGCCGGAATTATTGTTTTGGTGGGGATTTCCGCCATGATAAAGAAGTCTCCGACACCGGTAGCCACCACAAATACATGCAATAATAGCGTTGAAGGGTTGGAAATTCCGATGTTCACGCAAGAACGGACCCATTCCCAGCAAATCTCCCACAAAGCCTATACCGTAGATTACAACGAAGATTGGCGCTTGGCGAATTGGGTTGCTTACACGCTGACAGACCAGCAGACAACGGGTCCTGTGGAACGCTACACAAAGTTCATGCCCGATCCGCAGGTGAAAGGCGCGACCGCCCAGTGGTGGGACTACAAAAACACCCGCTACGACCGGGGGCATCTGGTTCCTGCCGGCGACATGAAGTGGGACCAGACCGCCATGATGGAGTGTTTTTACCTGAGCAACATCTGCCCCCAGAATCATGAACTGAACGAGGGGGACTGGAACTATTTGGAGAACCGCGTCCGTGGCTGGGCCAACTTCCACGGAAAGGTCTATGTCGTGTGCGGCCCCATCGTTTCCAAACATCCCGAAACGATAGGGGAGAACTGCGTCGCCGTTCCAGACTCGTTCTACAAGGTGGTGTTGTGCGATATGCGCGGCAAGTGGAATGCCATCGGATTCGTCTATCCCAATGACGGCACGCACCACAACCTCTCACACTACTCCCGGACAGTGGATCAAGTGGAGACGGCCACGGGCATCGACTTTTTCCCGCAGCTGCCCGACGACATCGAACGCCGTATTGAGTCTGAAGTTGATTATGAGGCTTGGCGCATCCGCCAGTGACAGCCACTTCTGGCCATAAAAGTCCTGTGTTAACGCAATGTGGCAATCTTTTTAACCACATTGTCCGCAATTGCCTTGCGCCCGGTTTGCGAATAGTGCTCCGTCGGGAAATCGCGGTCGAAAAAGTCATTGTCCCGAACCGCATGCAAGTTGTTGACGACAATCACCCCCATCGCCTCGTAGCGGTCGGTCACATACTGCACATTCCGCTCAAGCAGATATAGCAGATCAGGGCCGCAAAGGCTGTCGATCTGGTCGACGTTCTCCGCGAGAATGTTGAAGACCGGTTGCCAGCCGCGTTTTTTGCATAGCCTGACGATATTGTCCAAGTCCTTGATTCTCGGGTTCTTGTTGTCCAGTTCGCAAGCGAAATGCTTGATGTGGTGGCAAGCTAAGGCCAAGGAGTCAGCGGAGGGTTGCATCCCGTTATACAGCGTGTAGGAACCACCTACGCCGTGGTCCCATTCATTGGCGTTGCGGTAGGGGAAAGGGTGGGGCAGGGAGAAAGTCTGTTTCTTAAACCCTTTGCGGATGATGGCGGAACGCTCTTCTTCCGTCCAAACAGGATATGCCTTGAATGCCAAAAGCAGACGCTTGTACAGTGCCGGGGCCTTTTTCATCATGATCTGCTCCTTTCGGAGGGCAGTCTCCAAGTCGGAATAGATCCACTCGGCAGTGAAAGAGCGCATGTTGACGGTCACGATGGCCGTCTTCACGTCGTTTTGGCGTGGAATGTTACGCAAAATGTCGTAGTATATGCTGGCATGGCAGGCCGCTTTACTCAGATCCCCGACCTGATGCGCAGGAAGCGATTCGCCAATGATGGTGCTGATGGAACGCCGGTCGGTGTCGGATTTCGCGCAGGAAAAGTTGGAGGACTCACCCAGGTAGACCATGTCCACGCCCGCCTTCGCCCGCTGTGAAATCTCCATCAGCGAGCAGTTGCGCTCGATGTCTTGCGGGTACAGCGTGTAGTAATAGAGCAGGTCTAACCCGACAAGCACGCCGGTCAGGACAAGCAGCTTGAGTGATATCTTTTTTATGGTATGTTTTATTGAATCAGTCATTTAGAATTGGAAATAGATGAACGGGATTTGTTCGACGGACGACAAGGCAATGACAGCGAATATCAAGAATGCATAGACGCACCAGCGGACTGCAGGTCTCTGTCGGCCGCACCATACGTCAAAGCGGCTGTCGCGGATGAGCAGGTCAAAGACGATAAAGAGTGCAAGGGCGGCCCATGCGACCGGTTGCACATGCAACTTGCTTGGAAGCATACCGTTGTGGAAGAGTGCGGCGAAAAGGTCATGCAGGTTACCGAAAGAGGTCGCCCGGAAGACACTCCACAACAGCGTGACAATGACGAAAGTTTTGGCGATATTGCAGATTTTGATGACGAGTCGGCCGCTTCTGTTCTCAATTTTGTCAAAAAGATGAATGTTACGAAGCCCGCGCTCGATGATCAGCAGCACCCCGTAGGTGAAGCCCCAGATCATGAAGGTCCAGTTCGCGCCGTGCCAAATGCCGCATACTGTGAAGACTATCAGGGTGTTGAGTCCCCAGCGCGGCACGGAGACGCGGTTGCCGCCGAGAGGGATGTAGAGGTAGTCGCGAAACCAAGTGGAGAGCGAGATGTGCCAACGCCGCCAGAATTCCTGAATGCTACCGGACAGATATGGCGTTTTAAAGTTGTCCATCAGTGAGTAACCCATCGTCAGGGCGCAGCCGAGCGCAATGGTCGAATAGCCGAAGAAGTCGCCGTAAATCTGGAACGAGTAGAACAGCATCCCCAAGAGGATGTCGCCGCTGCTGTATTGGAACGGGTCGGCGTAGATTTTGTCCACATAAGCCCCGAGATTGTCGGCCACCACCATCTTGAGAAAAAGCCCGAACAGGATGAGTCTCAGTCCATTGGCAATATTGTCATACTGCAGTTCCTTGTGCTCGTGGAGCTGTCGGAGCAGGTTCTGCGGCCGCTCGATGGGGCCGGTCACCAACTGCGGGTAGAACATCACGTAGAGGGCGTAGTAGCCGAAGTGCCGTTCCGCCTTCTGGTTGCCGCGATAGACCTCAATGACGTAGCTCAGGCTCTGGAACGTGTGGAATGAGAGGCCGATGGGCAGGGCGATGTCCAGGATTTTCTGCGGGTGCGCCCATCCGAAGTGCTGGGCGAGGGCCACCAGGTTCGCGCTGCAGAAGTTCAGGTATTTGAAGATGAACAGCACCAGGCAGGTGGAGACGATACTGACCACGAGACAGGCCTTTTTTCGGGTTTTGTCCTCTTCCCATTTCTCGATCAGGATGCCGGCGGAGTAGTCTATCAGTATGGTTATCAGCAGAATGAGAATGTATTTCGGGATGAACCACATGTAGAAGAAGCAGCTGGCGGCAAGCAGGAGCAGCCAGCGGTGCTTGTGGGGCAGCAGGTAGAACAGCAGCGTCACCAAGGGGAAGAAGATCAGAAATTCTATCGAGTTGAAGAGCATTTCGTCGGGGGTTGAATTCGGGCGGCAAAGATACAATTTTAATGGTTATTGGTTATTGGTTATTGGTTATTGATTATGGGCAGGGCTTACGCATCAACTTTTTTATTTGGGCGAGCCAGCGTGGATTAGGAGACGACGCTTCCAAGCGTCGCAATGCATACGCCGGCGATTCATCCAACCGCTGATATGCAGTGCCTGTCACGGTCGGCGAATATGTGTTTCGTACAAAATATGGAAATAAAGCTTTTTGATTGTTTCAAGGACCTGGAGGACCCGCGCAGGCTCACCCACATAAAAAAGTTGATGCGTAAGCCCTGGGGTTATAGGTGACAAAGGTTTAAGGTTTAAGGTTTAAGGTTTAAGATTAGAGAGAACGACAAAAAATGTATCTTTGCACGTGTTTTCTTGTAACAAATATTCTTGGAATATGAATCGTAAAATATTTTCTTTGTTAATTCTTAATTTATTGATTTTGATAGTTTTACCGACAAGTGGTTTCGCACAGACCGAATACTGGGCGGCGGTTCGGCAGGACTATTTGAACCGCTCGGACATCCCGCAGGAGGTGCGCGACCAGATCGGATTCTACAACCTGAAGTCTGCGACAACGGAGCAAAGCCGGAACATGTACCAATACCTCATGTTCCTCTACGCCTACATGCCGCAGAGCGACCTCGCCGACTACGACTTCAGCTTCTTCGAGCAACAGGTGGCCACGGCCATTGAGGCGCGGAAGACCTTCTCTTGGGGCAAGACCATCCCCGACGACATCTTCCGCCACTTCGTGGTCGTCTATCGCGTGAACAACGAGAACCTCGACACCGCGCGGTCATACATCTTCCATCAGCTGAAGAAACGCATCCAGAACATGAGCATGTACGATGCCGCCTTGGAGGTGAATCATTGGTGCCACGAATATGTTGATTATCAGCCTGCTGACGCGAGAACGTCGGGGCCGTTGGCTACGCTGAAGACCTCGCACGGGCGCTGCGGCGAGGAGAGCACCCTCACGGTGACGGCCCTCCGCGCCGTGGGCATCCCCGCCCGCCAGTGCTACACCCCGCGCTGGGCACACTGCGATGACAACCACGCCTGGGTGGAGGTCTGGGTGGATGGCAAGTGGTACTTCCTTGGCGCCTGCGAGCCTGCGCCCGCCCTCAACATGGGCTGGTTCGCCAACGTCTCCACGCGCACGATGATGGTGCACACCAACGTCTTCGGCCGCTACGAGGGTCCCGAGGAGGTCAACAAGCGCACGCCCTACTACTCCTGCATCAACCTGCTCTCCAACTACGCCGACACCTCCACGGCCTACGTCACCGTCTATGACAAACGGCATCTACCCGCCAAGAACGCCTCCGTCTGCTTCAAACTCTACAACTATGCGGAATATTACACCCTTGCCGAGGTGAAGACCGACGAGAACGGTCGCGCACAGCTCAACACCGGTCTCGGCGATTTGCTGATTTGGGCGAAACAGGGCGACGACTATGCTTACGCACAGCTTGACCTGCGCAAACAGGATCATTTGGTGCTGATTTTGAGCGACAAAGGCCCGAACCCTTGGATGTCCGCAGGCAATTTGATTCAGCGGTTCGATATGGTTCCGCCGGTGGGCAAGCCGCTGAACAACAACGTGAGCGCCACGGCCCAGTTGGCCTGCGAGAAGCGGATGGCCAAGGAGGACAAGATGCGCGAGGCCTACCGCAAGACTTTCCCCACACAGTCGCAGACGGCCAAGTACAAGAACGAATATTTCACCGCCGACGAATTCTACGATGTGATCCATCGCAGCGAGGGCAACCATGCCGAAATCATCAAATTCCTCCAAAACCACACAAAGAAATTGGATGGACTCTATCTTAAAGAATTCGTTAGCGCATTGGCAGACAAAGATTTGCGCGACACCAAGGCGGAAACGTTGGAAAGCCAGTTGGTCAGCTACGACAAGAAAGCCAACTACCCGTTAGAGGTCTTCGTAAAGGGCGTGTTGCCCGCCCGCATCTCCAACGAGCTGATCCGCGACTGGCGCAGCAGCTTGCGCGAAGCGTTCCGGAATGTCTTTTCCGATAATGCCACCCCGTCTGTTAACCAGCTGACAGACTGGACAAAACGTAACATCACCATCGACCCGCTCTGCAACTACTACAACTGTCCCATCAGTCCGATGGGCGTGTTCAAGACCCGTCGCGCCGACGCACACTCCCGCGACATCTTCTTCGTGGCCGCCTGCCGCAGTCTGAACATCCCGTGCTATCTGGATAATGCCTCCAACAAAATCTATGCTTGGCAAAACAATGATTGGCAAGAAGTCACGTTTGAAGAAAAGACGGTTACCCCGAACGAGGAACTGGCCACGCTGACCTTGCATAACCCGAAGGGCTACACCTATTACATCCATTACACACTGCAGCGTTTCGAGAACGGCGAGTATGTCTCCTACGACTTCGAGGGCGACCCGCGCGTGGAGGCGCGTGACATTGTCCTCAACCTCCCTCCTGGCAAATACTGCCTCTCCACCGGCAACCGCTACAGCGACGGCGAAGTGCTGTCGGAACTGCATTTCTTCACGCTGAAAAAGTCGGACGAATACACCATCAAGATTCCGGAACTGACCCCGCGCAATAATACGTATGGCCGTTTGGATATGAATATCAACACATTGAACGGCAAATCATTGCTTGAGTTACTTAAACAATCGGGTAAAGACAAGATGATTCTCTGCTTAGTGGCACCCGGCACGGAGCCGACCAACCATCTGGCCAAGGAGTTGGCGGCGAAGAAAGCCGCTTACGAGGCTTGGGGCGGCAAGGTGCTGCTGTTGGCCAACAACGCCAACTGGAAGAAGGAGAAGAACCAGCCCGCCAACGTGGAAGTGCTCTCCTCGAAGGTCGGTGTTGTGAGCGAGGCGGTGCAGGCGGCCCTGAAGAATGCCGTGCACGACGGATCGCTGCCGCACACCACCGGCGAACGCCCGGTCTGCCTGATTTTAGACGTGGACGGCAACATTCTCTTCGTCTCAGAAGGTTACCATATCGGTCTTGGGGATTTGCTGTTAGAGGGGGTGAAATAGCCTCTGCCGACAAAGCCTTCCCTTTTTCTCGCAGCAAGATAGCCCAAATCCGGAGGGAGTGTTTCCGTCCGACGGCTTCCCTGCCAGGCTTTGTGCGCAAGGTTATCGCCAGCGTTCGGCGTTTTCTGTGTCGCCAAGTGCCGTGTAAGCGTCGTGAAGCCCTTTGCGGATGCGTTGCGTCAGTGCGTCGTCGAAAGAAAACGCCTTAGCTTGTTTGTAGTATTCTACAGCCTTTTCCGGGTTTGCGGATTTCAGGAAAGCGTTGGCTAAGTTGGCAAGCATTTCGGCCGATTGCGGGAACAAGGTGGCGAGGTCGTCTTCGCGTGCGGTAAGCATCTGCCATTGCTGCGACTTGTCAACCGCATCGGCGAAGGCTTTCCAGAGGTCGTAGTCCGTGTCATCCTCATTCAGCGCCTGATTCAGCGTGGAAACTGCCTCGGCATAGCGGCCTGCCTTCAGGGATGCCATCCCCATCTCCTTGCTGCTTCCGTTGCCGGCCGTTTCCGTCTGCCCTGCAGGGTCGGGAGTCGGCCTGCCTGTCAGCTGCTCCAGCCGCATCCGGGTTTCCGCTGCCTTGTCATCCATCTTGCAGGTGGAATAGCACATTTGCAGGTTGAGGAGATAGGCTTCGTTGTCGGGATACTTCTGACAGATTTTCTCCCAATAGGGTAGTGCGCTCTTGTAGTCGGCCACATGCTGGTAGAAGTCTGCAAGCCCGACCTGGTACCAGATGTTTTCCTTGTCAAGCTTGATGGCCTGCTTGAAGGCGTTTTCGGCCTCCGCGAACTGTTGGCGGCCGGAATAGACCCGTGCGAGCATGAAGTGGGAGGGCGCATGCTTCGGGGCTTCAGCGAGGATGCTGGAGAAGACCTGCATGGCCTCGTCGTACTGGGCGGTGTAGTAGGCTCGCAGCCCGCTGTTGAAACGGCTCGAAATCTGTCTCTCCGTCACGGCTTCCTTGGTGTTGGAGGCTGTTCGGCGGACTTTTTTCCCGCTTTGCGCCCACGAGGGCATCCATAGGGCAAGGAGCAGCAATAGTATGGTTAACGGTTTCATTTTCAGATACGGCTTTGTTGCTTAATTTCTTCCGCTGTGCCCGAAACCGCCGGTGCCGCGCCCTGTGGAAGAGAGTTCGTCCAAAGAGGCGACTTCCTGCAGGGCCACTTGTTGGTATTTGGCGATCACCATTTGGGCGATGCGTTCGCCTGGGATGATCTCGAACGGTTCTTGCGACAGGTTCACTAAAAGCACCTGGACTTCCCCCCGGTAGTCGGCGTCGATGGTGCCGGGGCTGTTGAGGACCGTGACGCCGTGCTTGAGCGCCAGCCCGCTCCTCGGCCGAATCTGCGCCTCACAGTCTTGCGGAAGTTCGATGAACAATCCTGTCGGAATCAGTTTCCGTTCCATCGGGTTCAATAGGACGGGTGCGGCGAGGTCCGCACGCAAATCCATGCCGGCGGAGTACTCTGAGGCATAGGCCGGCAGGGCGTTCTTTGATTTGTTGTATATTTTCAATGTAGCCATTTTCTGTTGTCGTTAGTTTTCCTTTCACCTCACCACTTTCCCGTCTTTGGCCGCTTTTTCGTAGAGTTCCTCGATGTAGCGGTTGATGAACTCTGTCCGGCGTTGGTTGGTGAGCAGCATGGCGGCCGCAGCGCGTTCCTCTTTTGTTTCGTTCACGGAACGTTGGGAACGGTAGTCGAGGATGACCAAGAGCACGTTGTTGTCGCCGACTTTTTTCTCGATGTGCAGGATTTCCTTTTGCCCGGCAGCCTTTTCGGCATCAATCTCAAAGGCGACTTCGTTCTGGAGGTCGTCCAGATAGAGCCACGCGTCGTCGTCGAGCAGATATTCGATGGAGTCGCCCAATTGTTTTACAATACTCTCCTTTTCCGCGAGTCGCCGGTCCTCGTCGAACAAGATGTCGCGGACTTCGGAGAGGTTGTCCGCCGTGGAGGGCATCTTCACGTAGTTCACGCGCACGATTTCCTTCTCCACGGTGTAGCGGTTGTCCAATGAGTGGGCGAATGCGGAGATGTCCTTTTCGGAGATATGGGAGTTGTTGGTGTCCTGACGCCACAATTTCTCATAATATCTGTTGATTAACAGAGAGTTGCGATACTCTGTCATCTCCTTGTCGAAGTTTTTCTCTTTTGGGGAAAGATTCTTCTCGGCTTCGTGGAGCAGCAGTTTTTCCTTCACCCATGTGGTGATGTAGTTACGGGCAAGTGCGGTGCTGTCCTCCTGATTGAGGCCCGACGGGATGCAAGCGCTCACTTCAGAGGAATAGAGGCGGTACTGGTAGACCTGGGCCACCACAGGGTCCTCCTGTCGGTGGCATGCGCAGGCCAGCAATAGGATAAGACAGGCTATAACACTGATTCTCTTCACGTTATTTTTTCAAAATGGTGCGGAAAACCTCTTCGTTGACTCTTACGGGGTATTTTTCGCGGAGTTCGTTCAACCAATCTTTTTCGTATTTTTCCTGATACTGGCTGATGACCACGGCACGGACCTCGTCAAACGTCTTGTAGGGCTTGGCCGTGTCGCCGGTGGCAAACTGCGACTTGATTTCCTCGTAGAATTTCTCCGCGCCCACCGTGTCCTTTATGGCGGCATTCCACACTTTAAGGGCGTTGACCTCATAGATCATAAGACCGTCATACACCTCGTTCACCACATCGCGGTATTCGGGGTATTTGTCCATCAGGCGTGTGGATTCATATCGCAAGATGTTGTCACTCACAAAGTTGTTGAACACCTGATCCAGGAACGCGGCCATGTGGTCGTTGGGCTGGGCGATGCGGCCCTGGAAACGCACGAGGTAGCGTCCGAAGTCCTTGGCGGTCAGCTTCTGGTCGGCGTACGTGCACATCGGCTTCAGCTTCTCGATGCCGGGGAATGAGTCTATCGCAATGTGCGCCGACTGGAAGTAGTTGTCGGGCATGTGCTTGCTGAGGAACTTGATGGCGGCTTTCTTGCCTTTCTCGTCGTAGTTGTACTCCGTCTTCAGCTTCGCGACCAGAGATTCTTTGCTTCGCTTGGAGCGGCTGTCGCGTTCGAGGCGGTTCTTGACCATGAATTTGAACTCGTCGTTGACCGTGGTGTAGACAATGGAATCCAGGCGCAGGATGTGCCAACCGATGGAGGAGGGGACAGGCTGGGAAATCTCTCCCGCCTTCAGGTTGATGGCGGCAGAGATGAAGTTACCCGGGCGGCGGTTCGGGGAGCAGGGCTCCATGCGGCCGCCGTTGCGTTTGGTGGCTTCGTCGTCGGAGTATTCTGCCGCAAGGGCCTCAAAAGAGGCTCCCTGCTTGTACTTCTTGAGCAGTTCCGCATAACGGCTCATCTGGCGGCTGTGGTCCGCTTTACGGTCGCTTGCAAGGCTGTCCTTGAAGAATATCTGTGACACGAAAATCTTGGCGATGGCCGGAATCTTGTCCTGGACATAGACCAGGTGGTATCCGAACTGGGTACGGACGGGCTGCGACACTTGCCCGACCGGGGTGCTGTAGGCGGCGCTCTCGAACGGGTAAATCATCTCCAGCACCGAGAAGTAGCCCAGTTCACCTAAGTTGCCGGGCTGGCGGCGCTGGTTCTGCGGGTTGACGAAGTCGCGGGCCGACTCGTCGTCGGAGTAACGTTCTGCCGCCTCGTTGAAGTCCAAACCGTTCAGAACCTCCTCCCGGATTTTCATGATTTTGTGATAGGCGGCGAGGGTGTCCTTGGGGTCGGCGTTCTCCGGTACGCGAACCAGGATGTGCGAGGCACGGACCTGGTAGCGGGAACGGTCGACGGTCTCTTCCAAGAGCTGGTCACTTACCTCGGTATCAATGAGATATTGTTGCGCATATTGGTTCCTGTAGGCCGCCCACTCCTTTTGGAAAGCCTGTGCCGTGTCCAGCTTCAGAGACTTCGCCTCCTGGACTTTCATGCAGTATTCTGCGTACAGCCTCAAATAGTCGCGAAGCTCAGCCTCCGTGGCATCGCTCAACAGACTGTTCTTCTGGTAGGACTTGACGAATTCGGACTTATGAACGGATTTTCCGCCTACCGTCATCAACACGGGGTCATTCTCCTGTGCCACCGCCGAGAAGCAAGACAACACTATAGCTGAAACCACCAAGCTAATAATTTTCTTCATAATTTTTTTTATATCAATAGGTTATAATAATGTTAGCCTTTGTTTCTTAGAGACCGCAAAAATAACATAAAAATTGGAAAGACAAAAATAAAAAAAAGCTGGAAAATCGAAAAAAAAAACTATTTTTGCAAAATTCATTTGTATGAATGGGTAAGTGTACGTAAAACATTTTCTTTTTTTATGCAACCTTTTAACAGGCAGATAGTTGTAACCACAAATAACGTAAACATATGGTAAATGCTTTTGACCGTTTGGCGAACAAAATATCCACATTCCTGGATGCAAGGCTGATTTTCATCCTTGACTTGCTCCTCTCCTTGGTGGCTTCCCTGCTGGCGTTGCTCACTCTGGGATTCCTGCGAGGAACCTTCTACGCCTCAGGGAGATTCGCTTTGGTCTGGATGCTGACCTCCCTTATCGCGACCTGCGTCGCCATGTTCATCTTCAAAGGTCATAAGCTGATTATCAGGCATATGAGTCTGCGCGACATGGTTGTCTTCCTCTCTGAAACCGTCTTCAAGGTGTTGGTGATGTTTGTGGTGATGACCATTGCCGATGGCGGTATCTTCAAAGGGGTGACTTTTACGTTGATGGCCGACTTCATCCTCACCCTGTTCCTGCTCGTCACCGTCCGCCTGATGATGGTGACCCTGTACAGCTACCTGATAGACAAGCGGAAAGCATCCCGAAACAACATGCGCGTGCTGGTGTATGGGGTCTCCGACAAATCATTGGCGGCCATCGTCCGTTTGGAGAACTCGACGCACTACAAGGTGGTGGGGCTGCTCACGGACGAGCCGCAGCCGGAAAACCTGCGCTTGTCCAACCTCCCCATGTACAGGTTCAACGACCCCGCACAGTTGGATCAGCTCATTTCGGAACACGAGGTGAATGCCGTGTTGTTCACTTCCGAGCGGGACGCCCAAAGCGAGCGCGACGGCCTTGTTAAAATCTGCAGCGACCTGCATGTGCGCATGCTAATCATCCCGAATATTGACGAGATGAAGAAAGGGTTGAACCACAACAAGATACGCGAGGTGAAGATTGAAGACCTCCTGGGGCGCGAGGAGATACAGATTTCCATGGAAGCCATCAAGGCGAATTTCAAGGACAAGGTGGTGATGGTGACAGGAGCCGCCGGCTCCATCGGCTCTGAGCTGTGCCGCCAGCTGGCCGGCTTCGGCATAAAGAAGCTTATCCTCTTCGACAATGCCGAAACCCCGATGCACAACATCCGCCTTGAACTGGAGGAGAAGTTCCCGAACCTCTCGTTCGTGCCGATCATCGGCGACGTGCGCCAGAGCCCCCGCGTGGATTTCGCCTTCCGCACCCACCATCCGCAAATCGTGTTCCATGCCGCTGCCTACAAGCATGTCCCCCTGATGGAGGAAAACCCCTGCGAGGCCGTCCGTGTCAACGTGCACGGCACCCATACGGTCGCCGACAAGTGCATCGAATATGATGTCGAGAAGATGGTGATGATCTCCACGGACAAGGCCGTGAACCCGACCAACGTGATGGGATGCTCCAAGCGCATAGCGGAGATTTACGTCCAGTCGCTGGGTCTTGCCGTGGAACGCGGTGAGGTGAAGGGCCGCACAAAGTTCGTCACCACGCGCTTCGGCAATGTGCTGGGATCCAACGGCTCCGTGATCCCGCGTTTCCGCGAGCAGATTGAAAAGGGCGGCCCGGTGACCGTCACCGACCCCAGAATCACCCGCTTCTTCATGACCATCCCGGAGGCATGCCGACTGGTGATGGAGGCCGCAACCTTCAGCACCGGCAACCAGATTTTCGTCTTCGACATGGGTGAGTCCGTCAAAATCGACGACCTCGCGCACCGCATGATCAGCCTGGCCGGTCTGAAACCCGGCGAGGACATCAAGATTGAATACACCGGACTGCGCCCCGGCGAGAAACTCTACGAAGAGGTTCTCTCGAACAAGGAGAACACCATAGAGACCCAGCATGACCGGATTTTCATCGCCAAGGTGCGCGAATACCCCTATTCGTCCGCACTGCCCGCCATTGACGAAATGGAAGAGCTTTCCATCTTTGTGAAAATCCCCGAAATGGTGAAGAAGATGAAGGCCTTCGTCCCCGAATTTATCAGTCAGAACTCCGCCTTCTCCCAATACGACCATCCCGAGGAAAAGTAACCCGGCCATCCGAAGCCTCACCAATCCCCGTCCTGCACACTGCCGAACAACAACGGTACCCTCATCCTATGGACAACCGGCTCAAGTCTGCGTGAGGTTGTCATTGCATCATTAATAAAAATTGTATATTTGCAGGTTAAAAAAATCAAGTATGAAAGATTATCAATTCGTTGGTATACAACAAATTGGAATAGGAACTGAAAATATGCTGGCATCCTGGAAATGGTATGCCGACATGTTCCAGATGAATATCCGTGTTCTGGAAGATGACACTGTGGCGGAACGCATGCTTCCCTATACGGGCGGGAAACCCGAGAAACGGCACGCGTGCGTGGCTGCCAATCTGCAGGGCGGCGGCGGTTTCGAGATCTGGCAGTATTCGGAACGAAAGCCGATTCCGATGGACTTTGAGGTGATGGTTGGCGACCTCGGGATCTTCTGTGCGAAGGTCAAGTCACACAACATCTCGTCATACCATGCCGAACTGGCCGCCAAACACGCGAACGTCTCCCAGATTTTCATCGACCCGCACGGGCTGCCGACCTTCTACCTCCATGATCCGGACGGGAATCTTTTCCAGGTGGTGGAGGACAATGATGTCTTCATTGACGAAAAACACTATTCCGGCGGCGTTGTGGGCGCCATGATCGGCGTCTCCGACATCGAGAAGTCCCTGCCGGTCTATCGGGACATCCTCGGCTACGACACGGTGGTCTATGACAAGACCGGAGTCTTCAGCGACTGGCAGACGATGCGCGGCGGCACCCAGCAGTATCGCCGCGTACTCCTCGCGCACTCCGAGCCTTTCACCGGCCCATTCTCGAAACTCTACGGCAGCAACACCAGCACCATAGAACTGGTTCAGGCCATGGAGCGCACCCCGAGGAAAATCTTCGAGAAACCCCGCCAGTGGGGCGATCCCGGATTCATCCAGATATGCTTTGACGTGGTGAACATGCGCGCTTTGGAGAAGCATTGCCAGGAACTCGGGTATCCTTTCACTGCCGACAGCTGCCCCGGAGACGGCGACTTCGACATGGGGCTCGCCTCCGGCCACTTCACTTATATCGAAGATCCGGACGGCACCCTGATAGAATTTGTGGAAGTGCACAAGATCCCCGTGAGCAACCGCTTCAACCTCTGCATCAACCTGATGAACAGAGACCGATCCAAACCATTGCCTGCCTTCTTCTTCTGGCTCATGAAATTCAACAGAGTGAAATTCGACTGATATGGGAGAACTTGTTGAACGTCTACGTAAAGACCTGCGTTACGAGGAGGCACTCCATGCCTGCATGAACTGCGGCATGTGCACTGCAGTATGCCCCGCAGCGGAATTCTACGACTACGACCCGCGCCGTATCTGCGACATGGTGCAACGCAACGACGAGGCCACCTTAGAGAACCTCCTCCGAAGTGAAACCATCTGGTACTGTGGACAATGCATGTCGTGCAAACCCAGATGCCCACGCGGCAACGCCCCCGGGGAAGTCATCAACGTCCTCAGGAAAGTCTCCCAGGAGACCGGCTATTTCCGCGACAGTGAGATGGGACGGCAACAGACCCAGCTCATGAACACTATCGAACAGAACATCCTCGATATCGGCTATTGCGTCCATCCCGACCGCGTTGACCCCGCCTACCATGTGGAGCAAGGCCCTGTTTGGCGCTGGTATGTGGACAATATTGAAGAGGTCTCGCGTAAACTGGGCGCCAACTACCACGGGAACGGCCCCGGCGCACTCCGCACCATCCCCCACGAGGATATGGCGGAAGTGCACAAGATTTTCGAAGTGACCGGTGGGTTTGAACTTCGCGACAAAGTGAAGAGTTAACGTGATAATCCTGCAATATGAAAAAAGCATTGGTTTTGTGGCTATGTCTCCTGATCACCGCGCTGGCCTTCTCCCAGGATCGTATCAATGTGAAGGACAAAAACGGGAAAAGGCAGGGCGTGTGGAAAAAATACGAGCAAGGGACATTGGTCTACGAAGGGCAATTCAAGGACGACGTGCCCTACGGAACATTCAGATATTACCATAAGAACGGCAAACTGAAGAGCGTCACGGAATTTCTCCAAGGTGTCCACAAAGTGAAGACTGTCATTTTCCATGAAAACGGCCGAAAAGCTTCCGAAGGTGTTTACATCGATCAGCTGAAGGATGGCGAATGGCGCTATTACGCTGACCATGACACACTTATCAAAGTGGAGAACTATCAGATGGGCAAACGCAACGGACCGTGGAAGACCTACTCGACAGACGGGGTTCTTCTGGAAGAGTGTGACTATCTGAATGACAGGCTCAACGGAATTCACAAGACCTATTACTTGAACGGGAAAGTCAGTCTGGAAGAGAATTATGTGGCAGGGAAGACCAACGGGAAATACACCTCCTACTATCCAAACGGAAACATTTCATCCACAGGTGTTTATCATAACGGCTGGCGCGATGCAGAATGGAATTCCTACGATGTGAACGGCAAAATCCGCTCCACTATGGTCTATAAAAACCACACCCTGTTGACGACATATATATATATGTACCAGAAAGGGGTGGGGCAGAAGCTGAAACAGGACGTGGTGGCCTATTTCGTGAAAAACCGCGACAAAATGACCGTCGTGCTCAAGAACGGAAACAGGCTCTCTATTGACGAAACGATGGAAGAGGTGGAACAGTGGATCGACTACACGGCGTTTGTTCGGGTCAACCCACGCTACATCGTGGCGACTGACGCCTTGGTAAGCTACACGCCCGTGAAGGACAGCGACGATGTGGACGCCGTGACGGTTAAGATCCGTCCGACCCCCGACGAGGAGATATACGCCGAAGGCAATGACGCCAAACTCATCAAGTCATTCTTCCGGTCCGATATGCCGGAAGAGTAGGGATAAAAACCAGGTTGATTGTTTGTTATTAGAGGACAAGAAGAATCGTCAGTGAGACCGCTTAACCGAGAAATCCTAAGGATATCCATTCCCAGTATAGTGACCAACATCACGGTGCCGTTGTTGGGCATGGTGGATGTCGCCATTGTGGGCCACATCGGGGATGCAGGCTACATCGCGGCGATAGCGCTTGCGACCATGGTCTTTAACCTGATATACTGGAACTTCGGGTTTCTGAGGATGGGGACCTCCGGGTTGACGGCGCAGGCGTACGGCGCCAATAACAAGGAGGAGTTCCTGAGTGTGCTGGTGCGCGGAGTAGTCATCGCCCTGACAGTGGCTGCTGTCCTGCTTCTGCTTCAGTATCCCATCGCCTGTCTGTGCAAACAGTGGATACATACCTCTCCGAAGACATTAGACCTGATGCTCACCTACTTCTACATCCGCATTTGGGCGGCCCCAGCCACCGTCAGCCTGTATGTGCTGAAGGGCTGGTTCCTCGGGATGCAGAACGCGGCGTCGCCCATGTGGGTGGCCACGCTGCTCAACCTCGTGAACATCGTTTTCAGCTTGCTGTTCGTTTACGTCTTCGACGCAGGAATCGCAGGAGTGGCATGGGGTTCTGTGCTGGCGCAGTACAGCGGCCTGCTCCTGGCCATTGTCATCTGGGTGCGGCGTTATGGCCATTTCTGGCGCGATATTCCCTGGCGCACAGCCCTGCAATGGCGCAAGATGCTGCGATTCTTCCAAGTCAACGCCGACATTTTCCTGCGTTCCCTCTGTTTGATTGCAGTGTTCACCTTCATCCCATACATTTCCGCCAATTTCGGAGAGGAGATACTGGCAGCCAACACGTTACTCATGCAGCTGTTCACCCTCACCTCCTATGTCATGGACGGTTTTGCTTACGCCGGCGAGTCTCTCGTGGGCAAGTATGTGGGGGCGAGAGAGCCAAGGACCTTGCGGACAGTGATACTTTATCTGTTAGGGTGGGGGGCTGGACTGGCTGTGGCCTTCACCTTATTGTTCCTTTTCTTGGGAGAAGGGATTCTTCGCGTGCTTTCCAATGACGAGACGGTCATCCAAACGGCAATGCACTACATCCCGTGGACCTATTTGCTGCCCTTTGTGGGTTTTGCGGCCTTCATCTACGACGGCATCTACATCGGGGCAACGGCAACATCGGCAATGCGCAACGTGATGTTCGTGGCCACGGCGGTGTTTTTCGTACTTTATTACGCGCTGGTGAACCAGTGGAGTAACCACGCGCTATGGTTCGCCTTTATTTTCTTCCTGCTTTTCAGAGGAATACTGATGGCAATTGGACAAAAGCGCTACGTTGTTATACGGAATTGAGGGGTGCGTACCCATCCGTTTGTGCACAATCTTACACTGACGATAAACGAACAAAGCCCGAACCATAGAGGAACGGGCCTTGAAAAAAGAAAGTGGAAAATACTCGGCAATTAGTTTTTCTCTTTCAGCAGGTCACGGATTTCGGTGAGCAGCTTTTCCTCTGCGCTGGGTTCCGGAGCGGGAGCGGGCGTCTCTTCCTCCTTTTTCTTCACTAAGCTTGTGGCTTTGTTGATCAGCTTGATGACAGCGAAGATACACAGGGCCACAATCAGGAAGTCAATGGTCACTTGAATGAAGTTTCCGTAGTTCAGGGTTACGGCTTCCTTCACGACCTCTCCCGCTTCGTTGAGCTTTGGGGCGCGCAGTGTCAACGACAATGTGGTGAAATTGACGTTGCCGATGAGGGCGCCGATGATTGGCATGAGCAGGTCGTTCACCAAAGAGGTGACGATTTTCCCGAAGGCACCGCCAATAATCACAC
This sequence comes from uncultured Bacteroidales bacterium, assembly GCA_946186495.1. Classification (GTDB taxonomy): domain Bacteria; phylum Bacteroidota; class Bacteroidia; order Bacteroidales; family WCHB1-69; genus F23-D06. The sequence goes on from CAMHNQ010000001.1 coordinate 57,008, forward strand.
CGATGGCCATGTCCATGACATTGCCTTTCATTGCAAATTCCTTGAATTCTTTAAAAAATCCCATAGTTTATAATTTTTGATGATGTTGAAAATGCAAAAGTAGTATTTTTTTTGTTGTAATATTCTTTATGGTAAGGTTTGGATGGCGAAAAGTCAGGAAGTCATGAGGCTATGCATCACGGCAAGTTTGTATAAATCCAAGAAAATCAAACTGTTGTATTCAGATGCGATGTTTCTCAACGGTTGTTTGGCTTTGGCCAACAAAGAAAGAGTGAACTTTCCTGTCAATTGCTGTCTCATTCGTTCGTAAGTCGAAAGTAGAGTGCTGACAGACAGAAACTTATCATCGACTTTATGGTTTTCTTTCAATTTCACGAGGTTGGCGACACCTGCGGCGACTTTGTTCAATAGCACCTCATTGGTGTCGATGCCTTCATGAAACAGTTCGTTGTCAATATGATAGATAGGGATACTGCATTTTTCGAGTTCGATGCCGAAGAAAGTGTCTTCATATCCATATTGCCGCAGGGATTCCTCGAATCTGCATTTTTGGAAGACAGACTTGGATGCCAACATGTTGAATGGGGTGAATGCGCGATAGGGTGCGCGGTTTCGTTCTGCCGCCGAATGGACTTCCCGCTTGATACCATACCGGTAGCGAAGCCGTTTTGCCTTTTCGGGACGCATCTCACGATAGCTCAGGCCCCCAAGGACAACAAAGTCTGTACCGACGAGATTGTTTTCCCGCATAAACCGAAGGTATTCCGCGATATAGTCGTTTTTTTTGACGCGGGCGTCGCAGTCCATGAAAAGCAGGTTAGGGTATATCGCCGTGTCTGCGAGACAGTTGCGGATTCTGGATCGGCCTATATTGTCCTCATATTGGATGTATCGTACCTTGTCCTGTTCTGCCAGCAGGGAATTGTGATGACGGACCGACATGTCAGAAGAGGCGTCGTCGGAGATAATGATTTCATAGTCAACGGCGCAACTCTCGAGTTGCGCCTGCAATTCCGACACGAGCGGGTGGACATTCACGTTATATGTTGGGATTAATATTGAGAGCATTTCCTTACATTTAGGCGAGGCGCAAAATTACACCCCGACAAAACTAACCTAAAGCCAAAACAGCCAACCTTCATTCTCCGATAACCATTTACACGTGTGAATCAATGAGTTTCCCGTCTTCGATACAGATAGCACGAGAGGGGAACTTGTCGATGAGGGAAAAGTTGTGGGTGGCCATCAGCACAGTGGTGCCCGTTTGGTTGATATGGTGGAAAACTTGGAATATTTCCTCTGCGGTGATTGGGTCGAGGTTGCCGGTAGGTTCGTCGGCCAGTATGAGGTCAGGGCTGTTGAGCAAGGCTCTGGCGATGCAGACACGCTGCTGCTCCCCGCCAGAGAGTTGTGAAGGCAACTTGAAGTCCTTTGTTTCCAGACCCACCATCCCGAGCACCTCTTCGCAACGGTTGAGCATGGCATGTTTGTCTTTCCATCGGGTCGCGCGCAGCACGAACATCAGGTTGTCTATCACCGTTCGGTCTTGAAGCAATTGGTAGTCCTGGAACACTACGCCGATTTTCTTCCTCATTTCCGGGATTTGTTTCTTCTTCAGGTTCAGCAGGTCGTAGCCGATCATCGAGGCCTCTTCGCCTTCGGGTTTGAGTTCACCGATGAGTGTTTCCAGGATGGAGGATTTCCCAGTTCCTGTCTTGCCGATCAGATAGACGAACTCTCCCTGCTTGATGGTGAAGCTGATGTCGGTGAGGACACGCAGCTTGCGGTGGGAGATGTTCACGCCCTTAAAGGTGATGACGGGGGCCGGGATAGGCTGTTCCCGGCCTGCTTCGACGGTATTGTCTTGTTTCTCTTCCATGATGTTTCTTTTTTAGGCCCCGGGGGACGCAGCCGCTCGCTCCGGGTTGACATGTGTCTGGCTTGCAGCCATTTAGGAAAACTCTGAATTCCCGATGCTGAATTAGGCTACGCGTCGATGTTGGCGTAGGTGGCGTTCTGTTCAATGAACTCGCGGCGCGGGGGAACCTCGTCGCCCATGAGCATGGAGAAGATGCGGTCGGCCTCGGCGGCGTTCTCGATGGTGACTTGGCGGAGCAGCCGTTGTGCGGGATCCATGGTGGTGTCCCACAGCTGGTCGTCCTTCATTTCACCGAGACCTTTGTAGCGTTGCACATGCACCTTGCGTCCGCCGGCGGAGGCTTCTGCGGTGAGTTTGTCGCGTTGTTCGTCAGTCCAGGCGTACTGCAGCTTGTCGCCTTTCTTCACGCCGTAAAGCGGCGGGGTGGCGAGATAGACATGCCCCTGCTCGATGAGCTCGCGCATATAGCGGAAGAAGAAGGTGAGGATAAGGGCGGCGATGTGGCTGCCGTCCACATCGGCATCGGTCATGATGATGACCTTGTGGTAACGCAGTTTGGAGATGTTGAGGGCTTTGCTGTCGTCCTCGGTTCCGATGGTGACGCCCAGGGCGGTGTAGATGTTCTTGATTTCCTCGCTCTCGAAGACGCGGTGCTGCATGGCCTTCTCCACATTGAGAATCTTTCCGCGCAAGGGCAGGATGGCCTGGAAGTGACTGTCGCGGCCCTGTTTTGCGGTGCCGCCTGCGGAGTCACCCTCAACGAGGAAGAGCTCGCACTTGGTGGCGTCCTTGGAAGAGCAGTCGGCGAGCTTGCCGGGCAGTCCCGAGCCGCTGAATGCGGTCTTACGCTGCACGAGTTCACGGGCCTTGCGGGCGGCGTGGCGCGCCTGGGCGGCCAAGACCACCTTGTCAACGATGGACTTTGCGTCCTTCGGGTTCTCCTCCAGGTAGTTGGTGAGCATCTCGCCCACCATCTGGTTCACCACGCCGGCAATCTCACTGTTGCCGAGCTTGGTCTTGGTCTGCCCCTCGAACTGCGGTTCGGCCACTTTCACGGAGATGATGGCGGTGAGGCCCTCGCGGAAGTCGTCACCGGAAATCTCAATCTTGCTCTTTTCCAGCTTGTCGAGCAGCTTGTTGTCATCGGCGTACTTCTTGAGGGTGCGGGTGAGCGCCTGCCGGAAGCCGGTGAGGTGCGTGCCGCCCTCTATGGTGTTGATGTTGTTGACGTAGGAGTGTATGTTCTCAGTGAAGGAGTCGTTGTACTGCATGGCGACCTCCACGGGAACGCCCTGGCGTTCGCCCTCGATGTAGATGGGCTGCGAGGTGATCTTGGTGCGGCCCTCGTCGAGGTGCACGATGAAGTCGCGAAGGCCGTTCTCGGAGTAGTAGACCTCCTTGGGATGGTTGCCATCCTCGTCGGTCTTGCGCAGGTCCTCGATGGAGATGTGGATGCCCTTGTTCAGGTAGGCCAACTCCTTGAGGCGGTGCGCGAGGCGGTCGAACTCATAGACGGTGGTGTGGAAGATGGTGTCGTCGGGCTGGAAGGTGACCTTGGTGCCGCGGTAGTCGCTCTCGCCGAGGACCTTCACAGGATAGAGGGGTTTGCCATATTCGTATTCCTGGATGAAGTGCTTGCCTTCGCGGAAGACCTCGGCGGTGAGGTGCTTGGAAAGGGCGTTCACGCAGGAGACGCCGACGCCGTGCAGGCCGCCCGACACCTTGTAGGAGTCCTTGTTGAACTTGCCGCCGGCGTGCAACACGGTCATGACGACCTCCAGTGCGGAGCGCTTCTCCTTCGGGTGCATGTCGGTGGGAATGCCGCGCCCGTTGTCGAGCACACTGATGGCGTTGCCTTCCAGTATCTTGACTTCGATGTTGTTGCAGTATCCGGCAAGAGCCTCGTCTATGGAGTTGTCCACCACCTCGTTCACCAAATGGTGCAATCCGCGGTCACTTACGTCGCCGATGTACATGGCAGGACGCTTCCGAACCGCCTCAAGCCCTTCCAGAACCTGTATGTTCCCTGCGCCGTACGTCTCTTCATTCTCAATCTTATTTTCTAACTCACTCATTATTAATAGTTTTTATTTTTCTCTAAAAGCCTGCAAATATACAAAAAATATTGGTATTACTGGCGTTTTTTTGCAGGAATCTGAGGCGGCGCAGACGGGACTGCCTGCATCATGTTGAGTTGCAGGAAATGTGACAGGGCGTGCAGGAAACGGCTACGACTATTTACCCGTGAAAGTGCAAGTCTTCCCGTTGTAACTTTTTTGAGGCACGTTGGCGAAAAAAGTGTACTTTTGCCACCGAAATGCCGTCGCACGGAAAGGCGTGCGACCGAGCGTTTGGGAATTACCACTCCCGCCCCGAGAAAGGCGAAAACGGAAAGTCTTGGAGCGGGCTTAAACCTTAAAATTCTAAAACACCGAATATGAAATACGCATTGATAACAGGAGGCTCCCGCGGCATCGGCCGTGCTGTGGCCTTGCGCCTTTCGCGAGACGGCATGCCCGTCATCGTCAATTATGTGAGTAACGATGCCGCCGCTCAGGATGTGAAGCAGCAGATTGAGGGCCAGGGCGGCGTGTGTGAGCTGCTGAAGTTCGACATCTCAGACGCCCACGCCGTGGAGACGGCATTGGAGGGGTGGGAGAACGCCCATCCCGACGACTATATCGCCGTGTTGGTCAACAACGCCGGCACGCGCCGCGACAACCTGATGGTCATGATGGGCGACGAAGACTGGCACAACGTCATCGACACGCCGCTGAACGGCTTTTTCTACATCACACGCCGTGTGGTTAAGACGATGATCCGCCATCGGGACGGACGCATCATCAACATGGCGTCGCTCTCAGGTCTCAAGGGCGTTCCGGGGCAGACGAACTACAGTGCCGCGAAAGCCGCCATCATCGGGGCGACGAAAGCCTTGGCGCAGGAGGTTGCCAAGCGGAAAGTCACGGTCAACGCCGTTGCGCCTGGATTCATAGCAACCGACATGACAGCCGGTTTGGACGAGGCTGCCCTGAGCAAGATGATTCCCGCCCAGCGGTTCGGCACCCCCGACGAAGTCGCCGCCGCTGTCGCTTTCCTCGCCTCCCCAGAGGCTGCCTACATCACGGGACAGGTGATCCAGGTGAACGGTGGGCTTTACAGTTAGCGGTTCCGGAATCGCCCGCCGCCCCTCCCCAGGCGAACCAAAAACGGCGTGCATCGTGAGATGCACGCCGTTTTTCCTATATATTACTTTATATGTTACTTCTTCACGAATTTCGTGGTCACACTGAACTTTCCGTCGCTCAGACGCAGGAAGTAGCTGCCCGAGGAGAGTTGTCCGACATTAAGGGTGAGCTGGTTGTCGGAAACCGGTTGAGACAGGACGAGTCTGCCGTTCAGGTCATAGACAGCCATTTGGGTCACTTGGAATTGGTCGGTGCGGAGAGAGACCGTCAGGCGGTCGGCGGCCGGGTTGGGGTAAACATCCAAGTCGTTTTCGTTGAGATAGTTCGGGACATCCGTGCCGAGATCAAAGCCGGTGCGCGGAATCAGGTAGTACTCGCCGTATGAGATTTTGTTGACCCCGGTCAGGTTAGTCGGCTGGGAGGGGATCTGCTCGCCGGTGAGTCCCTCTATGTTGTAGAAGTGAATCCAGAGGCCGTTTCCGGTCTGTCCGTTTTGGGTCAGCGTGTATTTCTTTCCGTTTTCGAACATATTGGATGTGAGCGGGTTGATCTTGGCCGTCTCCATGCGGATAAGCTCGCACTGGTGTGCGTTCATGTATTCCACGTTTTGAAGCTCCGCCAGGGTGACCGTCAGCGGGGCGACATCATTATAAATGGATAAGGCCGGAGCGTTGTAGTCTTCCGTCACGGCGAACTGCAGCAGTCCGTAATAATCGGTGAGGGTGCCGTAGAGGCCAGTGATCTCGTCGCCGGTTTCCAAGGAGGTGGTGATTTTGCCGTTGGGGTCGTCAATCACGATGGCGCCCGTCGCGTCCTGGATGAAGATCTGGTGGCGATAGGAGTCGTTGATGCCGGTGACGATGACGTTGCCCGTGAGCTTGTAAACATCGTTGCCGAAGTGGGTTCCGTTGATGTCCAGGGCGTCGGTCCACTTGGCGCGTAAGGCGGCGATGTTGGCCACTTGGAATTCCTCGCTCACGCCGTAGGTGAAGGCCAGTGTGTCAGGGGACATGACGTTGCCGGTCACATCCGCCACGTTGTTGACGACCAGGGTGTAGGCTATGCCTTCGGACAGGGCGGGCGAGAAGGTCAGGGTGACTTGGTTGCCCGACAACGTGGCGGCGGAGATGCCGGCCCCGTTGTCAATCTGATAGTTGGCGGTGTTCTGCGCCGTGGCCGCGTCAAGCCCCTCGTTGAAGTTGAGTTTCATCGTGGTGGCGCTCTCCACGGAATGGGAGGTGATGACCGGCGCGTAAACGTCCGGACCGCTCATGTTGGCACGGAACACCACGTTGTCGATACGGTTGTTGCCGGATCCGGAGGTGCAACCGTCAACGCTGAGCCTGATGTAAACGACGGCAGCGTCATTGAGGGCCACGACGGAAGAAAGGCTCACTTCGCGGAGCGTGTAGGTGGTCACATTCGTGCCGGTGAGGGTCTGCAGCTCCGTAAAGTTCACGCCATCAGTGCTGTAGGACCAAGTCTCGCTGCTGAACCCCGTGGCCGTGCCCCGTTGCGCGTAGGAGAGCATCAGGTTCTGGTAGCCGGTTGTGGAGAACTTGAAGACGACACCCTTGCCGTTCGCCGTCGTGTTCACGATGGCCAAGTCCTTGGTGGCGACCGCTTCGTCACGCGGGTCGTTGAGGGTGGATCCGTTGAAGGCGTTGATCTCAGGACTGGGTCCGTTGTTCAGGTCGTCGGAACCGTTCGTGCCGTCGGCATAGAGGGTGCCGGCACCCCATGCCGGGTTCGAGGCAATCACTTTGGCCGTGTTCGAGGCCCCGGAATTGTTGCCTGTCAGGTCGTCAAACGTCCAGGCACACACAATCTCCTGCCCGAAACCGAATGAAACGAACAGGATACTTAACAATAGTAAACTGACTTTTTTCATATTTGATGCGTTTTAATTAAGAAATATCTGTTAATTTTTAATGGCGCAAAAATACGAAAAACTCGGAAACGGGACGGTTTTGTTTTTTCCATCAGGAATAATTTTTTGCACGGGGTGGAATTTGTCTGAGAATTTGTTATGTTTGCACCCGTGATTTTAAGTTCCGTTTATAAATTGATTTCAACGATGACCAAAATGAAAATGTATGCCCTTGTGTGGTTGGTGGCGTGCGTGATATGCCCTTGTGCAATGCTTGCCCAAACTGGAAACCGTTATGCAGACCCGGTGTTCGAAGATGTCACGACGACCTCATGGATACCATTCAGCAGTGCCGTGGGGGAAGAAGAATTGTTGCCCACCACTCTATACCTCGATTTCTACGAACCCGCCGGGGACGCCCTCGCCGCACGCCCTCTGGTGATCACCGTTTTCGGCGGCGCGTTCATCGCAGGTAGCCGCGACAGGTGCGACATGGAAGCCTACTGCACCCGGCTTGCCAAGCATGGCTATGCCGCCGCATCCATCGACTACCGGTTGCTCTCCGTGCTCTCGCTCAGCGCAAGCTCACTTATCAGAGCCGCCTACATGGCCTCCCAGGATGTGAGTTCCGCCATCCGCTTTTTCAAGGCCCATTGCCAGGAATACCGTATCGACACCAACAGAATCTTCTTGCTGGGCAATTCCGCCGGTTCCATCGCCTCCCTGAACAAGGTCTTCCTGTCAGAGGAGGAACGCCCTTCGCAGACGTTCACTTACCCTGACCTCGGGCCGATGAACAGCTCGGGATACGACGAATACGCAGGCTTTTCCTCCAAGGTGGCCGGAGTGGTGGCGCACTGGGGCGGCGTGCTGGATGTCGGACACATCGACATGGACGAGTATGTCCCGCTATGCATGATTCATGGCACAGAAGACTTCGTGGTGCCCTATGATTCGGGCTACTGCTTCTCTTCCATGTTTTCATACCTCACCCCCTACATGTACGGCTCGCGATGCATCGCTGACCATCTTAACAGTCTCAATATCACGGACTATGAGTTTCATCCGTTCTCTGGCGAGAGCCACAATTTCTACATCTCGATGCCCGACGACCTTCTGTACGACAAATTCGATTCCTGCTTCAACATCACCCGCCGTTTTCTGTACCGTCATTTGGGCGACCAACCCGTCACCGCTGTTTCGGAATATGCCGTCGGCAAAGTCAGCGTATATCCCAATCCAGCCTCTGACCACGTGTTTGTAAGTCACACAGGGGCCGGTGAGGTCACGAAAATCACCCTGTTCGACATGCGGGGGCAGCTTGTGGAAGAGCACGATTCCTCGCCCTTCTCTATCGGCCACTTGCCCTCGGGGATGTATGTCGTGCACGCAACAGACTCGCACGGCAAAAAATCCATCCAGAAACTTATCGTCCAATAGCAATCCCGCATCCTAACCCCATAGCCATTTTTTATGCAAACAACCCGATTCAGTCAAATCAACCTTAATATGAAGAAACTATCTATCGCAATTGCTTTGCTGACACTGATTTGTGCCTGCAACAAAAAGCAAGAGAACACCGATGCGAAAGTCATCGGGAAACCGGAAATCCAGGTCCAAGACGGCCGCTTCACTCCCGAGGTGATGTGGGCGCTGGGCAAGATGGGCGAGAAGGCCGTCTCCCCTGACGGCAAACATATCGCCTACACAGTCACCTACTACGACATGGAGGCCAACAAGGGGAACGCGGAAATCTACCTGATTCCCTCCGAAGGCGGGGAGGCAGACCGTTTGACCACCACCTCCTCCTCCGAGTTTAACCTGGTCTGGAAAGATGACGAGACCCTGCTCTTCTGCCGGGACAACGACATCGTCGCCATGGCCATGAAAGACGGCAGGGAGACGGTTGTCGGCACCGTCGAGAGAGGCCTCGAAGGCTTCAAGCTCGCCCCGGACGGCAAGTCCGTCGTCTTCATCACCACCAAGCCGGTGGTGCGGCCCGGCCATCTCGAGAAACTCTATGCCGGCCTCGACAAGACCACCGGCCGCATCAACGAGGACCTGATGTACCGCCACTGGGACAACTGGGTGGACGAATACCCGCAGATATTCCTCGCCGACTTCGACGGCAAGAAAGTGGACGTGGACAACGCCGTCTGCCTCATTGACAGCACGTTCGAGTGCCCTATGCGCCCTTGGGGCGGGGTGGAGCAGTTCAACTACAGCCCGGACAGCAAGAAAATCGCCTACACCTGCCGCAAGAAGACCGGCTACGACTACGCGCATTCGACCAACAGCGACATCTTCCTCTATGACATAGAGAAGAATACGACCCGAAACCTCAGTGAGGGCATCATGGGGTACGACCAGAACCCGGTGTTCAGCCACAACGGCAAGATGATTGCCTGGGAGAGCATGGAGCGGGACGGCTACGAGAGCGACAAGCTACGGCTTATGGTCATGGATCTGGCTTCTGGCGAGCGCACCGACATGTCCACGGACTTCGACTACAACTTCGTGAACATCAGCTGGACCGACGACGACAAGGAGATCCTCGGCGTGGTCTATTATCGCGGAACCGACCAAATCTTCGCCTGCGACCGCGCGACCAAGACCTTCCGTCAGATTTCCTACGGATACCACGACGTGCACAGCTTCGAGCTGGTGAACGGAAAGCTTTACGCCGACCAAGTCTCGATGCAGTACCCCTCTGAGATTTATGTGTATAACCTGAGCGACAACAAAGGCGAGGGCAAGAAGGTGTCGGCCATCAACGACGACGTGCTTTCCCAGGTGCGCATGGGCAAGGTGGAGGAGCATTGGATCACCACGGTCGATGGCAAGAAGATGCTGACCTGGCTGATTTATCCCTACAATTATGACAGCACGAAGACCTATCCGGCGTTGCTTTATTGCGAGGGAGGCCCGCAGTCCGAGGTGGGGCAGTTCTGGAGCACACGCTGGAACTTCATGGTGATGAGCGGCGCCGAATACTTCATCATCGCCCCCAACCGTCGCGGCACCATCGGTTTCGGCACGGAGTGGTGCGAGGCCATCAGCGGGGACTACGGCGGCTTGTGCATGCAGGACTACATGCGTGCGGCCGACTTTTTTGCCGATAGCGTGAAGCAGATCGACAAGGAGCGTCTCGGCGCGTGCGGTGCCAGCTTTGGCGGCTACAGTGTCTATTGGCTTGCCGGCCACAACCACGACGTCAAGGGCTATGCCGACGGCCGCCGGTTCAAGGCGCTGCTCGCCCACAACGGCATGTTCAACTTCGAACAGCAATATTTGGAAACTGAGGAGATGTGGTTCGACAACTGGGATCTCGGCGGTCCGTACTGGGATTGGAACAACCCGCAAATCAAGAAGAGCTATGCCAACTCCCCGCACTTGTTTGTTGACAAGTGGAATGCACCTATTTGTGTAATTCACAGCGAGTTCGATTTCCGAATCGTGGCCTCCGAGGGAATGGCGGCCTATAACGCCGCGCAGATGCGCCATATTCCCAGCCGCTACCTCTATTTCCCGGATGAGACGCACTGGGTGCTGAAACCGCAGAACAGCCTCCTTTGGCACCGCAACTTCATCGACTGGTTCGACACGAACCTGAAATAGCGGTCGCATGGCGAAACAAAAAAACCGGTTCGAGAGGAACCGGTTTTTTTTTGCTCTAAATACTCGAAAAAAGAGATTAAGCTTCGGCTTCCGCTTCGCCTTCTTCCGCCGTGGCTGCTGCAGAGCCGCGGGTCGGAATCACTTGGATAATCACCTTGTTCGGGTTGTCGACGATTTCCAGATTGTCGATATGGATGTCGGCAATTTTGGTCATGTCGTTGATTTCCAGGTTGGAGATGTCGGCGGTGATGTCCTCGGGGATGTTCTCCAAAAGGCCGCGGACTTTAAGCTTGCGGACACGTTTTTTGAGCAGACCGCCCTTCAGGACACCGGGGGAGGTGCCTTTCACCTTGAACGGGATTTCGATGGTGATGGGCTTGCCGTCAACCACTTCGAGGAAGTCGACATGCAACAGCTTGTCAGTGATGGCGTGGAACTGGGTCTCTTGGACGATAGCCTTGTGTGTCACGCCGTTGATGTTCAGTTCGGCATATTTCACTTCGGGGGTGTAGAGGAGGTTTTTGAACTCTCTCTCATCGACCACGAACAGTTTCTGTTCCTTTCCGCCGTAAATCACGCACGGGATCATGCCCTGGTTGCGCTGGGCTTTTGCATCTTTTTTCCCTACGTTCTCTCTAAGAGAACCGCTAATAGATACTGATTTCATATTGTTACAAAATTTGATGATGGTTTTTAAAACGGCGGCAAAGGTACGATTTTTTTCAATACCGCCGACCTGCATTCTTCAATTTTCACATGGCAATCGGTTCAGGCTTGCAATAATGCGACCGCACGCTCGAGGAACTCGGCGTCGGTGTGGTCGAAGGCAGCCCGTCGGTCGCTGTCAATGTCGAGGACCGCGACAATGTCATCGTTCTGGAACACAGGGACAACGATTTCGCTTTTGGAGGCGGAGGAGCAGGCGATGTGCCCGGGGAACTGCTCCACGTCCTCCACCACCACGGTGCGGCGTTCCTTCCAAGCAGTGCCGCAGACCCCACGCCCGAACCCGATGCGCGTGCAGGCGAGTGGCCCCTGGAAAGGCCCGAGGACCAACTCGTTGCCGACGACCCGGTAGAACCCCGTCCACCAAAACCCGAAAGTTTCGTGCAGCATTGCCGCCATGTTCGCCATGTTCGCGACGATATCCACGCTGTTGTCCATCACCGCCTGGATTTGCGGAAGAACGGAGGCGTATTTTTCTTGCTTGCTATTGCCATTGATGATTAACTCTTCCATAATCGTTTCTGCTTAACCCCGCACTGCCGTCTTGCGCGGAGACTATTGATAAATTTTCTTATGTGAAATGTTGTTCAACTTATCCTCCTTTATTCACGATATCAATCATTATGTTGGTCTCAAACGTTTTAAGATGAAAAGTTATTGTGAACAGTGATTAGTGATCAGTGATTTGATACAAGGAGTATGAATAATAGAGCTTATTGCACGACTCAAAAAAAACACCGCAGGAAGTTACAGCAGCACTTTCACCCTGAATCCCAGCTTTGTAGGCTCTTCGACAATTTTTTTGCCAAGTTCACGGATTATGGCCAGCGAGCTGAGGTCGACGCCTTCATCCTGTAGCGGGGATGTTGAAAGTCCCTTAATCATGAAGTCTAACGTCACGCGTTCCAATTGCTCGATGTAGGATAACCGTACCGTGAGTGGACGATAGTCAGCAAGGACAAGCAGCACCATCATGTTGATGATCTGCTGCGCGGTTTCGATGACATCCGTGATGTTGTATTTGTTGCAGAACTGCAGGATCTTCGAGTGCATGCCCACGATGTCGAAGTCGTCTTCCTCTATGGTGAACCAGAGTTTGTAAATTTGTTGGACGAAGGCTTTTGTAGTGCTTCGGGTAGGATTTTCGAATATCTGCTGTGGTGTGCCATCTTCATGAATTCTCCCTTCATTCATGAAGATGACGCGGGAGCTCACGTCGCGGGCGAACTTGAGCCTGTGGGTGGCGATGAGCATGGTCATCCCCTCTTGCGCGAGCTGCCGTATGACACTTTGCACCTCCCCGACCATGGAGGGGTCCAAGGCCGACAACGGCTCGTCGAAGAGCATGACGTCAGGGTGCATGGCTAAGCATCGGGCAATGGCGACGCGCTGTTTTTGCCCGCCTGAAAGGTCTGCGGGCATGACGGTGCTCATGTCGTCCATTCCAACTTGGTGCAGGTACTGCATGGCTTCGCGCTCGGCCTCGGCCTGGCTGACGCCTTTCAGTTTCATCGGTCCAAGGGTGACATTCCCCAAGACATTCAGATGCTCGAACAGATTGAAGGTCTGGAACACCATGCCCATCCGCTGCCGCAACCTGTTGATGGGATAGCCTTTGGCGGTGATGTTTTCCCCCTCGAACAGGATTTTGCCGGAAGTGGGCGGGGTCATGAGGTTGATGGTCCTCAGCAAGGAGCTTTTGCCGCAGCCCGATGGGCCGATGATGCCGACCACTTCGCCCTTGCGGATTTCGCAACTGACATCCTTCAACGCATCGAAACTGCTGCCGTCGGGGTTCACAAATGTTATGCAAAGGTGTCTGATGCTGATCATATGTATAGCTTTATGGCGATTTTGAAGATGTAATCCAGGAATTTTCCCATAATCCAGGAGAGAAAGAAATAGATGACTGTGATGAACAGGATCGGGAAAACGGCCTCGAAGGTGCGCGCGCGGATCATGTCGCAGGCGCGGGTGAGGTCCTGGATGGCGACATAGCCCACCACAGAGGTGTTCTTGATGAGCGCGACGGCCTCGCCCTTGAACTGGGGCAGGGCGCGCTGAAGGGCCTGTGGGCCGGTGATGTAGCGAAAGATCTGGACGCGGGTGAACCCCATGGCCTCGCCAGCCTCGTACTGTTGGACCCCCACCGCCTGGATGGCGTTGTCCATCGTGGTGGCAAAGGAGGATGCGAAGACCAATGTGAAAGCCACCACGGCGACGGAAACGCCGCTGGCCCCGACCATCACAATGTAGGCGAGAATCATTAGCAGCACAACCATGGGAATGCCCCTGAAAAAGCTGGCGTATGTCATGGCAGTCATTTTGGCCCAGCGCCGTTTGCTTCTCCGCATCGACAGCAGCCCGGTACCGAGAATGCCGCCGAAGAGCATTGACAGCAGGGTGATTTCCAGCGTAACCTTGAGGCCACGCGCCAAGAAGATCCACCGGTTCTCCACCAAAAGGTTGCCTTCAACGGAGCCCTTGATGTCGGAAATCCCGGGTGCGCCGCCCGGCGTTTTCTGCGACAGGTCACGGACGAAGAAACCTCCGCGGTTGTAGAAGTATACGTCAGTGAACGCCAGTTTCTTTTGGCGTTCCTCGGTTTTGAAGAGAAGGCCGCCTGCCATGTCGATTTTCCCCGCTTTCAGTGCGGGCACGAGTGCGGAAAGGTCGAAAAGCCGGTAGTGTACGGGGCGGCCGATGTATTCCCCGAAAAGATTGAGTATCTCGATTTCAAAGCCATACCATTTGTCTCCGATCATGTAGGAAATGGGGGCAGTCGAGTAGGAGGTGCCCACGACCAAGGGCTCTCCTGGGAGCGAGTCGCTGATTTCGGGCATGGTTATGCTCGTGTAGTCGGTGGCGGACCGCCATTTTTCGGTGATGGTCGCCAGCTCGCCAGAGGACTTGATCCGTGCAAGGAACTCGTTGAACTTGTTCACCAGGTCCTGCTCCGACTTTCGGCAGGCGAAGGCGCACGGATATTTTTCCTCCGTCACGAATGCAAGCTTCATGCCGTTCTGCCGCAGCACCGTGTCAGGAAAACAATCTTCGTCGTACAGGATGGCATCGATACGGCCTTTTCGGAGCGAGGCGATAAGGTCGGAGAGTGAGGGCTGGCGCACGACTTGGAAATCCTTCCGTCCCGCGAAGTCGATTTCAAAGCTGCTGCCCGTCAAAGTGCCCACAACTTTGCCGTCCAGGTCCTCAATGGAGGAGATTTCCTCCTCAGTGTTCCCCTTCGTCGGCTTCTCGCATGAGGCGAGACAAAAGACGATGGCGAACAACAGGCATATGCTTTTCCATTTTATAAATGCGGTATCCATTTGTCACCAATACTTTACAAGTGTTTGTTAAAGAATCACTTTCAACCGAAAGCCCAATTTTGTGGGTTCTTCGACAATTTCCCGGGCAAGCCTGCGGACCGGCTCTGCCAGATTAGGGTCGAAGCCTTCACTTTGGAACGGGGAACTGTCAATTCCTTTAATCATGAAGTCCAGGGCCGTGACCTCCTTCATTTCGCTATGAGTGAGGCGCACCGTGAGCGGGCGATAGTTTGTCAGGATGTCCCGGATCATGCTTTCGGAGACGGCCTCCACGACGTCACGCTTTTCCGCGATGTTGTACTTGATGCAGAACTGCGCCATGGAGGAATGCATCCCAAGAAGGTCGAATTCCGGGCCGTCAACTTCAAACACCAACTTGTGGATGCGCTGCACAAAGGCCTTTGTGGCACTGTGTTCCGGCTCTTCAAAAATCTGGTGCGGGGTGCCGTCCTCGTGGATGTATCCGTCGTACATGAAGAAGATGCGGGTGCTGACGTCCCGGGCGAACTTCATCTCGTGGGTCACGATGAGCATGGTCATGCCCTCCTTGGCCAGCTGTCGGATGACGCTCAGCACTTCGCCCACCATGGTGGGGTCGAGGGCGGAGGTGGGTTCGTCGAAAAGGATGACCTCGGGATGCATAGCCAGGCATCGGGCTATGGCCACGCGTTGCTTCTGCCCGCCCGAAAGCTCCGACGGCATCGCATGGGCCTTCTCGGCAAGACCGACTTTGCTCAGCAATGTCATTGCCTCGTCAAGGGCTTCCTGCTTTGTGATGTCGCGCAACAACAACGGCACCATGGTGAGGTTTTCGAGGATGGAGAGATGCTCGAAAAGGTTGAAATTCTGGAACACCATGCCCACTTTCTGGCGCAATTTGTTGAGCGGATAACCCTTTGCAAGGATGTTCTCGCCGTCAACAATGATTTCCCCGGATGTGGGGGACTCCATCATGTTGAGGGTGCGCAAGAAAGTGCTCTTGCCCGTTCCTGATGGACCGATGATACTGATGACTTCCCCACGACGGATCTCGCAGTTGATGTCTTTCAACACTTGCAGCTTTGTGCCGTCAGGGTTGGTGAATGTCTTGGCCAAATGCTTTATGGTGATCATTGTTACTTCGTGTTGATTACTTCGTATTGGGTACTTTGTGTTGGGTGCTTCGTGTTATCAAATCGAGGGATTTGCCGAGAATCCAGGAAAGGATGAAATAGATGAAAGTGATAATCAGCAGGGGGAAGAGCGCGTCGAAGGTGCGTGACCGTATGATGTCGCTGGCGCGGGTCAGGTCTTGGATGGCGATGTAGCCGACAATGGAGGTGCTTTTCAATAGCGAGATAGCCTCGCCTTTATAGACAGGCATCACATTCTTCACCGCCTGGGGGGCGACGACGTGGATGAAAGTCTGCCATTTCGTGAGCCCTAACGCCAAGCCCGCTTCCGTCTGCCCCTTGCCTACGGCTGTTATGGCGGTGCGGAACATCTCGCTCACGTAGGCGGCGAAAATCAGTGCGAAGGAGACCACGGCGACAAAGGTACCGCTGACGCCGGCCTGCGCGAAAATGACGTAGAACATGATCATCAGGAAGACAAGCATGGGGATGCCTCGCATGATGTTGATATAGGCTTCCGCCGCACGCGACACCCCTTTGCGTTGACTCATGCGCAGACGGCAGATGATGGCGCCGAACAGCGTTCCTGACAGGATGGACAACACGGAGATCTTCACCGTCTCCCACAAACCATCGGTGATGTAGCGCCAGCGGTTCTCGACCAAAAGATTGTTCTCGACCATCTTTTTCAAACGAGTTCCGAAACCGGCATTAACGGCACTGCTTTCGTCTTTCACAAAATAGGCAGAGCGGGAATTGAAGTGGCTGGACGGGAAATCCATCGTCTCACGCCTCTCCTCCGTGATGAAGACACCTCCGAGGAACATGTCTATTTTGCCCGAACTCAGGGCTGACGGGCAGGAGGCAAAGGGGTAGTACTCGATGACAACGGGACGGCCTGCATAACGGCTGAAACGCTCCATCAGCTCGGGCTCGAAGCCTAACCAGACACCCCCAACATGATAGCTCACGGGCGGCATCTCGATGGCTGAACCCACCCGGATGGGTTTCCCCGCCGGCTTCGGGGGGAGGTCGGGCATCACGCTCTTCGTCGGATCCTCACTCAAAAACCACCGGTCGTGTATTTCCTGCATTTCGCCCGTGGCAATCAGCGAGTCGATGAAATGGCTCAGTGAGTCGCAAAGCCCCTTCTCGTCCTTTCGCATCGGAAAGCCGCAGGGGAAAGCCTCGTCGCCGTAAAAGGCCACTCGGACGCCAATACGCTTCATTTCGCAGAGAGGGATGGAGCTGTCGTCCTCCACAAAGACATCGATTTTGCCTTTGGTCAGCGACAGCAGGGCATCGCTTGCAGAGTTGAATTTATGCAATTCGAGGTCTGTACGGGAAGAGAGTCTGAGATCGTGGGCTGTCCCTGTGCTTACACCGACCCTCAGTCCCGAAAGGTCCGCCTCGGAACGCAACTCCCTTTGCTGCCTCTGCTGAGAGCAACCCACCAGACACAAAACCATAAGGAGGAATGGGATTATTTTCGTGATTTTCATTAATCCTATATCAATTAGATGGTACCTTTGTTATTGTTCGGGATTGCCGCACGCTGTGAGCTCGCCAAAGGTCTTGTCCAACAACTGGACGAACTCTTGGTAAGGTGGAGTAGAGGCAAGGTCGGAAAGGACATCGGCCAACAGGCGATAATACCAGGCGATGTCTTTTTTCCCGTTCGGGGCCTTGAAACGCTGCCAAAGCTTGTCGCCGGTCAGTCTGTAGTCCGCCGCGATGGTGCGGAGGTTGGAGAGCTTGTCGCCGAGAGCCACGGTCTTGCAGTCCCGGTCGGCAGAGGCCAGTAGGTCAACCTGCGCCTGTCTGCGATCGCGCCATGAGGCGCTTTTGGGGAGCGGACAGGTTTCGAATTGCACAAGCCGGGCCACCCGTTCGCCAAACTGTTCGCGGATTTGTCCGAGTGTCACCCCAGTGTCTTCCACGGTGTCGTGCAAGACGGCGGCGGCCATCATCTCAGGGTCTGGAGTGAGTGATGCAACGATGGTGGCGGCTTCCATAGGATGGAGAATGTAAGGGTACCCTTTGCCCTTCCGTTCTCTCCCGCGATGGGCGTCAACTGCGAATTTCACTGCCCTGTCAAATAAGTCCGTGTTGAAATCATTCATAACTGTCTTTATGATTTACTTATATGATGTTTGTCCGTTTCGCCTGTTCGTAAAGGCGGTCTGCCCGCTGCGCGTTGTAGGTGTTGTCGCCATAGAGGGCGGCGAAGAGCCGCACCAGTCCAGCCGCTCCGAATCCATGTTTGAGAATAAAGACGATGCACAGGTTCTGGAGCGCGGCAGACTTGGCCAGGATGTCGAGGCCGGTGCCAGCCAGCTGGATAAGGGCGAGTTGGTAGGCGCTTTCGCTATGTTCGTTGCGCATGCGTACGATGTCTCCGATAGTCTTCATCCCGAGATTTCGCAGCACGTTGTAGTAAGGCATGAGGCTGTCGTCGTAAAGCTCTGCTTGGTTGATGGCGGCCATCTTGTCTGCCAGGCGTTTGAAGGGGTTCAGAGAAAGGAAGCTGCGGAATGTGTCGCCGTTGAGCGGCACCTCGTCGAAATTGCCCGACGCCACGAGCGACTGCACGTTGCGGCGGTAGGCGTTGATTTCCTTTCGGATATGGCTGAACTGCTCGTCGGCCAGCTCCAGCATCCCGGCCAAACGACTCATGTTCCGCTGGTATTCGGCGGGAATCTCGACATCACTCTTGTACCCCATGTCGTGGTACATGTTGGCCCACACATGCTGAAGGGTGCTGCGCATCTGCAGCTCAAAGCGCAGATGGTTCAGCTCGGGCACCTCGGGGTCGTGATACTGCGCTTTCGGGAGACGGCAGATGTAGTGCAGCGACATGTAGCCGAAACGGTCGATTTCCAGCATCTTGCGCTTGTCCACCGAGTTCTCCCAGTCAATCTCGAACATCTGCTCGGCAAGTGCGGAGATGACATCCACCTCGTCGCTGAAGAATGTGATGATGCGTACGCCGAGAATGTCGGTGATGTCGTCTAAGGTATTGTATTTGAAGCCTTTCAGCTCCAACTTCCCGGTCAGGCTCTTTTCCGTCTTGACACGGCCCTCGACGCCCGAGACCACGATCTGGTTCTTGGCCAAACGGTCGCGAAGCAGCTTTATGACAATGTCTTTCAGCTTTTTGAAAACAGGGAGCTTCTCGCGATATTCGTCGAGAATCATCTCACAATGGATATCGAGCTTCATTGGTTATGGGTTATTGGTTATGGGTTATTGTATTTTTTGGGGCAACAGGTTAAGTGTAATTTCGGCACAGGGAAGCTTTTACGTGGGTTGACTGATTCCTAATTCGTTGCCGTCGCAGGAGGCAGTCGCAGAGGGAGGGCTTTGGGCATGATGCGGACCTCGAAACGGGTACCCGCGAGGATTTCCCCGTCAAGGCAGATGTTGGTAAGGTCTTTGGCGGTGATTTCCACCTCCCTGGCCTGCCTGTAAATGGCGATGTGTCTGCCCAACTTGCTGCCGACGAGTTCACCCCGACTGTAAACGGGCATCATGAGCAGGAAGTGCAGCAGGCTGATGGCCCGGATGTAGCATACTTCAATGAGGCCGTCGTCGGTTTTGGCGTTAGGAGAGCAGATGAACTGGCCGCCCACCTTCCGCCCGTTGCCCAAGGTGCAGAGCAGCATCAGCCCCCGGCCGATGCGTTCGCCGTCCACCTTGACATTGATCCGGTTGAACCTGCCGGTCAACAATGCTTTGACAATGCCTCGCCTGTACGCTTTTTCAGGATCCATTCCTTTGGATATGAGATCGTTGGCCCGTTCCGCCACCTTGGAGTCGAAACCGAAGTTGCAGACGTTGACGAAGTAGCTGTCGTTGACCCTGACAATATCTATCGGACGGACGGTCCCCGCCAGCATGGCACTCACACTGCGGAAGTCGTGGCCGGGAAAGCATTCCAGCAGGTCGCCAGTGCTGCCGCCGAAGAAGAGGATAGCCATCTCCTTTCCCGAGAACCCCACGATGCCAGAAGCCACCTCGTTGACCATGCCGCTGCCGCCGCAAGCCACAAAGCAGACCCTCTCGTCGGGGTGAAGGTCGCAATAGACGCGCACAAACCGGGTGGCGTCGCCTTCACCCTTGGTGGTATAGAGTTCATGGGGGTGCGGGATCCGCGCAATCTGCTCGAACAGCTCCTGGTACTGCAGCTCCTTGTCGGCCCGTCCGTTGACGATATAGATGTATTTCATTCCTGGAGTATGGGGTTATGGGTTATGGAACAGCCCTCTCAGACGTCACAATTCGCTGTTCACTACATAATCGTGATGATGTTCGAGAAGCCTGTGATGTCGAAGACCTCCTTCACCTGGGGGTTCATGTTACGAAGCACCATCTTGCCTTTGCGGGCGTTGACGCTTTTCTGCAGCATGAGGAAGATGCGGAGCCCTTGCGAAGAGGTGTAAGACATGTCTGTACAGTCAATTTCGATGTCTGGGTTTTCGCCTTCCATCAGCGGCTCCATGTCCTGCTGGAATTGGTCGGCATTGGTGGTGTCAACCCTGCCGTTCAGCACCACGATGGTTTTATTGTCTTGTTTTTCTATTTTTATGTCCATTTGTTTAGAGGCTTGATTGCATTCCGTTCCGTTCACTGTTTACTACACACGACTAACCTACTTTTTTCGTCATGATGAGCACATTGTTGCCTTCTTCGTAGCAGTATTTGATGTCGTCCATCATTTTTTTGCAGATGAAGATGCCGAGGCCGCCGATATTGCGATCTTCGGCGGAGAGGGTCACGTCCGGCTCGTCCCGCTCTAACGGGTTGAATGGCACGCCGGCGTCGCGGAGCTCAATTGTCAGCACCAAGGTGTCCTGGTCGAACCGGATTTCCGCCTCCAACCAGCCGATGCCGCCGTCGTAGGCATAGCGCACCACATTTTCGACCGCCTCCTCGATGGAGAGTCGGAGCTTGAACCGCAGCGCTTCATCGTCCGGAATGTCTGGCGATGACATGAGGTATTCGATGATTTCACTGCTCTTGTCTTTGATAGGGTTGAATCTTTTTTTCATAACCTAATATGTTTATTATTATACATTATCTAATTTATTATATGATCCGTTAGCCAGCGTTAAGGGTTAACGAGGCTCAATTCTCTAAATGCGTATGCACATGATGGTGATGTCGTCGTTTTGCGGGTTGCCGTCGGCGAAGTCGCTCACGGACTGGTAGATGTACTCCACTGCGGCCTTGTCGTCCATTTCCGGGGCGAGTTGGCTCACGGTTTCCAGCAGGCGGTCGTCGCCGTAGAGTTCCTTGTCGGCGTTCTCGGCTTCGGTGACCCCGTCGGTGTAGGCGACGATGCGCGTGCCGGGTTCCAGGTCAATGCTTTCTGGCACGTAGGGGAAGTCGTCGAACAAGCCGACGGTGAGGTTGGCCTTGGCCTTGAGGAAATAGGGCTTGCCTGCGGGCGGAAGGATGACCAAGGAATTGTGACCGGCGTTGCAGAAGTCCATGCGGCGGGTCTTCAGGTTGATGCGGCCGGTGAAAAGCGTGACAAACATGTTGTTGCTGTTGGTGATGGTGACGATGTGGTTGATGCGGCTGACCAACTTGTCAAGCGGCTCACCAAAGGACTGTTTGGAGTTGCTCACGACCCGGATGGCGGTGCAGGTGACGGCCATCGTCAAGGCGGCGGGGACTCCCTTTCCGGAGACATCACCGATGGAGAAGGATAGTTGGTCGCCGTCCTGCATGAATGCATAAAGGTCGCCGCCCACTTCCCTGGCCGGGGTCAGCATCGCGTGGAGGTTCGGCGGGAATTCGGTGGAAAGCATCCCTTTCTGGATATTGCGCGCAACATCCAATTCAGACTCCATCCGCGCCTTGTCGTTTCGGGTTGTCTTCAGTTGCCCGATATAGTCGTTGAGGGAGTCTTGCATGTAGAGGAAACTGTCGTGCAGGCGGAGCATCTCGTCGTGGCTGGTGATTTCGGGCAACTTCGCGTTGAAGTTGCCTCTCGCCATGTTCTGGGCAGAAACGGCAAGCTCGGTCACCGGGCGCGTCATGCGGCGGATCTCGCGGCGGCAAGTGAAGAACAGGATGAACAGCCCGATGATTCCGACAATCATCAGGCTCACGTGCGACCGGCTGCTCTGGCGGAGCACATCGCGATAGGGACACAGGATGCTGATCATCCATCCGTTGTGCAAGGGAGCGTAGGCCATGATGGAGGTTTCACCGCCTTTGCCTACGCGGCGGCGGAGGCTGTCCTTGTTCTCCCTCAAATCCGAAACCATGTTGTCGTACTCCTTGTCTTCCTCCAGGGCGCGGACGAACCGCTTGACCAGATCAGAGTCGGACTCCTTGATGCCAAGGACGTGTTCCTCGTCGAAGAAGAGAGTGGTTATCGCATTCTCGTAGGGGCGGAGGTTCTCCACCTTGTCCTGCATCCAGCCGATGGGCAAATCGGTGGCGACAATGGCATATACGTTCAGGGCGGAGTCTACCAACGGGTAGCAGTAGGTGGTGATGACGACGGACGGGTTGTAGGGGGCCGGGATGGGGGGCGTCCAGCTGCCGTCCTTGTTCGCGACCGGTTTCTCGGCCCAGCGCTTGACGATCTGATGCAGCTGCTGCGAATTGGGGACGAACTTTTGTGCAGTGCCCTCACCCATGTAGCTGAACTCGCTTTTTCGGCTCGTGTCGCAGCTCCCGTCGGGATGCACGAAGATGATGGCGCAGCCGACAATCAGGTCGCTCAGCTCCACAGTACGGGATGCAATCATCTGCAGCATCTCGGGGTTGTCGATCACTGGGGTCATGTAGGCACCCACCATCTTGGTGGAAATCTCCACCTCAGTCAACGGCTTTTCAATTTCGTTGACGGTGCCGTGCAGAATGTACCGGGTCGAACGCACGGCCTCCTCGGTGATGGTCAAATGGGATACAATCGCGACAACAATGAACGAAATCAAAAATATGACGGACACGATCCCGATGATCCTCCAGCTCAGCCTGCTTGAAAATGACCTGTATTCCACGGTTCTCCGTCTATTTGTGTGCCAACATGAAACGGACGTTGTCGCTGAGGAACGACACCACTTTGTCTGGGGCCATGCCCGTGACATTGAACACGTGGTCGTAGTTGCGGGCGTCATAGCGGGAAATGCCGGCCACGGTATTGACGAACGTGTTCCGGGACTCGTCAACGCTGTCCACAACGGCGGCGGCGTCCTCCAGACTGAGATTCTGCTTGCGCGCGATACGTGCGATGCGTGAATCGCGGCTGGCTCGTATGAAAAGGTGGATGGCGTTGGGATAGTCATGGAAAATGTGGAAACCGGCTCGCCCGACGATGATGCAGCTTTCCTTTTCCGCCAGTTCGCGGAGCAACGCCGCCTCTGCATAATAGATTCTCTTCGGGGTAACCTCCACTCTCGAGCCTACCTCGTATCCCACAGCGCCGAACTGCTTGTAGAAGCTGCAGAATTCACCCCACCAGTTGCTTTTTTTCGCTTTCACGCGCTCGATATTCTCCATAGACATGTCAAATTGCTCGGCAATGCATTCCAGCATGGCGCGTCCATATACTTTGAATCCTAATTGTTTACCCAACAGCCGGGCTATTTCTCCGCCACCGCTGCCACATTCACGATTGATGGTAATGATGATGCTGTCCATATATTCGTTTTAACATTTGACAATGCTGCAAAAATAGATTTTTTTCTGACATGTTAATCTATATAAAAGCAAACTTTTATTGCCGATAAGAAAAATTCACCTCTTAATCTATTGTCTATTAATCATTTGCAATGTTTCTCAAAAAAAAAGACAAAAGACACACGGCGAGAAATTTTTGTGTTTTACGGATTGACTCCGTGAGGGCCGCACCCCGTCATGGTTCGCCGCGTGGTGGCGGCAAGCATTCATTGTGTGTGCACTCATTTATGCTTGTTTCGCTCAAGTAATTCATTGAACACGAGTTCGTCGTCGAGCCATGCCTTGACACTGTCGCCGGCAACGGCCAGTTTGACATCATACCATCTCCCGGTCTCCACATTCCCGGGTTGTATGGCCGTCTGTGTTTTGCTGTCACCGCAGATTTGTTCGATGGCGTGCTGTGTGTTTCCGTCTGTGCCGAAGGCCAGCTGACAGTAGTGTTTGGGATCCACATAGTTGAAGACGATGATGAAGCCATCCGGGCCGCCGTCCTTGCGGGCGGTGCACCAGACGGTGTAGTGGTCGGCCTCGATGACATAGTTGCAGATGGCCAATGGGGCATCCTCACATGCTGTGTGCTGCAGGTTGCCGTCGTTTACCTCCCATGCGCCGCGGACTATTTCGGGCTTGCCCGTCTTGGGCAGCGGTTCGCAGTGGGTGTAGCTGACCTGCGTGCGACAAGCGGAGTAGCCCACGCGGTTCTGGGTTGGCGTGACAGGCACCTGTGTACAGGCAGCCAACAGCAAAGTCAGGAGTGCAACGAGAAATGAGGTTCTGGCTTTCTTTTTCATTTCTTCTGTGTTTTATACCTTTGAGTGTTTAAGCGACGATGAAGGTGTTCATAATGCTCGTTCATTTAGCAATTTAACTTCAAAAATGCTTGCTGATAACGTCCATAAATTTCATCTGTGCAAAAATAGGAAAAATGGCAATCAATTTAGGGCGGGGATGTTTTTTTGAATAAATTTTGTACATTTGCCCCGAAATATAATATAATTTTATGGAAGCGACGAAAATCTCTCTTGACGACTATGTGCTTGCCGGCGGTGGTGCCAACGGCGAGAGCTACAACCATAAAACCGACCCGTCAGTGGTGCTCAAACTCTATTTCCCTGGAAAAATCCAGCAGCCACTGGATGAGTTGCTTTTGGCGCGGAAGGTTTACGAAATCGGCGTCCCGACACCGGAGCCAGGTGAGTATGTGGTGACGGAAGACGGGCGCTACGGCATCCTGTTTCACCGCATCAGGGGCAAGAAGTCCTACTCCCGGGCAACGGGCGACAACCCCGCGTTAGTGGGGAAATACGCTGCCGAGTTCGCGGGAATGTGCCGCCGTTTGCACTCCACCCGCCTCGACACCACGCAGTTCGAGAATGTCAAGAACCGCTATTACCGGCTTCTGCGGGAAAACCCCTTCTTCACGGCGGAGGAAAAGGAAAAGTTGCACCGCTTCATTGAAGAAGTGCCCGACGAGGACACCGCCATCCACGGAGACCTCCAGTTCTCGAACGCCATCTTTGTGGGCGACGAGCGCTATTTCATCGACCTTGGCGACTTCTGCTACGGGAACCACCTCTTCGACGTCGGAATGGTCTATCTTTGCTGCAAACTTAACGGGGAGGCCTTCATCCAGGAGACCTTCCACATGGACAAGCCTACAGCCATCCGCTTCTGGGAGGCTTTTGCCCCTGCTTACTTCGGTAACAATCGTTCCCTGCTTGACATAGAGACTGAAATCATGCCATACGCCGGGCTGAAGACGTTGATAATAGAGCGCGACTCAGGCTGCCCGAAGCCGGAATTCCGAGCCGCCCTTAGCCAAGTGATAGGGTAGGAAGCACCCTGGAGAAATCCTCGTTGACGGAAGAAAAACACGAGAGTGTTGTTGCAAAAATAAATTTTTGTATTTTTGCGGTTTGATTTGCAAGGGATGCAAGCCCGGCATTTGTCAACCTGGGCGGGTGCGGCAAGTCCCGGACTGGATTAGAAAATACAAACGAAAAAACAGACAATATGGACAAAAATCAAATGAGAGAAATCATCGCCAAGAGAGTCGCCAAGGAACTCCATGACGGCGATGTGGTGAATTTGGGAATCGGTCTGCCGACTATGGTTCCGAACTATCTTCCTAAAAACGTGAACGTTATCCTGCAATCCGAAAACGGTCTGCTGGGTATGGGTCCCACGCCCGCAGAGGGCCAGGAGGACGAGAACTTAGTGAACTCCGGCGGTGGCTACATCACCGCACAGCCTGGCGCCGTCTCCTTTAGCTCCGCCGACTCCTTCAGCATCATCCGCGGCGGCCACGTCGACGTGACGGTCCTCGGGGCCATGCAGGTGGACGAGGAAGGCGACCTCGCCAACTGGATGATCCCCGGCAAGCTGACCCCCGGCATGGGCGGCGCCATGGACCTCCTCGTGGGCGCCCGCAAGGTGATTCTCGCCATGGAGCATACCCAGAAAGGCAATCCCAAGATTCTCCACAAATGCACCCTCCCGCTGACGGCCAAGGGCCAGGTCAACCTGATCGTCACCGAGATGGGCGTGATGGAAGTCACCGACAAAGGCATCGTGCTCAAGGAAATCAACCCGGAGTTCACCGTCGAGGATGTGCAGGCCGCCACAGAAGCAACGCTCATCATCTCCCCGGACTTGAAAAAGATGGAGATTGAATAGTTAGCAGTTAATCCTTGAGCAGTCCCGGAGGGACAAAACGCACGAAGTGCAGGAAACCCCATACAAGCGAAGCGCAGTGCGGGGTAGAACAGAACGAATTAATAACAAAAACTAACGATAAAATGGATTTTGGAATATCAAAGAGAGAAGAACTCTTCTTGCAAATGATCCGCGAGTTTGCGGAGAACGAGGTTAAGCCGCTCGCCGCCGAGGTGGATGAGCAGGAGCGTTTCCCGATGGAGACGGTCGAGAAAATGGCCAAGATAGGGATCATGGGCATCCCTGTGCCGGTGGAATACGGCGGACAGGGCGGCACCAACCAGATGTATTCGATGGCCGTGGAGGAGCTCTCCCGCGTGTGCGCTACCACCGGTGTCATCGTGTCGGCCCACACCTCGCTGTGTATCAACCCGATACTTGAATACGGGACAGAGGATCAGAAACAGAAATACGTGCCGAAGCTGGCATCGGGCGAATGGATCGGCGCTTTCGGCCTCACGGAGCCCAACGCCGGCACGGATGCCGCCATGCAGCAGACGACCGCCGTCCTGGACGGTGACGAGTGGGTGCTCAACGGCACGAAGATCTTCATCACAAACGCCGGATACGCTCACGTGTATGTGGTGATGGCCATGACCAACAAGGAACTGGGCACAAAAGGCATCTCCGCCTTCATCGTGGAGAAGGGCACCCCTGGCTTCTCCATCGGCAAGAAAGAGAAGAAGATGGGCATCCGCGGCTCCGCCACATGCGAGCTGATTTTCGAGAACTGCCGCATCCCGAAGGAGAACCTCCTCGGCGAACAAGGCAAGGGCTTCAAAATCGCCATGAACACCCTTAACGGCGGCCGCATCGGCATTGCCGCCCAAGCGCTCGGCATCGCGCAGGGCGCACTGGACGAGACCGTCAAATACACCAAGGAACGCAAACAATTCGGCAAAGCCATCTCGGCTTTCCAGAACACACAGTTCCAGCTGGCCAACCTCGACGCCAAAATCCAGGCCGCCCGCCTGCTCGTGCGCGAGGCTTCCTACAACAAAGACATGCACAAGCCCTATGCCGTCGAGGCCGCCCGCTGCAAGCTGTTCGCCGCGGAGACCGCGATGGAAGTGACCACCAAGGCCGTCCAGTTCCACGGCGGCTACGGCTACACCCGCGAATATCCGGTGGAACGCATGATGCGCGACGCCAAGATCACCGAGATCTACGAGGGCACCTCTGAAGTGCAACGCATGGTCATCGCCGGCAACTTATTTAAATAACCAAGAATATATTGAACGTCATGAATATTGTAGTTTGTATCAAACAAGTTCCGAACACTAACGAAATCAAGATCAACCCCGAGACCGGGACGTTGATCCGCGACGGCGTGCCCAGCATCATGAACCCCGATGACAAGGGCGGCCTCGAAATGGCCCTGCGCCTGAAAGACCAGTACGGTGCGAACGTCACGGTCATCACCATGGGCCCGCCTCAAGCCGACATCATGCTCCGCGAGGCCCTCGCCATGGGCGCCGACCGCGCCATCCTGCTCACCGACCGCAAGTTCGCAGGCGCCGACACACTGGCCACCTCCTACGCGCTCGCCGGTGCGCTCAAGAACCTCGACTACGACCTGATCATCGCCGGGCGTCAAGCCATCGACGGCGACACCGCGCAGGTGGCTCCCGAAATGGCCGAACACCTCGGCCTGCCGCAGGTCTCCTACGTCACCGACCTCAAAATCGACAACAAACTCTGCCACGTCAAGAAAGAGACCGAAGAGGGCTACCAGCTCCTCGAAGTGCCCATGCCTTGCGTGCTCACCGTGCTGGCCACCGCCAACAAGCCGCGCTACATGCGCGTGAAAGGCATCATGGAGGCGTTCGACCACGAGGTGGAGATCTGGACCGCCGACCAAATCGACGTCGATCCCGCACGTCTCGGCCTGAAAGGATCGCCCACACGCGTGAAGAAGTCCTTCACCAAACCCCAGAAATCTCCCGGCCAAGTCTATGAAGTGGATGCGGAAGAAGCTGTCGGCATTATCATCAGCAAACTGAAAGAAAAATTCATCATCTAACCCTAAAACAACAGAAAAATGGAAAAAACCGATTATAAAAACGTATTTGTATTCGCTGAACAACGTGACGGTGTCATCCAATCTGTTGCGTTGGAGTTGCTCGGCAAAGCCCATGAGCTGGCCGGTATCTTGAACGAGAAAGTAGTGGCCGTTCTCCCTGGCCATGGCATTACCAAACATGCCCAAATGCTCATCGAATATGGTGCCGATGAAGTCATCTGCATTGATGAACCCGAATTAAAAGATTATCTGACAGAACAATACGCCCAGACCATCTGCCAAGTGGTGAACAAGTTCAAACCCAGCATCCTGATGATCGGCGCCACGACCATCGGCCGTGACCTCGGCCCCCGTCTGGCTGCCCGCCTCACCACCGGCCTCACCGCCGACTGCACCCGCCTGGAAATTTCCGAGGAGGGCGAGCTGATGATGACCCGTCCCGCTTTCGGCGGCAACCTCATGGCCACCATCATGTGCACGGATCACCGCCCGCAGATGTCCACCGTCCGCCCTGGCGTGATGCAGAAAATGGAACGCGACACCAACCGAAAAGGCAATGTCATCACCTTCAAGCCTGAGTTCGACAAGAGCAAGTTCCTCGTCCGCATGGTCGAGAATGTGAAAGTGGACAAGGGCAAAGTTGACATCTCTGACGCGAAGGTCCTCGTTTCCGGCGGCCGCGGTGTCGGTTGCAAGGAAGGTTTCGAGAAGCTGCAGGCCCTCGCCGACGTCTTCCCGAACGCGGAGGTCTCCTCCTCCCGCGCTATGGTGGATGCCGGCATCATTGACCACGACCGGCAGGTGGGACAGACCGGCAAGACTGTGCGCCCCGACCTCTATTTCGCCCTCGGTATCTCCGGTGCTATCCAGCACCTGGCCGGCATGGAGGAGTCAGACTTCATCATCGCTGTCAACAAGGACAAGTTCGCCCCCATCTTTTCGGTTTCCGACCTTGGCATCGTGGGCGACCTGAACAAAATCGTGCCGCTGTTGACCACCCGCCTCGCAGCTGAAATCGAGAAGAAATAATCACGATAAAACCCCGTTGTAGAGACGCATCATTTTGCGTCTCTACAATTGTGTAGATGCGAATAGATTAATGATCGAGGTCAAAGAAATCGAGAAATCCTACGGCAATCTCCAAGTCCTTAAGAAGGTCTCCTTGTCGATAGAGAGCAGCAAGGTGGTGACGATCGTCGGCCCGTCCGGAGCCGGCAAGTCCACCTTGCTGCACATTATCGGCACGATAGACAGACCTGATGGAGGCGAAGTGGTCATTGACGGGGTGAACCTTAACCAGCTGAATGACGACAAACTGGCGGAGTTCCGCAACCGCCATATCGGGTTCGTCTATCAGTTCCACCATCTCCTTCCGGAATTCACCGCGTTGGAGAACGTGGCTATGCCCGCGCTCATCGCAGGCAAAACCCACAGGGAGGCTTTCACCAAGGCCAAAGAACTGCTTGATTTCCTGAATCTTGCGGATAGGGTAGGGCACAAGCCCGCACAATTGTCAGGTGGTGAGCAGCAACGCGTCTCCGTGGCACGCGCCCTGATGAACAATCCCGAGCTGATCCTCGCCGATGAACCCTCCGGCAACCTCGACACAGAGAACGCACGCAAACTCCACGACCTATTCTTCGTCCTCAGGGATACCTTCAAGCAGACTTTCCTCATCGTCACACACAATGAGGAACTGGCGCAGTTGTCAGACCGCAAGATCGTGCTTCAGGACGGCCGTGTCATACACGATGCATAAGGCATACGTTATCCACAAGGGCGCTTGGCCCGACACAAGTCAACCCGGGGCGAACGCAGCTCCCCGGGATAATAACCCAAAGAATATGAAGATTCTAAAGAAAACCGTAACAATAGTCCTAATATTCGCCACGCTTCTTTTCATGGGCGGGTGCGGTATCGCACAGCTCATCAACCTGATCAATTGCAAGTTCAGTCTGGCGAATATCAGTGACATCACCTGGGCTGGCATCAATCTGAGCAACATAAAGAATGTCAGCGACTTACAATGGTCCGACTTGCAGAAGGCCATTGTAGCCATCAAGAACAAGGACTTCAAGGTGGGCTGTAATGTGAACGTTAACGCGAAGAACGAAACCGCCACGCCCGCAAAGCTGTGCGCGTATGATTACGAGCTCTTTCTGGAAGATTCCCCGATAGCACATGGCAGCAACGCCTCGAAGACCACCCTGATCAATCCTCAGTCAACAACACTGATACACGTACCGCTGAGCCTTGACCTGTACAGCATTTTCAAGAACGGCGATACCAAGAACGTCGTCAATTTTGCCCGCAATCTGATGGACTACGGGAACGGCACCGAATCAAACGTCAAGGTGAAGTTCACACCGTATATAAATCCTGCAAGTGCCTCTGGCAAAGGTACGAAATTGCCTTCTATCACCTTAAACAAAACCTTTCAGTAAATTAAACAAAACATTATGATTCAAAGAGTTCAATCAATCTTTCTTTTGGTTGCCGCCATCATTCCAATCGTGCTCATTTTTTTGCCGTTGGGTTATGTTGACACCGATTTGGCGCGATATGTGTACAATTCCATTTCGTTGAAGGAGATGGTGCCGGACGGTGCTTCCGTCCTTCGGCTCTACTACGTTGCCTTCTGCCTATTCCTGACCGCCGGACTCTCCGGCGTGGCTATTTTCATGTTCAAGAACAGGGTAAAACAGATGCAGGTGGTATCCATCACCATGATTGTCTTCCTTATTACGCTATTGCTGATGTTGTGGGTGTGTCCGGATATCGTTTTCAAGAAATTCTTCAATGCCCGCATGGAAAGCTTCATGTTTACTTTCAACACGGTTCCTTTGTTGATTCTCATTTGCGTAGAGGCGGTGTGTCTTTTCATGGCGAACCGCTTCATCAAGAAGGATGAGGCGTTGGTCCGTTCCGCCGACCGTTTACGGTAGGGTGGAGCTGTTTTCCGGAAAAAAAAACGGACTTCGATGGAAGTCCGTTTTTTTGTGGGAACTACTAGATTCGAACTAGTGACCCTCTGCTTGTAAGGCAGATGCTCTAAACCAACTGAGCTAAGCTCCCTGCCATTTTCGGCTGCAAAGATACACTTTTTTTCATTATCTCGACAACTTTCCCAGATATTTCTTTTTCACTGATCCATAGCGGATTAGAATATGACGCCAGCGGATATGCTGATGAACTGGGGCTTTCTCCCGGTCTTGTCTCGGAAATAATATTGGAAAGAGTAGCGATAGTCGACCCCAAGGGTGAGGAATCCGAAGCGGAAATCGAACCCCGTGGTCAGTAGTGTCCAATGGTTCTCTATATTCTGCTTGCTGTACCCCAAAATGTTGTCGGTGACTTTCAACAGCGGTTGGTAAAGAATCCCCACGTAGGGCTGGAACGCGATTTTCTTGGTGATTTGCACGTTTCCCACGGCTTTGACAGGGATCACGAGATAGCGGGTCTCCACCATGTCGCTGACAGGTTCGGGGTCGGAGAGAGAGACATCGAAACGGCTTTTGAAGTATTGATAACCCAGGCCCACTTCCCCATATACATATTTTCCTGCCCGGAAATAGCCTCCGATATGCGGAGTTTTCAGAGTGGAGAGGTAGTCAACGTCGGAATAGGCCCTCACCAGGGGGAACTGAGTGGAGACACGTATTCCTGCCTGGTACCAGTTTTGGGCGTGAATGGCTTTCGCAACCAGCAATAGTGCTATGATTGTCAACAGTTTACGCATAACAGCATGTTTTTGGTGTCATAATTCTGTATTGGATTCGGCGATGCTTTTCGCCCGTTCCGTCTCGGCAGTGTTGAACTGGTTCATGGTGCGCTGCATTCCAATCGTGACAAACGACTTCACTGCGCTGACGGCACGCTCGATGCACGGTTCGACCAGTTTCAGTTCTTCGGAGGAGAAACGGCTGAGCACATAATCGACCTGATAGCCTTGGGCGTAGTTTTTCCCGATGCCGCAGCGCATTCTCGGGATGTCCGTGCGGCCTAAGGTTTCGATGATGTCCCCGATGCCGTTGTGGGTACCCCCGCCGCCTTTAGGTTTCAGCTTGAAGACGCCCAGGGGGAGGTCAATGTCATCGTAGATCACCAGACAGTGGTCCAGAGAGACGTTCTCCTCCGCCAGCCAGTGTTTCACAGCCTTGCCACTGAGGTTCATGTAGGTGGTGGGCATGATGATGACCAGCTCGCGCCCTTTGAAAGAAGCCCGGGCCACGTAAGCCAGGCGGCCGGGCGTGAAGGTTGCCTTGAAAGCCTTTGCCACGGCGTTGGCCACTTCGAAGCCGTAATTGTGGCGGGTGCCCGCATATTGCTGTTCGGCATTGCCAAGCCCCACTATCAGGTATCTTTTCTCATTCTCCATCATTCACCCCGCTTTCTTCTTCGGTCATGTTCACAAAAAAGGAAAAATGGAGTTTCCCGTAGCGCCGGTGATCGTAGAATTTGGGATGCCCCGAGAAGTCGTGCGCTATGGAATGCTCCATGACGAGCCAACCGTCTGGCAGCAGCAGGTTGTTGCCGAACACGTTGTCGATGATTTTCCCGATGTCGGGGAGGTCGTACGGTGGATCGGCGAAGATGATGTTGAACTGCTGGCGGCATGAGGCCGTGTAGGCGAAGGCGTCCTGCCTGACCACTGTCACCTGGTCGTTATAGTGCAGCTGGTCGACAGTCTTCTGTATAAATCTGGTACAAAGAGGGTTCTCGTCAACAGACACTACGGAGATGGCACCGCGCGAGGCGAACTCGTAGGTGAGGTTCCCCGTGCCTGCGAAGAGATCCAGAACCCTGACGTTATCCAGATAGAAGTAGTTGTTCAGGATGTTGAAAAGGCTCTCCTTGCCCATGTCCATGGTGGGGCGGACGGGGAGGTTTCCCGGTGCGACGATGTGCCGGCCCCTGTTTTTTCCACTGATGATTCTCATGACTGCAAGACTTCGGTTTTCAATTTACACGATTTCAACAGCTGGGTCAGCTTCCTGTTTTCCCCGGCATAGGCAAGCTGGAAAATTACGGGTTGACGGAGGTTGAACTGTGTCAGGATATTGCATATATAATATAATGTGTCGGCCGGCTCGGTCAGGTGGAACCTGTTCATGAAGGCCAGCGCACCCTTGTGGACGGCCACGATGTCGGTGAATGTCGGGTTCGGAGCCACGAGAAGGGCGGATTCGGCATTCGATTCGGAGAGGAAGCGGTAGAACAGGGTGGTCTCCGCCGTCACTTCATAGGGGTAGGGGAGACGCGACAGGGTGTCCGTCACATTTTTAGGCAGGGAGTAGACGGCTTTGTAATCGCCGGCCGTGTCGGCGAAAACGCCTCCGATGCTGGAGGTGTCGAACTGGAGGTCGAGGTATTCGCGGTTCTTGTCGGGGTCATGCAGTTCGGAGGGCACCAGAATGGGGACGTGCCGGGCGGCGATGACGGAGACATGGTCGCCAGGCTGGAAGAAGCCCGGCGCCTCGGTGGTGATCAAGGCGTTGGAGGAAGCGGGGAATGTCTTGACATCCAGCCGTTCACCCGAATGCCTAAAAAACGAAAATCCATCCGGCGCTATGCGAATGGATTTCCCGTAATATTTCTTGAATATCGGATTCATAAGCGGTATTACTCCCAACTGCCGGCCGTGGAGGCTTCGGTCAGAGAACCCATGGTCAGCGGGTCGTACTGTTCGCGGTATTGGGCTTCTGTTGACAAATCGTTATAGAAAATCTTGTTCCAAAGCTTCGTGAGGACACCGGCATTCTCGGGGGTTATGGACTTGTCCATGTTGATGAGGATGTCGTCCAAAGAGACTTCGATGCGGTAAACCGG
This sequence comes from uncultured Bacteroidales bacterium, assembly GCA_946186495.1. Classification (GTDB taxonomy): domain Bacteria; phylum Bacteroidota; class Bacteroidia; order Bacteroidales; family WCHB1-69; genus F23-D06. The sequence goes on from CAMHNQ010000001.1 coordinate 90,998, forward strand.
CACGGTGTAGGTCTTGCTGGAGAGGGAGTCGACCTGGATCTCGTACTTTTTGGTCTTGCCGGAGAAGGGGATGTATTGGAAGTTCTTGAAATTCTCCTTCGGGATTTTGTGGTCGATGTCGAGGATTTTCTCGATGGCGGGCACAGTGACCACCTCCTTGTGGATGAGCCCCAACTTGAAGGCCTGCGCCTCGCTCATGGTGTCGGGGAAGTTGCCCACGTTCTTTTCAATCTGCACGGTCCCGTTGTTGACGAAATCGACCAGCTTGTCGATGTCATCGGCATAGACTTTGTTCACGTTCTTGTAAACGGCCTGTGCGCTGCGGATAGCCAGCAGGTTCTGCACGTTGGCTTCCTTGCGGAGTTGATAGACGGATTTGAATTTTTCAGGGCGCATGATGCTGCGCGCGGCAAAAATGGCTAATACCACCACTACGATTGCCAGTAATGTTGCGAATAACCTTCTAATATTCATAACGTTATATAACTTTTTTGTTTAATGCCTCTATTTAGAAAATTCTTGCAAAAATAGTAAAAAAACGACTACGATTGTCCGTTTGTGGAAAATAATTTTCAATACAGCATTGTGGACTAAAAAAGCACACGGTGTATGCCGGGGTCGTAGGAGCGGAAGAGAAGTTCCTTAATCAACTGGTAATCACTCTGTTCCTGTACAAAATCAACATTCCCGATGTCGAGAAGGAGGATGGGGACCTGGGGGTTCTCCTTGAAGTAGGTCAGATATTTCTCCTGGATGCCGGAGAGATATTCAGCCGTGATATCCTTCTCGAAGTCTCGGTTCCGCTTGGCTATCTGCTGGAGCAGCCGGTCGGGAGTGGTGTACAGGTAGAGGATGAGGTCGGGCTTGGGAAGGAATCCGGCCACCGCGTCGAACACCTTCTTGAATAGCGAGAACTCGTCCGTGGTGAGGTTGTTCTTGGAGAACAGGAGGCATTTGTCGATGAAATAGTCGCCGATGACGAAGTCGGTGAAGAGGTCGCGCGCCGAAAGCAGCCCCTTGAGCTGCTGGTACCGGTCCATCAGGAATGTCATCTCAACCGGGAAGGCGTAGTGCTCGGGGTCCTTGTAGAATTTTTCCAGAAACGGGTTGTCGGCAAAGCGCTCCAGCACCAGCTCGGCGTTCAGGTCGCGGGCCAGCATAGTGGATAGGGTGGTCTTCCCGGCCCCAATGCAACCCTCCACAACGACATAGTTATACGGGATCTTCATGGTTGTCGGTCAGGTTGATGTTCAGTTCCCGTAACGGCGCCATGACGAACTCGCGCTCGGCAATATGCGGGTGCGGCAGCGTGAGACGGTCGTCCTTGTAGCGGATCCCGTCGTAGTCCAGGATGTCCAAGTCTATGGTTCTCGCATGATACACCGGCTTCCCGTCCTGCAGGAAACTCTTCTGCGTGCGCCCTAACTTTCGCTCGATCGACTGCAACACGTCAAGCAGCTCCAACGGCGCGAGGGCGGTCTCCACCACCACCACCTGGTTCAGGAACGGGTCGGAGTCGAACCCCCACGAAGGGGTCTCAATGACAGAGGAAGCCCGTGACACAACACCGGCATCCCAAGCTATGAGAATCCTCGCTATCCGCAGGTAGAACGCGCGGTTGCCCTGGTTGCTGCCCAACCCGATAATGGCACGATGAGGCATGTCTTCCTTCCGCAAGGGTTAGTTGTTGACGAAAAGCAACGGCTGAGACGCAATGCCCGCCATCACACTCAGGGATTTGGAGTAGTTGAGAATGTTTTCGATAATCCTTCTCGAAGGCTTCTCCCTTTTGGTTGTCTTTTTTGTCACAGGGGTATAATTTTTATCCATCGGCAATTCTATTTGGTGATAAACTTGTCAAAACGGCTTTTTAACGAAAAATCGTTAAAATTATTGTACACCCGCGAGAAAAAAAAATCGCAGCCTGGAAAACAAGCACCGCGCCCTATTTCTTGAATATGAAATAGACCGCCAGTATCAGGAGGCAGAACCCGATAATGTGGTTCAACCGCAGCGACTCACTCTTGAAAACAAATACCGTGATGAGCGTGAAGACGGTCAGAGAGACGAACTCCTGGATTACCTTCAGCTGCCAGAGATTGAACGGCCCACCGTTGTCAATGTAGCCGATACGGTTCGCCGGCACCATGAAACAGTATTCAAACAGAGCAATGCCCCAGCTGAACAAAATCACCATCGGCAGGGAAAGCTTGCCGAACCAGGCGGTCTTCTGCAAATGGAGGTGGCTGTACCAGGCAAACGTCATGAAGACATTTGAACAAGTCAAAAGCAGAAACGTGTATAATCCTTTCATGTCTGAACATTATATTAATGACTAAATAGAATGGGGGAGCGGGATAATCTCCCCTTTTGAAAACGGCGGCAAAAGTAGTCTTTTATCTTGTTCAGAATTCAAAATCCGAGACCTTTTTGTCAACACCCCGTCATTTTACGATTTTGACATTTTACCCACACAAAGCACACAACAAACGGTTGTTTACATTTGTAACAATACGTGGCATGCTATGAAAACACGCGTGTTACAAATGCATCATAAGACGCGCTTTGTGGTTTACAACTGTAACACGCATACGTATCACGGCAACTCTTATATGATACATTTGTATAAACCCGACTTCGTCACAATTCCCAAATGTTACAATCGTCGTGATACGTTTGTACCTCACATCAAAGCAGGACGACAAAAAAAGCACGGGTGGTGGACTGGACTTTTTACAGCTTACAGTCGCATTGCCAGGACTTGTTTGTTTGCAATATTAGCAGATATAATATTTTATATAACAGCTATATATAGATGTTATATAAATAAGTTATGGAAGTAATAGCCTCTGTTTGCTCAACAATTCCGGAAAAGCCATAGTTTTAAATTAAAAATAATTGATTATATGTGTATTATACAATATTATCTAATGTTTTGATTTAATATGTTATAAACAATAGGGTTTTGGAGGGTAGTGGTGTGGATAAGTGTGAACGGAGCCGTCTTTTTGTAACAAATCCACAATATACACGTATAACAATGTTACATATTCGACCTTAGTATTGTACGAGTGTGTCTTTTAGTTTATGATACAAATATAAATATTATGATAGAACGTATTCGAAAAGTGATTGACTATTCACAATTATCAACGACTGAGTTTGCAGATACAATTGGAATAAGCCGTTCTGGGCTGACACATCTGTTAACAGGACGTAATCAGCCAAGTTTGGATGTGAGCCGCAAGATTTTGGCAAAATTTCCAGAAATCTCAACAGAGTGGTTGATCATGGGAATGGGGAAAATGATTCGTCCGGAAGAAGACGGGATAGGGGAGTCGGCTGTTGTTGAAATGCCGGAAAGTCCATCCGACCTTGATAGCGGACAACAGTATGAGAGCGAAAATTCCAAAAAGAACCAGCAGATCGATCTCTTCGGCGAATATGAAATTCGTGACGAATCTGAAGAGGTTGCCGTCGAGGAGGCATCCGCAATATACCCTGAAGTACCCGGAAATGAGCTGGAGGCAGATGCGGTACCCGATGTGGAAGTGCTGACAAGCAAGTCGCCCAAAGCCGCTGTAGCGGAGTCTTCACGCCGTATTCCGCAACAGCCGGTTCGACCGAAAAGGACGCAGGAAAACCGTCAGCAGGTAAGCGTCATCAGGCGCGAACGGCATCCGAACGGCAACGAGCGGAAGCTTCAGAAGATCATCTTCTTCTATGATGACCACAGTTTCGAAATCTATACGAATATTTAGCCTCCGCCGACTATTGGCTATCGCAATTCCCAGTCGGCGAGTTTCATGTCATCAGCTTCCAGGATAGCGATGTAATTCAAGTATCGTGAGGGAGCGATTTCGCCGTTTTCCACTGCTTCCTGCACTTTGCAGCCGGGTTCGTGCGTGTGGCTACAATCGTCGAATCTGCAACAGTTGTTGTAAGCGCGGATTTCCGGAAAATAGTCGCGAATCTCCTCTTTCGAGTATTGGATGAGGCCAAACTCCTTGATGCCGGGGGTGTCAACCATGTGCCCGCCCGCCAGCGGAAACATCTCCGCAAAAGTGGTGGTGTGCTTCCCTTTGTTGTGAACGTGCGAGATGTCGCCTGTCCGCAAATTGAGAGTCGGGTCTATCGCACTGATTATGGCGGATTTACCTGTTCCTGAATGGCCGCTGAAAAGGCACACATTGCCACTTACCATCCCGCGAAGCGTCTCTATGCCGACTTTGTCCACCGCAGATGTCCGGATACATCGGTAGCCTATACGCTCGTAAATCCCTGTAAGTTCGTCAACAACGTCCAACTCAGATTTGTCATATAGATCCATCTTGTTGAATACCAAGCATGTAGGTATCCGAAATCCTTCTGCTGCCACCAGAAAACGATCGATGAAGCCAAGGGAGGTCCTGGGTTCGCGTAGTGTGATGACCAGGAATGCCAAGTCGATGTTTGCCGCAATAAGATGCCGGATTTTCGACAGGTTGGTGGATTTTCTCTCTATATAGTTTTTCCGCGGCGCGATGCGGGTGATAACCCCGGAGCCGTCGCTCTCGATCTCATATTCCACACGGTCGCCGACAACCACGGGGTTCGTGTTCTTGATGCCGTGTATGCGGAACTGCCCGCGCAGCCTGCATTCCAGACGAGATCCGGTCGTCTCGTCCAACACAGCGTACCAGCTGCCTGTGGATTTGGTGATTAGCCCCTTCATTGTCTATCGGTAATTTTCATGCCGCAAAGATAACAAATCTCTCAATAGTGCGCACGGCCTATTCTATTTAACATAATATAAATTATAAGACATTCGTAAGGCTGATTGGAGGCCGGGACAATATCGCGCTGAGAATTGAAAATTCGAGGGCGAGGCGTATAGTTTCACGGATAACGGGATTTGTGGATAAAGATACCAGCGGTAGTTTCAGGCATGGATGGCGTTGCGCGCGGACATCTGGAATTCCGTGTCGAACTCGTCCGTTTCCATGAGATCTTCAAGGTGATGCCAGAGTTTCAGGATAAGGACGAGCTGTGCCTTTGCGGCGGGTCCGTTGCCGTCGGTGAGGTTGGCGACAGAGACCTCCTTGCGCCGGCCGTTGTGCCGGAACTTCACGCAGAACTCCTTCGGCGAAGGTTCCCTACTGTTCAACGTGAGCATATAGACCAGCGGACCACGATACTCCGAAAAAGGGAGTTTTGAAAATATTATGTTAAACAGGGAGATTACAAGAGTCTTTTGCGCGATGTTCACGGAGACCTTGCGGCACAGTCCGGCGATATACGCGCAGGCTGCCGCCGTGACCAAAACGGACAAGACGATTGTCACGACAGCCGGGTGGAGGCATCCGTATGCAATGGCGGAGACGGATACCAGCACAGCCGGCACCGCATGTTTCCAGATCTCGCGCCCTACCCTACCGAATGTGATGACATCTTGACCATCACTAATTTGAATATCAACAACATCTTTCAGCGCATCTGCTTGTTGCCGAATCAAGTCAAGCCCCATTGTTCAGTATAAAAAAAATAATAAAAACCTTACAAAAAAGCATCACGATTCATTCAAAATTCATAATTCTGAATGACTGTGCGGATGGGGGGACTCGAACCCCCACGGCTTTCGCCACCAGATCCTAAGTCTGGCGCGGCTACCATTACGCCACATCCGCAATTCGAGGCGGCAAAAGTACATTTTTTTTCGACACGCGCAACAGAATCATGAAGATGGCTGGAGCGTGCGGTACACCAGTGCCGAAGGAGTGGACATGCCCTGTTCCGGGGTGCGGACGGTGAAGCTCTCCCCTACCGCCTCGTTCAGGCTTCCCTCCCACAGCCAAGTGAAACAGCGGTCCTGGACCGGGTATTTGAGTCCCTCAAAGGTGATGGGAATCTTGGGATTGCGGGGAAACACGGAGACTTGCATTCCGGGGAAGGCGTTCAAGCGTCCCTCTCCCCTAATGATATCAAAAACCCCATGTTCTGTCAGCATTGCCAGCCGGATCCACGCGGAATACATCACCAGGATGCTCAGGTTCGCGATGAAGTGGTCCTCCCGCAAACCGCCGCACCCCAACAGCAACACATCGTTGTATCCGTTTGCCATGCAATGTTTTAACGCCTTTTGGAGGTCGTTGTATTCCTCGCTCTTGTCGGGGTAATAGGGAATTTGGTGACCTTCGGCACAGACGCGACAAACCGAATCCTCATCAGGGGTGTCCGAATCTGTTATGGAATCCGACAATTGTCCGTGCATGGAATCCCCGTCACCAACCACCAAATCCGGTATGATATTGACGGACAACAACTTTTGAAGCGCGCCGTCGCAACAGACGACACGCTTCCGGGTTTTCAGGATATTCAACGACAATTCGGAGGAAGGCACCTCGCCGTTCGCCACGACCACCGTCGGACAAGCGGCAAACTCCTTTAGCCAAAATGCCATGCGAGACGGGTTCATGTTGAAGCCAATAGAAGAATCGAAACCTGCCACCAACCGCTAAAGCCACCTTACGATGTTGAAATCCTGGTCATGCGGGAGGAGTTCGTGGTTGGGGATCACGCGTATGGCGCAGTCCCAGATGCCGACCCTGCGTGCAACCTTCTCGCAGACGAACGAGCAGATACCGTCGTGTTCAGCCTCGAAGAGGAAGGTTTCGCGGAACTCCAGCTTCTGTTTTTGATCATGACTCTCGGCGGTGATGAAGACCATCTCGATTTTCACATCTTTTGGGCGCAGGCCGCCCAGCTGCATCCGCAGGCGGCAATGCAGGTGGTCGCCCACGCTGTAGGTGTTCTTGTCGGTCTTCTGGTATTCGACATCAAGGCATCGGATGTCGTTCCAGCAGGAGAGGACGTTCTCCTTCCATTTGAGGAGCACTTTGACGTTCTCATTGTCGTTCTTGCTCAGAAGTTTGTGGCGGTTCATCAGTTTGTGGTAGAATTTGCGGTAGTAATCGTCGAGCTGGCGTTTCATTGTGAAATGAGGGGATATTTGGGTAAAGCATTTCTTCATCATTTCCACCCAAGCGGCGGGGACGCCTTGGTTGTCGCGGGTGTAGAAGGACTCCGTGATCGTCTCGTTGATTATATTGTACAATGTCTCGGCGTCGAGTTCGTCCTGCATGCGGTTATCCTGATAGGTGATCTGTTCCTGGAGGGCCCAGCCGGCGCCGGGGACATAGCCTTCTGCCCACCAGCCGTCGAGAACGCTCAGGTTGAGCACGCCGTTCATCACGGCCTTTTCGCCGCTGGTGCCGGAAGCCTCCAAGGGACGAGTCGGGGTGTTCATCCAGACATCGCACCCCGAGACCAGTTTCTTGGCCAAGATCATGTTGTAGTTCTCCACGAAGACGATTTTGCCGACGAAATCCGGTTTGCGGCTCAATTCGATGATGCGTTTGATAAGGTCCTGTCCGGCCTTGTCGTGCGGATGTGCTTTGCCCGCAAAGATAAATTGCACAGGTTTTTCGGGATTGTTGAGCAGTGCTTTGAGTTTCTGCTCGTTCATGAAGAGCAGGTATGCGCGCTTGTAGGTGGCGAAGCGGCGGGCGAAACCGATGGTCAGCACATCGTCACGCAATGTGCGGAGCGTGGCGTCGATCAGTGCAGGTGACTCGTTGCGCGTGCGCATCTGTTCGTCCAGCAAGGAACGGATGGCGGCCATCATCTCCTGGCGGAGTTCCTGCTTCATGTTCCAGATTTCGGCGTCGGGAACAGACTCGATCTTTTTCCACACTATCGGGTTGGAGATGTCCTTGGTGAAGTCATCCCCGAACACGCGGCGATGGAGTTGCTGCCATTTTTTGTGTGCCCATGTGGGGTAATGGACGCCGTTCGTCACATAACCGATGTGCGACTCCTCGGCGAAGCGCCCCTCGTAGAGGTCGGCGAACATTTCCTGCGACACGCGACCGTGGATGCGGCTCACTCCGTTGATTTCCTGAGAGAAACGGCATGCGAGGATGCTCATCGAGAACTTGTCGAAAGTGTCACTGTCGTGTTTGCGGCCGTAGCCCATGAAGGTCTCCCAGCTGACGTTGAATTGTTGCGAGTAGGTGGCGAAATAGGTTCGCATCAGGTCCTCGGTGAAGGCGTCGTGCCCTGCGGGGACTGGGGTGTGGGTGGTGTACAGTGACGAGGACTTCACGAGTTCTATGGCCACTTGCCGGTTGACATGCTCGGCCTGCATCACTTGCAGGATGCGTTCCAGGTTCAGGAAGGCCGCGTGGCCCTCGTTGAGGTGGAAGATGGACGGGGTTTCGCCGACGGCCTTGAGCATGCGCACGCCGCCGATGCCGAGCAGGATCTCCTGCTTCAGCCGGTTCTCGACATCGCCGCCATAGAGGGTGGCGGTCACGCCACGGTCCTCCTGCCAGTTCTTGTCGAAGTCGGTGTCGAGCAGGTAGAGCGGAATGCGCCCCACATCGACCCTCCAAATGCGTGCATAGAGGGTGCGGCCGGGCATGGGGACGCTGATGGTGAGCCAGTTGCCAGTCTCGTCCTTATAAGGCTTGAGGGGCAGTTTGGAGAAGCTCTGCGGCGGGTAGAGGTTTACTTGCTCGCCATAAGCGGAGATCTGCTGCTGGAAGTATCCGTAGCGGTAGAGAAGCCCCACCCCGAGCATGTTCACGTTGCAGTCGCTCGCCTCTTTGAGGTAGTCGCCCGCCAACATGCCCAAACCGCCGGAGAAGATCTTCAACTCGTTGCTGATGCCGAACTCCATGCTGAAATAGGCGACGCGTTCCTCGTCACGGGTGCGCGGCTCCTCCATATAAGCTTTGAATCGGTCGTAAACAGCGTGCAGCCTGTGGATATAGGACTCGTTCTGGGCGAAGTTCTCCATCCGTTCGTACGGAAGCTGCTGAAGCATGAAGACCGGGTTCTCCTCGCAGGCTTTCCACAGTGCCGGGCCGGCGATCTCCTCGAAAAGCTCACGGGCCTCGTAGGTCCAACTCCACCACAAATTCTCCGACAATTTCTCCAGGAGGATGAGCGGTTTAGGCAGGTGCGACTTCACCGAGATGCGGTGCCAGTCGGGCTGCTCGACCTGAAGTTCTTGCTCCATCAGCCCCACGTTGGAGGTCTTGTTCTGATAGAGGGTGTAACGTTCGGCACTCTTGGCCAGTGCGATGTCGTAGGCTTTCTCGTAGTTGGCGAAGAGGTGCATCCACAGGGCCTTCTCAGCGATACCCATGGCCACGGTGCGGATACCCTCCATTGCCTGGGCGGTGCAGCGGCTGTAGTACATCACCCGTTCGGCGATGGCGTCCACCACCTCTTGGTCGTTGTCGTCCGTGCGCGGGATCACGCACACGCTCTCCTGTTGCGTGAAGTGCTCCTGCACCCAGGCACCGAAACCCGCAAGCGAAGTCGTGATGGTCGGGATGCCGAAAGCGATGCTCTCCAACGGAGTGTATCCCCACGGCTCGTAATAGGAAGGGAACACCGAAAGGTCAAAGCCGATCAGCAGGTCGTAATATTTCATGTTGAAGATGCCGTCCCCGCCGTCCAAGTAAACCGGAGCATAGACGATCTTGACGTTTTGCTCGGGGGAATTATGCAGGCCGTTGTTGTTCAATTCATTGAGGATCGGATCGTGCTGCGGGTCGTGCAACACGTGGGTCACAAAGCGGTCCGACATGGGGATCCCGCTCACCGGCTGGGTCATCTGCGCGGCAATTTCCTCGTTGCGGCCGCTGTGCCCGGCAGGGACTGTGATGAAAGCCACGATGGTGCGGTCCGGATTGGCCTCAGCGACTTTCGCCAAGCTCTTGACGAAGACGTCAATGCCCTTGTTTTTGAACTCGTAGCGCCCACTGTTGATGACCAAGAGGGCGTCGTCGGTGATCTGGGTCTGAACCAAGGTGGAGGCCACCTGCAGCAGGCGTTCACGTGCCGCCTTGCGCTTGCGGGCGAACTCCTCCCCTTGCGGCACAAAGGCGTTTTCAAAGCCGTTGATGGTAATCACGTCGGCGGGCCGCTCGAAGAAGGCGGCGCACTCACGGTTGGTGATCTCGCTCACCGTGGTGTAGGCGTCGGCGATTTTTGCGGACAGGGACTCCAGGGAGAACTTGGACTGCACGCCGAAACGCGCAGCCGTGTCGAAGGGGTTGTACTGGGACGTGTTCCCGTACAGCGGCAGCCCGTTCCCGGCGATGCAGCGGCCGAGGACGGTCGCATGGGTCGTGAAGACGGTCGCAATCTGCGGCGTCACGGACTCCAGGTAGAGGATACCCGTACCCGTCATCCATTCGTGGAACTGAGCCACAATCTTGTCCATGGAGCTGCAGTAGAAGTTGTAGAAGCTCTCGATGACGCGGCCAGCGGCATAGCCGAAAAGCGCGGGCTCGATGTAGTCCCACTGCCCGGAAATAGAATCCAACTGGTAGCGCAGCCAGAATTTGGTCAGAATCTCGTTCTTCTTCTCGAAAAAGCTGGTGAAATCAACGAGGAAGACCACAGGCGAACCCACAATCTGCCAACGGCCGATGCGCACCTTGAGCCCGTCGCGGGCCACGATGTCGCGCCAGTTCTTGAAAAGGGATGGATCCTCCACAAAATCGTCATTATATTCTTTGGAAATGTCAGGGCCGATGCAGATGTACTGGTCGTGGTAGCTGTTGACCACGGTGGCCGCTTTGGTGGAGAGTACGGTATAGATGCCGCCCACCTTGTTGCATATTTCCCAGGATGTCTCGAAAAGATAATCGCTATTTCTATGATTCATAAGTATTTAATGTTTATTTTTCCCAATTTTGCTATAAATGGCAAATATAAACAAAATACGAATACGGCCGACAAAAGGGATTCTTTGCCGGATGGGATTTTTTCGAGAGGGATGGATACTGGGATACCCGTCTTTTACAACTCTTTCGCGAGGAATTTCGCGGTGAAGCCCACGCCCTGGCGCACGATTTCCTCAGGAGTGCCGACGGCCACGATCTCGCCGCCGTTTCGGCCGCCGTCGGGTCCCATGTCGATAATCCAGTCCGCCATCTTGATGACGTCCATGTTGTGTTCGATCACTATGACGGTGTTGCCTTTCTCGACAAGGCGGTTGAGCACGTCCATCAGAATGGCGATGTCATGGAAGTGCAGTCCCGTGGTGGGTTCGTCCAGAATGTACAGTGTACTACCGGTATCCTTCTTGGAGAGTTCGGAAGCCAACTTGATGCGCTGCGCCTCGCCGCCGGAGAGAGTCGTGGAGGGCTGTCCCAGCTTCAGGTAGCCAAGCCCCACGTCGTCCATGGTCTTGAGTTCGCGCACGATGTTCGGGATGTTCTCGAAGAACTCGATGGCCTGGTGGATGTCCATCTCCAGGACATCGTTGATGGATTTTCCTTTGTAGCGGATCTCCAGGGTCTCGTCGTTGTAGCGCTTGCCGCCGCACTTGTCGCAGGTGACATAGACATCGGGCAGGAAGTTCATCTCAATGGTCTTCACACCCGCGCCCTTGCACTCTTCGCAACGGCCGCCGGTCACGTTGAAGGAGAATCGGCCGGGCTTGTACCCGCGGATTTTGGACTCGGGCATCTGGGTGAAGAGTTTGCGGATGTCGTCGAAGACCCCCACGTAGGTGGCCGGGTTGGAGCGCGGGGTTCGCCCAATAGGCTGCTGGTTGATGTCAATGATTTTGTTGACATGTTCCAAGCCCGCGATGTCCCTGTATGGGAGCGGTTTCTTTTCGGCGCGGTAGATATATTGGTTCACGATGGGATAGAGAGTCTCGTTGATGAGCGTTGACTTGCCGCTTCCTGAGACGCCGGTGACGCAAATAAGGGTGCCCAGAGGGAACTCTGCGGTCACGTTTTTGAGGTTGTTGCCGCTGGCCCCCACGATGGTGAGCCACTCCCCGTTGCCCTTGCGGCGCGTCTTCGGCACTTTGATTTTCTTCTTCCCCCGGAGGTAGTCGGCGGTCATGGAGCCGCTTTTGAGAATTTCCTTGTAGGTGCCGGCCGCGACAATCTCCCCGCCGTTCGCCCCCGCCGCAGGGCCCACGTCCACGATATAGTCGGCGGCCTTCATCATGTCGCGGTCGTGCTCGACCACGATCACGGAGTTGCCCATGTCGCGCAGGCGCCGAAGCGACTCGATGAGGTAGTGGTTGTCGCGCTGGTGCAGCCCGATGCTCGGTTCGTCGAGGATGTACATCACGTTGACAAGCTGGGAGCTGATCTGGGTGGCAAGTCGGATGCGTTGGGCTTCGCCGCCGGAGAGGGATCCGGAGGAGCGGTCAAGGGAGAGGTACTGCACGCCCACATCGCACAGGAACTCCAGACGGAAGGTGATTTCGCGGAGGATTTCGGAGGCGATGTGCTTTCGGGCGGGTTCGAGGTGCGCGGGCAGGGCCTTGCACCACGCCAGCAGCTCCGTCAGGTCCATGTGGGCCAGCTGGGCGATGTTCTTGTCCAGAATCCGGAAGTGCAGGGATTCGGTGCGGAGGCGCGCCCCATGGCAGTGCGGGCACGGGATGGTGTTCACGAACTGCGAAATCCACTTGCGGAACGATGCGGGCATGCTTTCCTCATTGAGGTTGCCCAGGTAATTCACCACGCCCTCGAAAGTTTTACGCATCGGCGACAGTCCGGCCACCTCGCGCTTCACGTGCAGGATTTCTGTCGTGCCGTACAGCACCGCATTCAGCTGCTGCTCGGTCAGCTTCTTGATCGGATCGGAAAGGGAGAATCCATATTTCTCGGCCAATGCATCCAAGGTCCTGAACAGCAGCGTGTTCTTGTATTCTCCAAGAATGGCGATACCTCCGGCCTTGATGGACTTCCCCTTGTCGGGAATCACCTTGTCGATGTCAATCTCGGTGATGCTGCCCAAACCGTTGCAGTACTCGCAGGCGCCGTAAGGGGAGTTGAAAGAGAAGGTGTTCGGTTCCGGTTCCGGATAGGAGATTCCCGTGGTGGGGCACATCAGGAACTTGCTGTAGTTCTTCACCTCCTTGGTGTCGTTATTGAGGATCATGAGCGCACCTTTGCCGTACTTCATGGCAATTTGTACGCTGTTGGCTAACCGTTTCTGCGAATAGTCCGACACGGTGAGATTGTCGATGGAGAGTTCGATGTCGTGGATTTTATAGCGGTCGACCTGCATGCCCGCCATGAGGGGTTTCATCACCCCGTCGATGCGCACACGGGTGAAGCCCTGCTTGCGTATGTTCTCGAAAAGCTCACGGTAGTGGCCCTTGCGCCGTTTCACCACGGGGGCGAGGAGGGTGATGGAGGTGCCTTTGTATCGGGTCAGCACGAGGTCGATGAGTTCTTTCTCGGAATAGTGCACCATCTTCTCCTCGGTGTTGTAGGAGTATGCGTCGGCAACACGCGCGAAGAGAAGGCGCAGGAAGTCATAGACCTCCGTGACCGTCCCCACGGTGGATCGCGGGTTTTTGTTGACGGTCTTTTGTTCAATGGAAATCACGGGGTTCAGGCCGGAAATCTTGTCGACATCGGGGTGTTCCATATTGCCGATGAAGTGCCGGGCATAGGCTGAATAGGTCTCCATGTAGCGGCGCTGCCCCTCAGCGTAGATCGTGTCGAAAGCCAGCGAGGACTTGCCACTGCCGCTGAGGCCGGTGATTACCACCAGTTGTTGCTGCGGGATGGCCAGCGACACGTTCTTGAGGTTGTTCTCCCGGGCCCCCGTCACCACCAAAGTGTCCTCAGCCAATACGTTATTCTCCTTTTTCACAATAGGTTCCTGATTTTTTTTACAAGGCCGCAAAGATACACTTTTTTTTGTGAGCGCAAATTGCCCTGTCTTTACCGTCCCAGTTCGCGAAACCCCTTCGCCATAATCGCCAGGTCGGTGTGGACACTGTAGTCGCGAAGATAGAGTTCCTCAAGGCATGAGAGCATCTCGTCGGAGAAGCGGCTCCCCGGATAGGCATCGGCGGGATGCAGCACACCTGGCAGTAACGTTGACGCATCCGAGGCGGCAGAGCGCACCCCCACCCAACTCTTCCGGCCGAGCAGCACGGCAAACAGGTTTTTCACGAAGTCTCCCCTACTCTTCACAAACCAGATGTCAATGCCGAGGAACAGCAGCAGCAGCGTTGCGCACACGACATCGAACACCCGCTTCTGGCGGCGGTAGCGCTTCTGGAACACTGACTGAACCGGAATCGCGTAGAGGTCGTCGGCTGTGAAGATGGAGTTGCTGCCTATGAGCGAAAGGCTGTCCTCAGGAACGATTTTGAACTCCAGTTGCATTTCCTGCAGGCGGTTCATCCAGTCTATGATATGGTCGGCCGGGATATCCTTGGCACAGAAAATCACCTCGCTAACCCGGTAGATGGTCAGCAACTCAGGCAGGTCACGGATGGTCCCGATAAATTTCTGGCCCTCGTTTTCAACCTGTTGAGTTGATATCAGGCCTACGAACTCCCTCGTTGTGCTCACAGAGAGGACCATCCCGAGCACGCGCTCACATTCCTGCGGACCGCCCACGATGGCGATGCGCCGGCCAAGACGGTGGCTTTCGACCTCCAGGAGATTGGTCTTGGCGAGCAGATGGCGCAGTGCGTTGACGATGAAGAGCGCCCAGACAGCCCCGAGGACGACCACCGCGCGGGAGAAGCGCATGGTCTCGGGCAACAGGGCATAAACCAGCAAGATGACAACCAGGCCGATGACTATGCCCCGGTTCAGGCGCGAGCGGTTCACCGGCTTCGCATAGCCACCGCTCAGCCATATCGAGAGCTGGCACAGCAGGGTGTAGCCGGGAAGGACGGCGTAGAAGTAGTAGTCCGGGAAAAAGGAGTTCCGTTGGAAGAGTACGGTATGTTCCCAATACTTGGATAGCGCCACGTAGCCGGCGTATATCAGGAGAAAGTCCGCCAAGGGGAGCAGTATCCGCCCAATGATGCGCTTTGCGGCAGCAAGGGACGCTCGCAGCCAGATGGCGGCGTCAATGGCGACGTTGAAGACGCGGGCATTGCCTGCCGAGAAGTGCTTCCGCGCGAAAATCTGCATCGCCTTGTAGAAGATATAGACATAGTTGAGGCTTCCCTTCTTGGTACTCTCACCCTTGTAGTGGATGATGCGCGTCTGCGGGAAATAATAGTTCTTGTATCCCCCCTTCAGAATCCGGTACGACAGGTCTATATCCTCGCCATACATGAAATAGTCCTCGTCCAGGAGCCCCACCTTGTCGAGTACGGACCGACGCATCATCATGAACGCGCCCGCCAGCACCTCCACCTCGTGGGTCTCGTCCTCTCCGATGTAGGTGGCGTGGTAGGCCCCGAACTTCTTGGACTTGGGGAAGAGTTTCGACAACCCGAAGAGCTTGTAGAAAGAGGCTCTCGGATAAGGGATGCCGCGTTTTGACTCGGGCAGGAAACGCCCCTGGCCGTCCACCATTTTCACGCCAAGGCCGCCGCAATCGGGGGTCTTGTCCATGAAATCGACGCACTTCCGGAAAGTGTCCTCCTCCACCAGCGTGTCGGGGTTGAGTAGCAGCACATACTCGCCGGTGGAAATTCGGATAGCCTGGTTGTTGGCTTTCGCGAACCCCACGTTGTCCTGGTTCTCGATCAGTTTCACTTGAGGGAACTTGGCCCTCACCATCGCCACGGAGTTGTCCACCGAATGGTTGTCCACCACAAAGACCTCCCCCTCAAGGCCTTGCATCGCCTTCATGGCAGAGTTCAGCGCCTGTTCCAGGAACGCTGAGACGTTGTAGTTCACTATGACAACGCTTAGTTTCAACAGTCGGTCGGTTATTGGATTAGTCGGTTACATTATACACTGCACTTTATACACTGTACACTGTACATTAAAAATAGGCCAAGACGGTTTTCTTCGAGACGACCTTGTCGCCTTTGCTGACGGCAGGGGTTGCCGACAGGGGGAAGAATATGTCCACCCGAGAGCCGAACTTGATCATGCCCACCTCTTCGCCTTGCTCCACAACGTCACCCACTTCTGGGTAGCTGATGATGCGGCGGGCCACAAAGCCTGCGATTTGGCGGAACAGGACCTCTGTCCGGCTGTTCCGGACCACGATGGTGTTATGCTCGTTGTCGACGGACGACTTGGGGAGCTTCGCAAGCAGGTACTTGCCCGGATGGTAGGCCGTGTAGGATATTTCACCCGATATGGGGTAGCTGTTCACATGGACATTGTTGACAGACATGAAGACGGATATCTTCAGCCGCTCGTCTTTGAAATATTCGTGTTCGAATGCCGGGCCCACATAGACGATGGTGCCGTCGGCCGGCGAGAGGGCCCCGTCATCCACCACATTGACGACACGGGTCGGGACGCGGAAGAAACGGACAATCAGCACGCCGAGTGTCAGCATCAGGCCGAAGAAAATGACATTCACCCACCAGAGCTTTGCCAGGAAAAGCACATAGCATACCGACGCCAGCGCAATCGTGGTGATGCTGG
Source organism: uncultured Bacteroidales bacterium (assembly GCA_946186495.1). Lineage (GTDB taxonomy): Bacteria > Bacteroidota > Bacteroidia > Bacteroidales > WCHB1-69 > F23-D06. The sequence continues at coordinate 107,395 of CAMHNQ010000001.1, forward strand.
TGAAGATGATTAACTTTCCCGCCTGATGGAACTTCATGCCAACCACAACTGCTTACTTTTTATATAAAATATAGGTATGGATCGGGATGTTGCCGTTTTCGGAGGAACGGGTCACGAACTCGCGCGGATAGCCTTTGTCGTTCAAATAGTTCACCCCGTCGTAGCTGTAGGTGTAGTCCACCACCTTCGAAAGCGAACCGGCCACGTATGTCTCCACATGCTCGGTCTGCGGGAGGTTGTAATAATAGCCTTTGGCTTCGGCATAGGCGAACGGAAGGCCGTAGAACGGGTTGTATTGCTTCGGGGCGTATGTGAAGGTGTGTGTGACAACCGTTTGCGATATCGGAAACTCCTCCACATAGGTGGAGATGTTCTCGTAGTTTTTGTGCTTGCCCGGGTCGTAGGTGAAACGCTTCACGGAATAGAGCATCAAGTCTTTGGAATCGCTCTTTGCCACGACTTCGGCAATCTGCTCATAGTTGCCGAACACATGGTCGTACAACGGATGCCGCTTCCCGCTTTTCCAGAAATATTGGTCATAGAACTCGCGGTCGTACATCTCCTCTATGTAGTCGATGCGGCCCTTCGCAGGGTCTTTCTTGTCCGTATGGCGATGGAAAGTGTATTCCAGGCGAACTGCCCCGTCAATCGTGTAGGTCATCTTGTCTAACAGCTGGTCGGTCCACTGGAAAGCGATGGACTCGGTGTAGTCCTCGCCAACATGCACGATCTGGCTGACCGTGTTGTCCTTGTTGTAGGAGAACTGGAAGGAGTAGGCGCTGTCAATCACAATTTCCTGCAGTTGTTTGCCCTTGCTGTCGTAGATGAAGTGCTCGTTGGGGTGGTCCCAGTCGCTGTTGCTGCGGTACCAGATCTTGCTGATTTTGCACTTGGGGTTATAGATTTCCTCATCCGGTTTGCAAGACGAGAAGGCGACGGTCGCCAGGATTATAACAGTTAGCGGGAATAAATATTTTTTCATACGATACATTATTTCTAAAATACGGCTGCAAAGATACTATTTTTTCAATACCGTCGGAGCGGTAATTTCATTCTCCTGCATTTGGATGATCAGGTCGGACATCAGGCGGTAGATTTCGCGCAGGCTGTCGTTTTCCAAAGAATCCAAATGAGCCTGCATGACAGAGGTGTCGCGTCGTGCGGCTGGACCGGTCTGGGCCTCAGACGGGGTGAGGCTCTCCAATTTGTCCACGGTCTGATGCAGGATGGGCAAAAGCATTTCAAAGGGCAACCCTTTCTCCTCAAGAAGTTTATGGGCTATGGTGAACATCGCATTGCTGAAATTGCAGGCGAACACGGCCGCCAAGTGCAGTCTGGCGCGTTGCGCTTCGGAAACCTCATGGCAATGCGGCGACAGTTCCCGGGCCAGTTCCCACACCAGCGGCTTCCACTCCCCCAGAAAGTCCGACTCTATGCACATGGGAGCATCCAGCTTCCCCATATCTTGTGATTTCGTGAAAGTCTGAAGGGGATAGACGACCCCGTAGGCCGCCGCATGGTTTTGCAGGCAACGGCACGACACGGTGCCGGAGGTCATCAAGGCCAGCGGGAGCACAAACGGCAGCTGCGGGAGCACGACGGGGTACGCGTCGTCGGAAACAGCGAAAAGGAAGATCCGGTTGTCCGGGTTCAGCGCGGCGAGGTCATCGACAGCCTCTGCGGAAAGCGCGTCCGCCAACTTGCGGGCATGGCTGATGTTCCGGCTATAGACTTGGGTGATGGAAAAGCGGCTGCTGTCCTGCAGGCGTTGGACAATCCAATGGGCCACATTGCCGGCCCCAACAAGCGTAATCATCAATAGGAGAATTTGCTGCCGCCGACGAACTCGCGAAGGATGGAGGTGCCGGGCAGGGCACTTTCAGGGATCGTGCGGAAGAACGAGAGCAGCTTTATGAGACGGGTGGCCTCAGCATATTCGGGAGCGGTCTCCGGCACTGCGTACAGGATCGGCATGGCATATGGCTTCAGCACTGACAGCTCGAAAATCAGCGAGGTGTTAATCATCACATCGGCGTTCTCCTGGTACGGGAAGATGTTCAGCTCCTCCCCGCGACGCACACTCGGCCAACGACGGATCGTGTCAACGGCTGAATAGCCGCGATACTTATAGTCACGCACAATCCTGCGAATCAGCCGGTTGTCTGAGGTCGGGATGGGATTCTGGCGGTCCAGGGAAAGGGAGGTGAGCGCGGAGACATAGACCATGAACTTCACGTCGTCAGGCACCTGCTCGGTAAGCTCGGGGTTGAGGCAGTGGATGCCTTCCACCACCAGTATGGAGTTTTCCCGAAGCTTCAGCGTCTTGCCGTTCCACACTTTCGCGCCCTTGGCGAAGTCGAAAGTCGGAATCTCGACCGTTTCACCGGCAAGGAGCCGGTTGAGGGTGCTGTTGAAGAGCGGAAGATCAATGGCGTGCAAGGCCTCGAAGTCGAACTCGCCATGCTCGTCGCGGGGGGTGTCGTCACGCTCCACGAAAAAGTCGTCGACGGAAATCTGCACCGGATGGTAACCCAGGACAGCCAACTGCACGGACAACCGCCGGCAGGAGGTGGTCTTGCCGGAGCTCGACGGCCCGCTGATCAGCACCATCTTCACGCCGCCACGCTGATGGACCATGTCGGCCACCCTCGCCATCTGTTTCTCCTGGTAGGCCTCGGCCACGAGCACGCCGGCCTCGATTGCAGGGTTGTCGGCATATTGGTTCAGCTTGAAGACATACGGCACCCCCATGGACTCCGCCCACTCCTTGTCCAACTTATACACAGAGAAGAGTTTCGGGAAGAACCGGGTCCGGGGCATCGTGTTGAGATTCTTTTTGGACGGCAGCTTCAGCAGGAGGCCATTCTCGTACTTCTCCAGACCGAAAGTGGTCAGATACCCGGTGGACGGGACCAAGAAACCGTAGTAATAGTTGATGCTATCCTCCAGATGGAAGACGGAGGTGTAGATGCGGTCCCTGTTCCTGAAGAATTCGTACTTGTCCTCCAGACCGAACTTTTGGTAAGTCTCGATGGCGGCCTCGGTGAACATCTCCTCCCGCGCGAAAGGGAGGTCACGCCGCACGGTCTCTTTCATGTAGTGGAACAGTTTCGTCACCAATTCCTCCGTGATCTGGCCGTCAAGATTCTCCAATGTGCAGAATCGCCCACCTGAAATGGAATGCTTGATGTGCAGCTTCACATGCTTCGGAAGCACATGGTCCACGGCATGGAAGAGCAGGAAGAACAGGGAACGGATGTAGCCCTGCCGCCCGTAGGTGCTGTAATAGGTGAAAAAGTTCACCTTCGACGGTTTGTGGAGAGGGAACGACATGTCGCGCACCTTATTGTTCACCAAGGCGCCGAGGAACGGCAGCTCTGACTTCAAATTGAATTGGTCTACAATTTCTTGGAGGGTGAACCCGCAAGGGATTTCAAGCTCTTGACCGATATTATCACAGTAGATTTTAATTGTTTTTTCCATATCAAAAAAATTCGGGCAAATGTACAAAAATTAGCGACACGGAGCTGCATCATTGTTCCAGGGCCTGCAACAGTGCCCTGACCTTTCCGGTGTCGGTCTCCCAGGTACCGTCAGGGCGGGTCGATTTGCAGGACCCGTGAATCTCGGGCACGCCGGTCAACGCGAGCAAGGCGGCGGCGTTTTCAGGTGTGACACCGCCTCCCGCCAAGATGGAAATTCTCCCTTCGGCCTGTTTGACAAGCTGTTGAAGCAATCTTGCACCTTCCGGTGCGGTAGGTTTGCATCCGGAGGTGAGGATCCGGGCGCACCCGCAGGCAATGATTTCCTCGAGGGCCGCCGCCGGATTCGCGCACTCGTCGAAAGCACGGTGGAAAGTGACGGGCAGGGGGGCCGCCGCCCGCACAAACCGTCGGGTCAGTTCCGTGTCTATGCGGCCGTCCGGGTGCAGGAACCCCACCACGACACCGGCGGCCCCCGCCTCCTTGCAGAAACGGACATCCTCCTCCATCGTCTCGACCTCCAGGGGGTTGTAGCAGAAATCACCGCCCCGAGGGCGCACAAGGACGAACACCTTCAAGCCCAGATCCCGCACGGCATAGCGAATGGCGGATGGCGACGGCGTGGTGCCGCCCTCGACCAGCCCCTGGCAAAGTTCCACCCGCTCGGCCCCGCCGGCCTTCGCATTCGCCGCCGACTGAATGGAACCGCAACAGATTTCAATTCGGTTTTTATCCATATTATAAATATATGTAGGACTTCTGGTGATCCGACTCTCTCGTTGCCCCTGTCCATGGTGCGAAGCCCCGTAAACACCATTTAAGAAACAACGCCGCAAAAGTAAAATATTTTATTCAAGTTTCGCATGTTAGAAAAAGAGGAAAAATAAGTGCGTGAAGAATATTCCCGGCCACAGCGGACAGCTGCGGCGCGGGCGAACTCCCCTTCTGTTTTTAGAATGGGAATTGTCCCGCATCGGCACAGTGTGCCGTGGCCGGAAATAGTGTGCGAACGCGAGTCTCGGCATCGGGGATGACAACACCTTTGCAAGAAAAGGTTTTTTTTTCTGAGATACATATAGTTGAAAACAAACATGCGAAACTTAAATAAAATGATTTCTCGAAATTAAAGGTGCTGTTCGATACGGTTTGTTTCGTATCTGCATCGCTCTTCCCAAGTAT
>CAMHNQ010000002.1 GCA_946186495.1 uncultured Bacteroidales bacterium
TTTTGTTTAAATTTTAGAGTGCAAAAATACAAAAATTTCGGAAATGTGAAAGACTTGCGACTTTCTTTACCTTAAAATAATATCTGCGGGAATTGTATCTTTGCAGATTCTAATTAAGTAAAAACGAAATGGGGAAGGGATTTTTTCGTGAAGATACGAGAAATACACGGAGATTAAAGTCGGAACGATACCGGCACCTGGTAATAGCATTTCACCGGTTTCCCCATATTTTTTCCTGGCTTCCATTTCGGCATGGACATGACGGCACGACATGCCTCCTTATCGCATTCGGGGAAGAGAGGGACTTTCACCTTGGCGTTGGTCACACGCCCGTCCTTCTCCACAACGAACTCAATCAAGACCGTGCCTGTGATGCCATTATCCTTCGCCACCTGAGGATATTGAATCTCCCTTACCAAAAAGGATTGCAAGGAATCTATTCCTCCAGGGAATTCGGGCATCTCCTCCACGAACATCATCGGCGGCTCATCGTAAGAAACATCGTCTTCGACGTCACCTACCACTATCCCCTCGGTAGTCTCCCAATCATCTGGATTAGCCAGCTGTGAAGGTATTTGTGTGCAGCGGTTCGGGGAGGGCTCGGACGAGTTTTCTGGGATGTCTGGTATTTCTCCCACTTCTTCTATGATACCGTCCGCCACATACGGATCGGATTGTCGGGGAGGCGGTGGAACTTCTTGTCCATCTGTCGCTTCCGGAACTTGTTGGGTGCTGGCCTCCACGGCGGGCTCGGGTTCGTTGTTAGCGGCCGGCGCGGGCGCCTTCGGACTGTGGCATGCGCCCATCATCATGGAGGAAACGGCAATGCCCGCCACTGCGACGGCCTTGCCTAAAGCACGGCGTTTGGATAGCTCCCGCTCCAAGTAGCGCACTTCGGCCTCGCAGTAGGGACACGTACCGCGACAGTCCCCCTCGTGTGTGCATTCACGCTCCACCAACGGGATGTCATTCTCTTGCGCGACCTTCCGCCGCACGTCCTTCAGGATTTCGCAGGTTCGTTTGCCCTTTTTCATAATGTAGAATGATGAATATCGGGTACAAAGATACTTTTTTTTAGAAACGAAAGAGTTGATTGTTTAGTATACTTTCTAAGGTGTAATTTTTCACCTAAAAATATCTGCGGTGATCAGCGAGTTCTGCGGGAATAATTTTATATCTTTGCGACCTGAATAAACGTAAAAATGAACATCAAGATCACAGCCATACGGAAGGCGGACTACCGCGATTTGCAGGCACGGTTCGAGAACCCTATCGAGCACGCGTGCGACGTGCAGGAGGGACAGACATGGATTTCAGTCGATGGTGCGCAGCCCGAGGGGATGTGCGACAGCGCGTGGGAGTCGATGCGGTGGTTCGTGCAGGAACTGGCCGCCGGACGCGGCAACTTCTACGACGGCTGGATGAAAAACCCGCACTCCGCCATGATCAGCTGCAACGACGGCTTCCGGCCGGTGAGCTTCTATATAGAAAGGCAATAGTAGAGACGTATCGCATACGTCCCTATCGCATACGTCCCTACCGCATACGTCCGTATTACATACGTCCGCAAATCAATCAATGACTAACGGAAATATAATGTGAATGGATAAAAAAATTATGTACATTTGCGGACTTGTATTAAAACAAAAACGATGAAAAAGAAAAAGAATCAAGAAAACAGAGAATCAATGGTTTGCGAACCGGTCGTGGAATATAATTGTCCGCCAGCGAAGCATCCAAACCCTACTACAACTCCTGATGCTGTTGATGCGGATGGACTAATGAGTGTGGATGAGTATTTTGACAGATTGTGGTCAGTAGTGGAAGCAAAGTATGAAAAATTACAGAGTTAAGATGTCGCCCGCCGCTTTGGCGGATATAGACCATTTGTCTGACTACCTTGTGTCTATCATGTCTGTCGAGGGCTCTTGGCGATATAAAGAGGCCATGAAACAAGAGATATTGTCATTGTCTGTTTTTGCTGGGCTATATCAACCGAGTCGTTCTGTTGTTTTGCGGCGCATCCATCCGAAAGCCCGCAGGATGCTGTCCCATAACCGCAAATGGAACTATGTGTTCCATATTCAGGACGATTTGGTGGTTGTGGATAGGATTCTGCCGTCGAAAATGATTAAAGGATAATGAAGACACAATCGAACTTTTTTGGCGTATTGGCGACGGCGCTCCTGTCGTGCGCCCTGCTCCTGACCTCCTGCTACAGCGGCAGCAAGTTGGTGGGTGGCAGTGTCAAGGCCGTTTCGGACAGCCTTTGGGCGTACAGCAACCGACATCCCGACGGCTTCACAATGGATGTCACCACGATGACGGAGCCCGCGGAGGGCGTTGTCGTGGCATACGCAGCCACGCAGGGTTGCCACTCCCGCAAACAGCTCGGCAGGGTGGTGCGTCACGCTATCCGCCACGATGGTTACGTGGGCGGCTGGCTCGACACCTCCGACAGCCTCTACTATTTCGACAGCTCCCGCCTCTTCCCCGAGGATTCCCTCGCCGCCGCCATCCGCTTCGGCATCGAGAACGGACAGATCGCGGTTTTCATCCTCTCGGAAGGACGCGAGGTACGGCTGAAATGACTCACCGAAAACAGTGTGATTTTCCGCGTATCACGCGTATCTTTGCGTAAAAAATCCTTTTCCTATTTCGTTGTCAGTTTTGAGGGAAGAATCCGGTCAACTATCACTGTGTCGTCCTCGATGTGAAAGATATAGACCCAACGTTTGTTGTGCGACACCATGCGGCGGGCATGAGGGTGATAACGCCGAACATCTGCGTAATGGCTGGGAGGATACAAGTCTGCCAATATAGACAGGGAATTCACTTCGTAAATCATGTTTTGATGATATTTCTGCGCACCCTCAATAGACATGACTTTGCGCATAAAAAGGGCCAAGTTCATCATATCAGCATCTGCTGCGGCATTGATTTTGATGTTATATGTTTTCATAGAGCCCCTCCACGATGTACCAAAGTTTCCCGAAATACTCTTCCACTGTCATAAGCTCCTTGTTGCCGAATTTTTCGTCGGCTTCCGCTTTCAACTGGGCATAGCAGGCATCAAACCCTTCGGGCTTGTCGCCCAAGGATTCAGATGACAGATTGGGAATGATAACATCGTTACTGTTGGCGGCCGTTGGACCGTAAGAGGCAACGGGTTCTTCCGCTTCGGGCAGAGGCTTTTCTTTGGATTTGTACTTTTTTGTCTTCATTTTGAATATTAAAATTTAGAGCGCAAAAATACAAAAATTTCGGAAATGTCAGAGGCTGGCCACTTTTTTTGAGGCGATAAAAATACCGTGCAGATCCGCGCGATACGTGGAGAAAAAAAATATCAACACCCTGCAACCTTTTGGAATTTCTGCATCATATCAATAAAATTATTGTAGTTTTGCAGCGGTGTTTCCTGTCGGGATGTTTAACGGACTTCGCATCCGGCGGGAACAACGCGGAGAATCAATCATCAGAAGTCCTAAAAGTTGAAGAAATGAAACGCTTTTTGTCGGTTTTGCTGATGCTCGCACTCTTGTTGGGTGTAACCTCTTTCTCTGTCCGGGCACAGGATTACAGAGACCTTCCCCCGCGGCTGCTCGTGTGGCAGGACACCCTTTTCGGCCTCATCGACGGCTCGGGGAAAACCGTGCTGCCTTGCGAGTACGAGGAACTTTTCACCTACAACGACAAGGCCTATCCGGAAGGTTATATCATAGCGAAACGGGATGGACTATGGGGCATATTGGACTGGAACGGGCGGCCGATACTGCCTTACCGCTATGACGCGCGACCGGAACCGATTTCCAACAGCGGAGGGCTTTTCGTGGTCTGCGGAGATGACAAGCCCGGCGGGGTCGTCAACAGCAAAGGCGACACGGTGGTGCCCTTCCGCTATCTTAACCTTTCGGAGTTCGGATACTCCGACTTCGGGAAAACTGGCTCCTCGTCGCTGCTCAGTTACTCCGTAGAGAAGACTCCGAATAGTGGCGAAACATCGTCCAATCGCACGAAGTGGAAGCAGATGATGAGAGGCTTGTTGGACCTGAACGGCCGCGAGGTGCTGGCCCCGGTCTATAAGAGCTTGTTTTGTGGTTGTGATCATGCTATCATCGTTACAGACACGAATGATTATGAAGGGGTGATGGATTTCAAGGGGGAGTGGGTCCGCCCGATCAGTCCGTTGTACACATACGACAACTATTATGGTGATTTTGTGTCCATCAAGGAGAGAAGAACACGTCTTAAAGGCCTGATGTCTGCTGACGGCAGTATAGTCCTGCCTATCGAATATCAGGAGGGATGGCCCTTGTCTCCTGCAAAAGGGTTGTTTGAAACGAAAGACCGTTCCGGTCTTTGGGGAATAGTGGACGAGCATTTACGGATTCTCATCCCTCATCGCTATACAGAGCTGAACGAACTTGGCGAATTGGGCGGTTCCGGTTATTTTTATGGTGTTTTGCGGGATGGCCGAGTGGAAATCATCGATGCTGCGGGACACGTTGTCTCTATGGATTCGGCCATACATTTTGACAGTGACAATCTCCCATACTTATATCCTTTGGTTTATGTCGATAGTGCATGGCGGTTGGTGGATCCTAAGGGAAAGTTACTCCCGCAGCGTTATAGCGAGGCGTCTAATTATTGGTCTTCCACACTGATGAGTGTCGCCACGGATTCGCTGCACCACGGCATTGTCGATCTGTGGGGGAATGTGGTGGTTCCGTTGCGCTACGTGGAAGCCGATGCCGACGGCGACGATGTCATCCTTGCCCGCCGCCCGTCAGGGAAGGTGGAGGTGCTTAACGGCAAGGGCCGGAAGCTGCTCTCCTGCTGGGGCGCCCACCGGGATGGGAATGTGCTGTATGTCGCCAACAAAAACGGGATGTGGGCCATTGCAGACAGTCGGACGGGCAAGCGCCTGAGCCGCTACTACTTCATTTGGGAGGGTGTCAATTCCTCGTCAGCGGAGACCTGCTGGGCCGTTTACGACACGAACAACCGGCTGGGCTATGTCAATGCGCGCGGCCGCGAAATCCTCCCGTGCAGCCTTGACGAAAAACGTGCCGCTGCAGTGTCGGAGGGGCAGATATACGGTTACATCTACCACGATTGTTCCTGCGGGGAACTCATCTATTGCTTTAAGCTCCCAAACGGGAGAAGCAGCAGACCCAAGCGCGGCTGCTGAAATGACAAACAACAAAATAAACTCCCAGCTCTTGCGGTTCTAAAAAAAATGTATTTTCGCACATTTGTCTGACTATAACTATAACTTAGACTATAACCATTCACCCACTTCAATAACCAATAACCAATAACCCATAACCACTATGAAAAAGGGCAAACGGACTTGCGAAATTCTGAAGGATGTGCGGCGGAAAATCGCACAAGAGAACGACATTGCGCTCAAGGAGCGCGAATGCACGCACGAGGGCGACTGCCGGGGCACATGTCCCTATTGCGAATCGGAGGTGCGCTACTTGGAGCGGGAACTCTCCAAACGCCGGGCGCTCGGCAAGGCCGTCACTGTGGCGGGCATCGCCGTCTCCGCCATGATGATGGGCGCGTGCCACGGTCCGAAAACGCCCGCGACACCCGCCGGCAGCGAACCCGAGCCCACACCCGTCAACACGCTGTCGCAAGCTACAGAACCATCAACCGAACCCTCCCCTGAGCCATCCTCCGAACCGGCAAACGGGCCGACCAGCGGCAACCGGCCCGCCCCCGCCCCGAAAGAGGAAATCCTGCGAATCGTGGAAGATGGCCTTTGTGTATCAACAGATGTGCCCGTTTGGGGTGACGACTATGTGGGGGAAGTGGATGGCGATGAACCGCCGGTAATGGGTCTTATGGGGGAATTGCCCGAATTTCCCGGAGGAATGGATTCTTTGCAAGCCTTTTTGGCAAAGGAGATTCAATATCCTCAGGTGGCGAGGGATTATGGCATCACAGGCACGGTCCTGGTTGAGTTCGTGGTGGAAAAGGACGGGCAGGTGACCAACGCCAAGGTGAAAGTCCCGCTCTTCCCCGAATGCGACAAGGAAGCGGTGCGTGGGGTGATGTCGATGCCGAAGTGGAAACCCGGAAAAAACATGGGGAAGCCCGTGCGGTGCTTCTACCAGGTGCCGGTGACGTTTCGGCTGTGAAGTGCGCTGTTTGTGCAGGAAAGATTTTATAGGTTAGTTTGAATCTCTTGTTGGAGATTCTAAGTCAAATTCGTGAAGAGGTTTAGCAACACATACATCTTCTTGTCTGTGAGAGTGTTGAAATCGGGAACTGCAGGCGAAGTCGCCGAAGAGAACCGTGTCGGTGCAATTTCGGGAGCTGTGTTGACCTCGAAAGGGGTGGATGAGATGTTGGGGCGCGTTGAGCGTGCGGCGTTTATGGCATCGCGCGTTCAATGAGGGGGCGTAGAATTTTGACACCCGCGAAGCGATGCCCCTGTTGGTCGAAGTAGTTGAAGTCGTGGCAGTCCGGGAATTTTTCTTCAAGGTAGTGGTGGTCTCCGAGCATTTCGTCATCGGTAGAGAGGGCGAAGTGCAGCAGTGACCCGTCGCAAGGGAGTTTGTCGAACACTTTGCGTTGGAATTCCTCGAACTTGGCGAGGTCAGCCGGGGTGAATTGGTATTCCTCCTTGGTCACGTAATTCTTCTGCTTGCCGAGGTGTTTGGCGAGGGTTTCCGAAGGACGAAGCGTCGGGTTGATGATTACGGCGGGGATTCGGTGTTTCTTGGCGCAGTAGATGGCGAAAAAGCCACCCAGCGAGGTGCCCATCGCCATGTTGACATGCTGGATGCGTATCAGGGAATCGATTTTTTTCTGTGCATCTGCAGGGTTCTTGTAGTCGAAGGTCGGTGATAATACCTGCCAGTCGGGGAACATCTTTTGGATTTCCACAGATTTGTGGCCACCGCCCGCCGAGTTGAAGCCGTGGATGTAAAGGATTTTCTTTGCCATAAGCTTTGGATTTTCAAGGGAAATATATGATGTTGACGGGATTTCACTCAAAAGCCCCTGGTGGAGCGGGAACCTCCTGGGATCACGCTGCTGCGCGGGCGCACGGAGCCGCTTGTGCCCGTCCGAGCCGTTGCACCGCTTTTGGCCGGGGCGTGCGCACTGTTGCCTGAACCCCTCGCGGCGCCGGATTTTCCTGCCGGCTGTCCAGATCCTGCTTGTTTGCCTCCCGAGGACGGTCTCGTGGCCCTCGGGGCGGACGGGCCGCCTGCCTGTGCCACCGTTTCCCCGCCGCCGGAGTGCTTGTAGTTCGAGGTGCTACCCACTCGGCTGATCTTCGAGGAGATGTTGTGCCCGCCGGTCGTGTTGAGGTCATTGTAGGTCATGACCACCGAAGGAGTCTTCAGATACCGCCCCCCGCTGTTGCGCAGACTGCCCACGAAGTAGTCGCGAACTTTCGACAGATCGATTCCTATCAGGGGGAGGTTGTTCTTGCCGATATGACGCAGGAGATTGTTGACTTTCCGTGCCTGCAGCATCCGATTGTAGGTTTCCCGGCTGTTGACTTTCGTGCCGCGAGGGTAGGCGAGATAGCGGGCCAATTGTGTTTGCTCTTCTTCGGAAAGCCCGTTGAGCATTGCCCGTACATTCCGGAATTCCGTCGCCATCGAGGTCTTCTCCTGCCGGTTGACATCCTCGAATATCGCGCGTTCGTGATCGTCTGTGTACGTGAAGTTATAGTCGCGCTCGTTCTGGCGCAGCTGCTTGCTGACTTGCTTCTCCACGTATGCTGAAAAATGGATTTTCGCCAATGTGTCGGATAATTGCTCAATTCGGCTGTCGGTCAGGCTTTTGAGGATGTCGGTCAGGTCGCGGCAAGGTTTGCTCAGCAGATAAGGCTTCCGAGACGGGAAGGACGGGTGGAGGAGGTTGCCCTTGTAGTGGACACCGTTGTCCATGAACAGCTGGTAGAGCGCGGTGTATTGTACCACTCGTGCGAGATCGGTGTTGCCAGTTCGGGCAAAATAATTGCCTGCCTGCCGCTCGTACTGCGCCCCGACACTCGTGTGGCTCGACTGCGAGTGGAAATAGGATACCGGCAGTGCCCCCGTTCGGTTGAGCGTGTAGATGGTGTATTCGGGCAGGTCTATGGCGTACATCGTGTTGGCTGTGTTCCAGTTGTATACCAGTTCGTTGATGCCCAGCTTCTTGAATAGAGGCTTGTCGAAGGGGAAGTGTCCCGGAGACGGGTAACGGTAGGAGGCCTCTTCGATGGTGCCGCTCTCCGACCAGTCCTTGAGCAGCACGTCGGTGATGGTGAGCAGATGCCCTAACTCGGTGTTTTCCAGTTCGCGGCTGAGGTATGTGGGGCACCAGTCGCGGCCGTCGGGCATTTTACCGGCAAGGCAGTCGTTGATGTCGAGACTTTGGGAGATGTCCTTGCTGCTGATGGAGGCGATGAGCAGGACGGTCTCCACGCGCAGTGGGGGCAGCGTCTCCAAGGAGGCTTCCCGTTCGCGGCCGATGACGACCAGGGTGGCGGAGTCCCGCAGTGCGCCGAGGATCAGGTCGGCATCGAGGGCGAAGCGGCGGATGTCGCTCACCCGCTCGTAAAGGTCACTGTTGCGGCGGATGCACCAAGCCACTAACCCCGGGACGCGGCTGAAAAACACACCGTATCGTTTTTGTTTGAATATGTCTCTGATGGTCAGGTTGTTGGATGTGTCCTTTCCGTCTATGAACGCTTCTTCTGATGCGAAAAACCAATCGTCAAATTCGCCTAAAGTGATTTGGTAGTCTATCGGGGCGCGTGTATAATATTCCCGTTTGCCGTCGTCGAGCAGGTTTATGGCATTTGGCTTGTAATCAGTCAGATACTGGTGTGTGGACAATTTGGCCACCAAGTTGTCGAGATTTTCGGTGGTGGCGTTGCCCAGCACGATGGCGAGGTCGGTGATGCGTCCGTCGTAGCCGACTTTGAAGTGCCGTTCGCAGATTTGGTGGGTGAACTGTTGGCAGATGGATGCCAGACTGTCCGTTTCGAGGAACGGCGCCGGTTCCGCAATCAGGATGATACGGCTGCTGTCAGGGAAAGTGGCTGTCCCGAGGGTCTGGTAGTGCATGCGGAAACGCTGCCGGAAGCTGCCGTAGACGGAGTCCAGCTTTTGGAAGGCCATGGTGGAAGGGATGTCCACGTGCTGGTCCGGGATATACTCTTTCTTGAGGAACGCGGCGGTCTGTTGTTTGATGCTCTCTGCCACCTTGGTGTGCCTCCCGAAAATGGCGAAGGCTGCAATGGCGAGAACCAAAGCTATTCCGCAGGTGGCGGCCGTTCTCTTGGCTGTCTTGGTCATCGTTCTGAGTTGTCTTTTAATTTGGCGGCAAACCTACGAATTTTTCCGGTTCGGATGGTTGAGCAGGTACAGGATGTTCGCGTCTTTGTAATAAATGTCTTCGCGATAGTGTACCGTGCCGTCCTCGCCGACGAAGCAGGTGTAGTATTCGATGAAGAGCGGGATGGGCTTCCGCAGGGCGACGCTCGTGGGTCTCAGCTTGCGGTAGAACTGGCGGTCGCGGTTGCTGAGCCTTTCATAGTATATGGAGTCCTTCTCATGCAGCTGCTTCACGAACTCCTCGCCTTTCTCGGTGGTCGGGTCCGATCCGGTGATGATGTGCAGCTGCTCGATGTAGTTGGTGTCGAATCCGTTGACCCGATAGGCCCATTCGGCCACGCTGTCGGGATGCTGCACCCGCACGCAGCCATGGCTCAACGCTCGCCTGCGACGCCGGAATGCCCCCTTGTTGTTGGTGTCGTGCAGATAGACCGATTCGGAGTTGGAGAATACGAACTTGTAGATCCCCAATGCGTTATGGCGTCCCGAAGTCTGGTGCAGACGGTATGGGATGTTGCTTTGGCGCACGCGGCTCCAGTTGATGGAGTCTGGCACGACATAATTTCCGTTGCGGCTGTCCCGAATGTAGAGGCGCTCGCGGTTGACCACTGAAGTGTTGCTGCGAACCAGCTTGGGGTAGTATTCATTCTTGATGATGTCGTAGGGAATATTCCATTCAGGATTCAATGTAATTGTCCGTATCATACTGAATAGCAGTGGTGTTTCGGCTTTGTATGGGGTGATGAGGCCGTTGCGGTGACGGCTTGGGACGTTCGTGGGGTTCTGGGTCTTGCCGCAACATATGCGGTTGCGCATCACTACGGAGTCGCATTGCACGACCTGTAGAGTGTAGTCGGGAATGTTGACTGCAATGTAGAGCGTGTCGTCGCTTTTTGAGTGTGTCCGTCGCCAGCGTAGGCGTTCCATGTTTGCGGCGATGGCGTCCTTGTAATATTGTATGGGGCGGTTCAACATCCCGATGGTTTCAGTGTCCAAACTGTCGCTTTCTGGGATGCCGTTCCTGCGCCTAAAGCTGTTGATGTTCTCTAAAACCTTGTCCGACAGTGTGGTGGATGTCGAGTCAGAAGCATATCCAAGCTGTCGGAGACGGGTGTTAAGGGTTGGAATATTCGAGTTGCGTTCGTTTTTGCGTGCACGAAAGTCCGGTATGGTGTTGAGTGTGGTGTCTGTAAGGGATGACAGCCGTTCAAGTTCCTTCTGAAGCACTTGATAGTCAGCTCTGTCAGGGGATAATTGAGAAAGATAGGAGCGAAATGTGGTGATGTTTTCGAGACTTTTCAGGTAGAATGCGGAGTCTGGGGTGGCGACTTCGTAGTACCATTTGCTTCCGTGTACGGCTTTAGGGTCTGTGGCACCGAAATGCAGTGCGCGGGCATAGCGCAGGAAGTCGTCGGTCAGCAGGCGCTCAATGCGGTACAGATGGATGTAGAGTGAGTCGTTGTCTGGCACGTTCTGTTCCATCAGGTCGCGGATGGCGTTTTGCAGGCTTTCTGTTTCAAAGTAGGCGGACGGGATTCCGTGGCTGGTGTAGGCATCTGAGAGGCAGGCGATAAGCGAGTCTGTCAAGTTCTCTTGCAGTCCTTTCTTTGTCCATAGCGGGTGGAAGTTACGGGAGCGGTAGAAATTGCGTGTCATCCGGGCTGCAAGGCTGCTGTCCGAATCGTTGTTGACTTGTTTCTCGATATATGCCACGTAATCTTTCTCATGATAGTGTTTGTAATGTTTGAACCAGTGCGGTTTGGCTTCGGTAGGTCCGGTTCGTTGGCAGCTGTTGAGGCATATCGCGAATATTGCCGTCAGAGTGCAAAGGAGGATCCAGTGGAACACGGTGTTGCCGGGCTTGCCGTGGGCGTTCCTTTCCGGTCGTGCGGGAGGCTTCGGGATTATGCTTGACAGGGTACGCATTTTGAGAACAATGTCGTGGCAAAAGTAGCAAAATAATCAAGGCACACGATTGGTTCGCATTTTTTTTTGCAAAAAAAAAGAGCCATTGCTTTGCAACGGCTCTGGGGGTTAATTATGATTATGAAAAGTGAGTATCGGGGGAGGGGATAACCTAAAGCTAAAGGGAAAGGGCTTTATTTGGAGCCTTTGTCCTTTTGACCGGCGTGACCGCGGAAAATGCGGGTGGGGGCGAACTCGCCGAGCTTGTGGCCGACCATGTTTTCGGTGACATAGACGGGGATGAACTTGTTCCCGTTATGCACAGCGATGGTGAGGCCCACAAAGTCGGGGGAAATCATGGAAGAGCGGGACCATGTCTTGATGGTGGATTTCTTGCCAGACTCCTGGGCGGCGATGACGCGTTGCTCCAGTTTGTAATGTATATACGGTCCTTTTTTTAATGAACGACTCATAATCTATGGCTTTTAGGTTATTTTTTTCTTCTTTCAACGATGTATTGTGAAGAATTTTTCTTCGGGTGGCGGGTTTTGTAGCCTTTGGCGGGCATACCTTTGCGGGAGCGCGGGTTACCACCGGAGGCGCGGCCTTCACCACCGCCCATCGGGTGGTCGACAGGGTTCATGACGACGCCGCGGTTGCGCGGGCGGCGGCCGAGCCAGCGGCTGCGGCCGGCCTTGCCGGACACTTCGAGGCTATGGTCTCCGTTGGAGACGATGCCTATGGTGGCCTTGCAGGCGCAGAGGATGAGGCGGGTCTCGCCTGAGGGCAGTTTGATGATGGCGTAACGGCCGTCACGGGACATCAGCTGGGCGTAGGAGCCGGCGCTGCGGGCGATCTTGCCGCCTTGGCCGGGGCGCATCTCGATGTTGTGGATGATCGAGCCGAGGGGGATCTCGCCGATGGGCAGGCTGTTGCCCAAGTCGGGAGACACGCCGCTGCCGCTCACGATCTGTTGTCCCACCTTGATTCCGTGAGGTGCCACAATGTAGCGTTTCTCACCATCGGCGTAGAACAGCAGGGCGATGCGTGCCGAGCGGTTCGGGTCGTACTCAATGGTCTTTACGGTGGCCGGAACACCATCCTTGTTTCTCTTGAAATCTATGATGCGATACATCTGCTTGTGACCGCCTCCGCGGTACCGTACCGTCATCTTACCACTGTTGTTTCTGCCGCCCGTGCTGTGGTTGGGGACCAGAAGGCTCTTTTCGGGCTTGTTCGTGGTAATGTCATCGTAAGCGCTTATCACTTTGAAGCGCTGACCCGGCGTTACTGGTTTGTACTTTTTTAATGCCATTTCTTTTTTTGTTAAAGGTTATTGGTTATTGGTTATTGGTTATTGAGGCTGGTTAATAGCGATTCACTCAGGCTTCAATAACCAATAACCAATAACCTTTCACCATTATTAAATGTTACTGTAGAAATCGATTTTTTGGTCTTTGTCGACGAAGACGTAAGCCTTCTTGAAATTGTTCTTTTGGCCGAGGATCACGCCGGCCTTGGTGTTGCGGGCGGTGGTTTTGCCGCGTTGGATGAGGGTGTTGACGCGCACGACCTTCACGTTGTAGATGGACTCGATCTCGCGTTTGATTTCGGGTTTCGTGGCCTCGCGTCTCACCATGAAGCCATAGCGGTTGTACTTCTCGGACACCTGGTTCATCTTCTCGCTGATGATGGGTTTTATGATGATACTCATTGCTTTGTCTTTTTAAGGGTGAATGAATTATTCGCCTAACATTTTCTCCAACTCCTTGAGGCTGCTCTCGCAGATGATGAGGTTGTTGGCGTTAAGCACGTGGTACGTGTTTGCCTCGATGGCGCGCATGATGTTGGTGCGCTGCAGGTTGCGGCCGGAGAGGAAGACGTTGCGGTCGTTCTCGGGCAGCAGCAGCAGGGTTTTCTTGCCTTCGAGCTTGAGGTTCTTCAGCATGGCCTTGTACTCTTTGGTCTTGGGCGCGTCGAAGGTGAAGTCTTCCACCACGGTGATGCAGCCTTCCTGCTGTTTGTACGTGAGGGCTGAGAAGCGGGCGAGGCGTTTCACTTTCTTGTTGAGCTTGAAGCTGTAGTCGCGCGGATGAGGGCCGAACACGGTCGCGCCGCCGCGGATGGTCGGGCTCTTGATGCTGCCGGCACGGGCGCCGCCGGTGCCTTTCTGGCGTTTCAGCTTGCGGGTGCTGCCCGACACGGTGGAGCGTTCCAGCGTATTGTGTGTGCCTTGTCTCTGATTTGCCAAATATTGTTTCACGTCAAGCCAGATGGCGTGATCGTTCGGTTTCACGTTGAAGATCTTGTCGTTCAGGGTGACCGTCTTGGCAGTTTCGCTGCCGTCTATTTTATAAACTCTTAGCTCCATCTCTCAATAATTATATATGAACCATTGGCTCCCGGAACGGAACCTTTAACTAACACTAAATTCTTCTCTTTCACGATCTTCACGATCTGAAGGTTGATGACTTTCACCTTGGCGTTGCCCATTTGGCCGGCCATGCGCATGCCTTTGAACACGCGTGAGGGGTACGAGGACGCACCCATGGAGCCGGGGGCTCTCAGCCGGTTGTGCTGGCCGTGCGTGGCGTCGCCGACACCGCCGAAGCCGTGGCGTTTCACCACGCCTTGGAAGCCTTTACCTTTGGAGGTGCCGCTCACGTCCACGAACTCGCCTTCCTCGAAGACGGTCACGTCGAGCACGTCGCCCAGACTCTTCTGGTGACCCTCTTCGAAGCGCGTGAACTCACGCAAGATCTTCTTCGGCGTCGTCCCCGCTTTCGCGAAGTGACCCTTCAGCGACTTGGTCGTGTTCTTCTCTTTCTTCTCGTCGTAAGCCAATTGGATAGCGCTGTAGCCGTCCGTCTCGACGGTCTTGACTTGCGTGACCACGCAAGGACCAGCCTCTAACACCGTGCACGGCACTACCTTGCCGGAGGCATCGTAGATGCTAGTCATCCCAATTTTTTTTCCTATTAATCCTGACATTTTTGGTTAGATTTATAAATTTGTTTGTCTCTTTGCGCCTGTCCCGAATCTTTGTCATACAACTTAACTTGTTGTCGTTTAACTTGTTAAGTTGCGATAGACACTTTTTCTAACAAGCGTGCAAATGTACACTTTTTTCTTTACCCTCAGACACTTACGTGCAAAAAAGTTTTTAACACTCTTTTCCACAGCACTCCTGGGCTAAGATTTCACGAACATCATGCGGTTTACCGATTTCCCTTTCTTGTAGAGTACGATGACATAACTTCCTGAAGACAAGGATTCTGTGTCTATTTTCTGCTCGTCGCTCTGGATGCGGAACACCATCACGCGGCGGCCGTTACTGTCGTAAATGGCTGCCTTGTCCGCCTGCTCCGCTCGGGTTTTCACCGTGAGGGCGTCGCCAGCAGGGTTGGGGTAGAGGGTTATTGGGGCGAGCTGTGGACCGTTGGTGGACGTGGTCGCATCCGCCATGGCGAAGCAGTACTGGCCAGGCAGCATCTCCGCTGTGGTGATGGTGGCATTGTACGGTGATCCGCTGCGCGTGTAAGGTACCGGCATCCATGCGGACTGGCCGTCCGGACGGTACATCAGCTTGAGGTTCTCGAAGGTGTCGCCGTTTTCGAACAGGCTGTGGTCCAGTTGGTTCGAAGACCGCTGGAGGCGGAAACTCCATTCGCCGTCGATGATGCCTCCGGCATAGCGTACCGTCCAGTAGTGGGTCTGTGAGAACTGGTGGTAGCCCTCGGGCAGGGGGGTGGGTGCGTCGGGGGCCGTGAGGTGGTGCTCCACCCGGATGAGTGCGCTGTCGTCCAGATGACCGACCACCGCGCTGCAGGCCGCCTCGGGGAAGTGGACGGTGCCGGGCGCCCCAATCCTGCGCATGTCGTCGATCGTGGCATCGGAGAGTTTCCGGCTGGCGTCCAGCATCACGAAAGCCGGCGAAAACGGCGAGTAGAGGAGCAGCTCGGTGGACTCGCCCCCGACCAGCTGGTTCTCGTAGGTGTAGGTCTCCAGGTCATCAGACACGAAAGTCACGTCCACTAAGGCGTTGTTGCAGGGGTGCAGGGTGCCGTAGCCGCCTTGCTTGACCAGGACGGTGTAGATGCCGCAGGCCTGGCTTTGGACACCCGCCACCTCGAAGTCGGGGAAACCTGGCTGGTGAATCCAGTCTTCGTAGAAATCCATCAGGTTCATGCCGGAAACTTGTGTCAGATAGGTGAAAAATTGCTCGGAATTGACGTTTTGGTAGGCATAGTGAGACAAGAGCTGCCTCATGCTGCTGAAAAACAGGGAGTCGCCCATGTGATGGCGAAGGGTGTGGATGACGAGTCCCCCCTTCTGGTAGGAGTGCATGCCGTAGGTGTAGTCTTGCGGCACCGCGTCGAGGGCGTATAGGCCGCCGTCCTTGCGGGCGATGTTCTGTAGCGTGGAGACGTGCTGGTTGCGGATATGGTCCGCGTAGTTGTCATATAGCCACTCCTGCACCAGAGCCTCGGAATAGTCGGCGAACCCCTCGTTGATCCACATCTCCTCGGGACGCTCGCATGTGATCAGGTCGCCGAACCAGTGATGGAACAGCTCGTGCATGATGGTGCCTTCGTAGGTGAGGGTGCCGTTCACCGCGAGGTTCGGCAGGGCGATGTTCGTGGCGTGTTCCATGGCTCCGCCGGCCATATTCACGCCCACGTAACCCACGCGCGGCCAGACGTACGGGCCGAAGAGCTCCTCGTATTTCCTGAGTACGGGCTTGAGGTTCGCGAAAGTGCCCGCGACGTTCGCATAGAGGGCGGGCGGGACGTAAAGGTGGATGGGAATCACCCGCTCCATGCCCTGGAACGTGTCCGCATGGCAGCGGTAGTCGCCCACGGCCATCGAAACCAGGTAGGTGGGCACGGGTTGCTCCAGCTCCCACGACCACGTCCGTGTGCCGTCGTCGTGGGTCAGCGAGTCGGTGAGCATGCCGTTGCACACCGCCCGTTTGCCCGCCTCCGTGCGGATGTGGAAACTGTAGGTCGACTTGTCGGTGAATTCGTCCATGCAGGGGAACCAGCAGCGGCCGTAGGCGTGCGGCTGGTCCGTCAAGGCTGCCCCCACGTTGTAGGCGTACTCGCCACTGTAGTAGAATCCCCCGAAACCATCGTCGTGGCCGGGCGTGCCGTGGTAATGGACCCGTATCGTCGCCGTGTCACCACTTTGCATCGCTGATGTGTTGATATATATGTGTTCCTCGGATTGCGTAAAGGGAGTAGCCGACTGGTTGACGAACACGGAGTCACACGTGAGGAATTTCAGGTCCAGCCTTATCTGGTTGAGGTTGTTGACCTTGGCCACCAGGGTGATGTCGGCGCGGCCCTCCACCCTGTGGTTCTCGAAATCGACCACCGACAAGGCAAGGTCGTAGTGTGCCGCGTGCACAGAGTCCGTGCGCTGTTGCGAATAGCCCGTTATCCCAGCCAACAGCATGCAAAACAATATCGAAATCCTTCTCATAACAATACTATATTATTATATTCATAAAAATATTACACCCAACATCGTGTTTCCCTTTTGCGCGCCTTTTCATGAAATTCCTGTTTCCGGACCCGCAATTTGGCCGCAAAAATAGAAAAATCTTTTTTATGAAGAGGTTGCTGGAAAATATTATATCTTTGCCGTTCCAAACCGATGATAAATTGTAGGAACATAATAAAATGTAATGATATGAATATTCAGTTTACCTGTCAAGATGCTTTGTTTGCTCTTGATAACCAGAAAGTTGAGAATGGAAAGAAAGATGCTGAAGCAGCGTTGCAGACCGTGCTGAACAAGACAGGCCGCGGCAACGACTTCCTCGGCTGGGTCACGCTTCCGAGCGACGTGACGGAGCAGGAAATCATAGACCTTGAGACGGTTACGGCCCATCTGGTTGAGAAGTCGGAGGTGGTCGTCGTAGTCGGCATCGGTGGCTCCTACCTCGGCGCCCGCGCGGTCATCGAGGCCCTGCAGCACTCCTTCGCCCCCTACGTGAAGGGCAAATACCCGCATATCCTCTATGCTGGCAACAACATCAGCGAGGATTATCTCCACGACTTGCTGGAAGTCCTCGACTGCAAGGATTACTCCGTGGTGGTGATTTCCAAGTCGGGCACGACCACCGAGCCGGCCCTCGCTTTCCGCATCCTCAAGGAGCACTGCGAGAAGAAATACGGCGTGGAAGCCGCCAAGGAGCGCATCGTGGCCATCACCGACAAGGCCCGCGGCGCCCTGAAGACCCTCGCCGATAAGGAAGGCTATCCCACCTTCGTGATTCCCGACGATGTGGGCGGCCGCTACTCCGTGCTCACCCCGGTGGGTCTGCTGCCCATCGCATTGGCCGGCTTCGACATCTTGCAGCTGCTGCAGGGCGCCCGTGACATGCAGAAATTCGTGGCCGAGCATCCTGCCTATGACGAGAATCCCGTACTGCAATACGCGTTAATCCGTAACTTGTTGTATGGTAATGGTTTGAAAGTTGAGTTGGTGGCCTCTTTCGAGCCGCAGCTCTTCTACTTCATCGAATGGTTCAAGCAGCTCTTTGGCGAGAGCGAGGGCAAGGAACACAAGGGCATCTTCCCCGCCGGCGCCATCTTCTCCACCGATCTGCACTCCCTCGGCCAGTATATCCAGGAAGGCACGCGCCAAATGTTCGAGACCGTCCTCGCCATAGATGCGGTCCACCATCGCGTCAACATCCCCGAGGATGCGGAAAACCTTGATAATCTGAACTATCTGCAGCACCGCACCATCCACGAAATCAACCAGATCGCCCGCAAGGGCACGTGTCTCGCACACGTTGATGGTCAGGTGCCGAACCTCTGCATCACCGTGCCGGAAATCAACGAGTACCACCTCGGCGAACTCATCTACTTCTTCGAAATGAGCTGTGCCGTAAGCGGTTACATGCTCGGCGTGAACCCGTTCGACCAACCCGGCGTGGAAGCGTATAAGAAGAATATGTTCCGTCTGTTGGGAAAACCCGGCGTTTGATAATTCATAATTCATAATTCATAATTAGTGCAGACCTTCATCTTCACTTTCTTCGCCCTTTATGTGGTGATGTTGTTCGTGATCACGGGGATTACCTCCCGCAAGACGGACAAAATGAGTTACTTCACAGGAAACCGTAAGTCACCCTGGTTTGTGGTGGCTTACGGCATGATTGGCAGTTCGTTGTCGGGCGTGACCTTCATGTCGGTGCCCGGCGACGTTTATACCACCCAGTTCACCTACCTGGGGGTCGTGTTCGGCTACATCCTCGGCTACGTCGTTATCGGGCTGCTGCTGCTGCCGCTCTATTACCGGCTCAACGTGACCTCCATCTACGAGTATCTCGGCAAGCGGATCGGACCGGAGGCGCACAAGACGGGTGCGCTGTTTTTCTTTCTGTCACGGTTGCTCGGCTCGGCGCTGCGTATGTATTTGGTTATCTTTGTCTTGCAGATTTTTGTCTTTGATGGATGGAATATTCCAATCTGGGCAACGGCCATCGTGATGATTGCCATCATCCTGCTCTACACGTTCCGCGGCGGCATCAAGACCGTGGTGTGGACGGACATGCTGCAGACCACCTTTCTCATTGGCGCACTGATTATTACGATTGTGGTGATTATGCGCAACATGGGCGGCTCGTTCAGCGACATCTGGGCGCAGATGGCCACGGTGGGCAAGGACGGCACCGACTGCCGCACCATCCTCAACACTGACTGGCGCAACAACAGCTACTTCCTAAAGCAAGTGTTCGGTGGCATGTTCATCACCATCGCCATGACGGGCCTGGATCAGGATATGATGCAGAAGAACCTCTCTTGCAGGACGTTGCGTGAGTCGCAGCGCAACATGTTCTCTTTCACTTGCATTCTGGTGGTGGTCAACGTGCTGTTCCTGCTGTTAGGCGGCATGTTGCTGGTGTTTGCGCAGCATAACGGAGTGGACGTCAGTCAGTTCCCGACCGACCGCATCTATCCGGAAATTGCGTTCAACTACCTGGGCAAGGTGGGGGCTTTGGTCTTCGTGTTCGGGCTAATCTCCGCCGGTTTTTCCAGCGCGGACGGCACTTTCACGGCGCTCACGACCACGGTCTGCTACGACCTGCTTGACATCGAGAAGCGTTTCCCGACGGAACAGCAGCAAATTCGGGTTCGCCGCATCGTGCATTTGGTCATTTCCACGCTCTTCCTGATGGTCATCCTGATTGTGGCCAACCACCACAACGACGCGCTCATCCGCATCATCTTCATGGTGGCCTCCTATACCTACGGGCCGATTCTGGGGTTGTTCTCGTTCGGCCTGTTCACCAAGCGGGCGATTCCGCAGCCGCGTCGCTGGCTCGTGCCTGTCATCTCCCTTGCGATTCCGGCGCTCTGCTATGTGCTTTCTTCCCATTCCGCACAGTGGTTTGGAGGCTATAAATTCGGCTATGAACTGCTAATCGTCAACGGATTGTTGGTCTTCTGTTCGCTGATAGCAGTGAGCCATAGTGAGTTAGCTAAAAAGTAGGAAAAAAAACGGAGACCCCTTTGCCGTATCAAAAAAAAGTGTATTTTTGCCGCGTCAAATTCAAGGTCTCGTGGCCGAGTGGTTAGGTACCGGTCTGCAAAACCGTTGACTCCAGTTCGAATCTGGACGAGACCTCAATGTAGAGACGCGACTTATCGCGTCTCTACGTTTTTTTGGATATCTTTGCCGCCGTTATGAAACCACAGAAACTGTTCTACATCTTGTTGGTGATCTGGGTGTTTGTTGACCTGGTGCAGGCCAATGGCACGCCATTGCACGCAGACGAGGCCTATTATGCCCTCTATGGCCGGTTTCTTGACTGGGGCTATTACGATCATCCGCCCATGGTGGGACTGATGACCTTCTTGAGCAGTCTTCTCTTCAAAGGCTACCTCTCCATTCGGCTCTTGACAGTGCTGCTGCATGGTGTGACTGTTTTGCTGTTAGGTCTATGCGTTGAAGAAAAACTCACTTCCAATCGGGCGGTCGTGACCTTTTTTGCCATCGCGGCCTCCATCCCGATATTTGTCATCTACGGTTTCATCACCACCCCGGACGCTCCGATGCTCTTCTTCACCGCACTCTTCTTTTTGCTATATAAAAGGTATGTCAAGAGGCCGGGATGGAAGTTGGCCATCTTGATTGGCATCACTATGGCCGCAATGCTCTACAGCAAATATATGGCGGTTTTGGTGATTGGCTTCGTTCTCCTCTCCAATCTGCGGCTGCTGAAAGACCCGAAGGTCATTTGCGCGGGTCTCTTGGCGCTGGTTCTCTTCATTCCCCACATCTTGTGGCAGGTCAACCATGATTTTCCGAGTATTCAATACCATCTGTTTCAACGGAATACGACATTCAAAATCCAATATTTGTTGGAGTATCTTCCCCTTCAGCTTCTGGTCTGCAACCCCGTGTGCCTGCCCCTTGCCATCTGGTTTTGCTGGAAAAATCGTGCCACCGCCGACAGATTTCTTCGGGCGTGCGGCTTCACCGTCGTCGGCTTCCTCGTTTTCTTCTGGACGATGACCGTCAAGGGCCATGCCGAACCGCATTGGACCATGGCCGCGATAGTACCCATGATCTGTATCCTTTTCCCTGAACTTTGTGAAGCGAGATGGGAAAAGTGGGTGAACTACGCGCTGATTCCT
Organism: uncultured Bacteroidales bacterium; assembly: GCA_946186495.1. Classification (GTDB taxonomy): domain Bacteria; phylum Bacteroidota; class Bacteroidia; order Bacteroidales; family WCHB1-69; genus F23-D06. The sequence goes on from CAMHNQ010000002.1 coordinate 20,912, forward strand.
GCCTCAGCTCTCCTGCTCGTCACTCGTCCTTTTGTCCCGCTTCTCGGCGATGAGGAATTCGAAATCCTGGAAGGTTGCGAATTTTTCTATGATAATATTGCCAACGAAAGTGCAAGCGGAGAAGCCCCGGTTCTTTTCGTGAGTTCGTTCCAGCTTCCATCCGTTTATTGGTTCCATATTGGGGAGACAACTGCGTTGAGCTCTGTTTACAATCGCCGCACCCAGTTCGACATCTGGCAGTTCGATCGGAAATATCAGGGCAAGCCGGTGTTGGTCCTCGAACCGGCGAATTACCAAATTCCCTATCCGGAAGAAAAGACCGAAGTCATCTACAATTGTAGCGGTAGAGAGTATAACTTGTTGAAGGTAAATGAATTCCAAGGGGCTAACCGAATTGATGTGAATGTTGATGAATACCATCAGAAAAACGATACGCTCCACCTGCAACTGACCTTGCACAATACCTATGAACAGCCATTTGTTTTCGCACATCCTGAACTTCCTGTGACGCTGTATGTAGCATACAAACTTGAGGACGGAACACATACCATAGCGTGTCCCGTCCCTGAAAATGTGCAGATTCCCGCCGGCGGAAGCGTGAAAATTTCAACGGAAGCGCCGCATGTTCCTGATGTTCCGTTTGTTATCTGTCTCGACAATGTCGTGTGCCGGTCTGTCAACAGCAAACCCGTCAAAATCCAAGACTATGATTGACGGTGCGCTGATAATCAAATTCTTGAAGTTCTGTGCAGTCGGCTTTTCGGGCATGGTGGTCGATTTTGGCGCAACGTGGCTGTGCAAGGAGAGGTTCGGCTGGAACAAATACGTTTCCAATTCCATCGGGTTCATCCTTGCTGCCACCAACAACTATATCTGGAATCGGCTGTGGACATTCCAGAGCACCAACACCAGCATCCCCATTGAATACGGGAAATTTTTTTTGATTTCCATTATCGGTTTGGGAATCAATAACTTGGTGCTCTATCTTCTCCACGGGAAATTGAAATTTAACTTCTACGTCGCCAAGATTTTCGCCATCGCCGTTGTCACCTTTTGGAATTTTATGATGAATTATCTGTTTACGTTTTGACACTACGACGCTCTTGCCCCTGACGAGACCGATTAACGAATAAAATATTAACAATATGACCGAATTTTTCCACTCTTCCGCATTCGATTGGGACAAGCATCTGTTCCAGCTCATCAACAGCCATAACTCGCCTTTTTGGGACAAAGTGATTTGGGTAATTACCAGCGCTCAGTTCGGGGTGGTCTTCTTTTTGCTACTCTCTGCTTTAGTCATATGGTTTTATCGTAAGCAGTCGTGGAAAATATTGCTATTTGTTGCTGTAGTCAGCCTTCTTGGTGACACGTTTGGTGCCCGTGTGCTGAAGCCGACTCTCCAACGTTTGCGTCCTTCGCACGACGCCGAGTATCATGGGGAGTACCAAGTGCATCTCCTTCAGAAGAAGGATGGGACTTATTATTATGGAGGACGTTACGGTTGCCCGTCGAACCATGCCATTAACTACCTGACTTCATCCTTGCTCTTTTTCTGTTTCCTGCGCACGAAAGTCAGAAACCGGTGGCTGTTGGCGGTTTTCGTGTTTGGGACCACGCTGTTAGCCAGTTACAGCCGCATCTATGCAGGGGTCCACTACCCGTTTGACATCCTGTGCGGTTGGATTTTCGCCCTCATTTGGGCAGGATTGGCCATTTGGCTGAAAAGACGGACAAAGATAATTCCATAGACAATAAGATTGTCCAATACCTTCTTTGCTTGCGGATTGTCGGTAAACGGGTTCTTTGCGTAGTAGGCAACATACGTTTCTTTTTTCGTTTCAACGAGTTGCGCAGGCTTAAAATCGATAAATGGCAGCGATATTTTTTTTCTTTGTCGAACGAAAGGACGTTTAGACGTTGGCGCATACTTGGCGCAGTGACTTTTCAAAAAAACAACCCCAAGGTGTTGATTTACAAACGCGTTGGGGTTGTTGTGGAGAATATCGGATTCGAACCGACGACCCCTTGATTGCGAACCAAGTGCTCTACCAGCTGAGCTAATTCCCCGTGGCCGACCGTTTCGGTCGTTTTGCTGAAAGCGGCGGCAAAGATACACTTTTTTCGGAATGCTTTGCGGGCTGCGTTTTTTTTTCAGCGTTTATGGCAATTTCATCCGTTACACTTTCGTCTGGTTGGCGACGCCCTCTTGTTTAGCCTTGAGTTCCTCGTCGGAGAGGCCGATGTAGCGGTCGCTGATCACCTGCATCTCGTTGTCCAGTTCCATCAGGAATGGGACGCCGGTGGGGATGTTGAGCTTCACGATTTCCTCGTTCGACATGTTTTTCATGAACTTGATAATGCCGCGGATGCTGTTGCCGTGGGCGACCACCAGCACTTGTTTGTATTCGCGGAGGGATTCCACGATGTTGACGTTCCAGAGTGGTATGATGCGTTTGGTGGCGTCCATAAGGGATTCGGTGGCGGGGCGTGCTGCCTTGAACTTGATGTCCTGGTAGCGGATGTCGAATTTCGGGTGGCGCGGATCGTCGTCGGTCAGCGGTGCGGGTTGCACGTCGTAGCTGCGCCGCCATTTGTTGACCTGTTCTTCGCCGTAGATTTGCACGGCTTCCTTTTTGTTCTGTCCTTGCAGGGCACCGTAGTGCTTTTCGTTCAGTCGCCAGGTCTTGTAGACGGGCAGCCACATCCGATCCATCTCCTCCAACACATAGTTCAGCGTCTTGATGGCGCGTTTCAGGTAGGAGGTGTAGGTGTATCGGATGTCTAATCCGGGTTCGTTGCGCAGTATGCGGCCGGCCTGTTTCGCCTCCTCGACACCTTGGGGGGTGAGGTCCACGTCGGTCCAGCCGGTGAATTGGTTTGACAGATTCCATTCGCTCTGTCCGTGTCTGATTAGAATGAGTTTGTACATGTCTTAAGGGTTAATGGTTAGATTTCCGGCGGCCGCTGTTATTGTTTCAGCTTGTTTTGGGAGTTGGGGAAGACGATGGTGGGTTTGAAGCGTTTGGCCTCCTCGAAGTCCATGGAGGCGTAGGAGATGACGACCACCACGTCGCCGACAGCGGCTTTGCGGGCGGCGGGACCGTTGAGGCAGATCACGCCGGTGTCTTTCGCGCCTTTGATGACATAGGTCTCTATGCGCTCGCCGTTGTTCACGTTCAGCACCTGCACTTTCTCGTTCTCTATCAGGTTGGCAGCGTCCATGAGAGTCTCATCGATGGTGATGCTGCCTACATAGTTGAGGTTCGCCTCCGTCACGGTGGCTCGGTGTATCTTGGATTTCAGTACTTCGATGTTCATTTTTTTTCGGTTGTTTTTTTGCCCCACACTGCGTCTTCGGCTTGTGTGGTCATTTGTCTTGTTCCCCGCACTGCACCTTTGGCGCAGTGCGGGGTTAATTGCACTGTGTGCGTTTTGCCTCTTCGAGGCTGTTTAAGGAATTTATGTTTAATAAGTAATATTGTCGATGAGGCGTACCGGCCCCACATAGACGGTGATGAAGCCCATGACACCATGCGGGTTGTGGATGTCGTCCGTGGAGAGGAGGGTCTCGGCGTCGGCGATTTCGAAGTAGTCGAGCTGAAATTCGGGGATCTTGGCGATTTCGGTCTCCACAAACGCCTTGGTTGCGGCCACGGAGGTGCACTGGCGTGATGCTTCGAGGATGCGGTGGATGTTGGCGGCGGTTTCAAATTCGTGGGCGGAGAGACGGCGGTTGCGGGAGCTCATGGCCAGGCCGTTAGGTTCCCGGATGATGGGACAGGGGACGACTTCGGTGAGGATGCGGCATTGGCGGCACATCTCGCGGATGACGGCAATTTGCTGATAGTCCTTTTCTCCGAAGTAGGCCTTGTGCGGGCGGGTCCATTCGAGCAGGCGGCGAACGATGACGCCCACGCCGTTGAAGTGTCCCGGGCGGGCGGCCCCTTCCATCACGTTGGCCACGGTGCCGAAGTCATAGACTTCCGTAGGCTTTACGGGGAAGACTTCTTCCACAGAGGGTGCGAACACGTAGTCGGCCTGGTCGCCGATCAGCTGTACGTCAGCTTCCAAGGTACGGGGATACTTCTCCAAATCCTCCGCGTTGTTGAATTGTACAGGATTAACGAAGATGGAGCAGAAAACCACGTCGTTCTCCTCATGGGCACGGCGGATTAGGGACAGGTGACCCTCGTGCAGTGCGCCCATGGTCGGGACCATTCCGATTCTTTTGCCGGCGGCACGTTCGCGAACGGCCACGTCCATCAATTTTTCAACGCTGGTGATAATTTCCATATTAATGTATCTTTCAGGTGTTTAATACTTTTTTTGCGCTTCCTTTAAGCGGTCGCAAAGGTATAATTTTTTTTGACATGCCCCATACTATTTGGACCTTTTTGCCGTTATTTACACGTCATTTAAAATTTTGAAGGTATGAATACGAAAATATTGTGGGCGGACGACGAAATAGACTTGTTGAAACCGCATATCCTCTTTCTGAAGTCCAAGGGATACGATGTGATTCCGGCCATGAGCGGTATGGAGGCTCTCGAAATCCTCAAAAATGAGTTTGTGAATATCATCTTCTTGGATGAGAACATGCCTGGGCTGAGTGGGCTGGAGACCCTCCGGCGTCTGAAGAAGGACTATCCGCATCTCCCGATTGTGATGATCACCAAAAGCGAGGAGGAACATATCATGGAGGATGCCATAGGCTCCAATATTTCCGATTATCTTATTAAACCCGTGAATCCCAATCAGATACTGCTTTGTTTGAAGAAAAACATCGACAACAAGAAACTGGTGAGCGCGAAGGTGACGGTCGATTACCAGCAGTCGTTCCGCGACCTTTCCATGCGCATTTCCGACCGTTTGAGCGTGAGGGAGTGGGAAGAGTTGTACAAGGAGTTGGTGAATTGGGAACTGCAGATTGAAAAAATTGAGGATGAGAGTGTTACAGAGATGTTGGCGGCGCAGAAGGAGGAGGCTAACGTGCAGTTCTGCAAGTTTGTGCAACGCAACTACCTCGACTGGGTCAATGGGCGTTCCGACGACAAGCCCCTTCAGTCGCATACTGTCCTGAAAGAGAAGCTGTTCCCCCGGCTCGATGGCGCAAAAAGCACGTTTTTGTTCGTCATCGACAATTTGCGGTATGACCAATGGCGCAGCATCTACCCGATGGTTCACGACTACTATTACGTCCAGGAGGAGAGCATCTGCCACAGCATACTGCCCACGGCCACGCATTACGCGCGAAACGCCCTCTTTTCTGGGTTGATGCCTTCGGTGATTGCCAAGAAGTACCCCAATATGTGGCTGAGTGAAGGTGATGCCGGCAGCAAGAACCAGTTTGAGGAACAGCTTTTGGGAGAATACCTCAAACGCTATGGGAAGAACATCAAATACTCCTATCATAAAATCCTCAATCCGGATTTCGCCAAGAAAGTGTTCGACAATTTCCATCAGATGCTCAACAATCAGCTCAATGTCATTGTCTTCAACTTTGTGGACATGCTTTCTCATGCCGGCACGGACGTGAACGTGGTGCGCGAGCTTGCCGACGACGAGAAGTCCTACCGTAGTGTCACCGCCTCGTGGTTTAAGAATTCCGTTCTCTTTGATATGTTGAAGTGGCTTGCTGAACGGAAAATACCGGTGGCGCTCACGACCGATCACGGCACTATCAAGGTGGACCGTGCGTTGAAGATGGTCGGAGAGCGCGACTTGAACACGAACTTGCGCTACAAGGTGGGCCGCAGCAGCATGGACTACCCCGCCAAGGAGGTTTTCGAGGTCAAGAATCCTGAAGATGCCTTCTTGCCGAGGGAGAGCATGACCCAACGCTTCATTTTTGCGACGAAATCGGACTTCTTTGCCTATCAGAACAACTTCAACCAGTACGTGAACCTCTATAAGGACACGTTCCAGCACGGCGGCATCTCGATGGAGGAGATAATGATCCCCTTCGTGCTCCTCACACCGCAAAATCGTTGAGCCTGAACCCCCAGATGTTCTCAATACGGTCCGGAAAGCTGGTTTCGGGACGATGTGCCGGAACGGGCGTCCGCAAAAGAGGGCCAAGGCGATGGGGAGGACCGATTCGGTCAGGCTTCGCTCTTATAGTGTAAGGCGATTTTCCGGGCGATAAGTCCGACGGTCATTGCGAGGACGATGCCAATCGAAATTTGGGCGAAGAACAGGGCGATCTCGTTCTTTAAGGAAGGTGATAGCCACTCTTCCGTCAAATTCATTACAGGCAATAGCATCATGGGGACGTAAAGGGCAATGCGGAACAATTCCCTGTAGTTGGAACCTTGCTTGTCTTTGAACTTTCCGTACCGGATCTGCCGATAGGTGTATATACCATACAATACGCCCCCTAAAACGAGAAAGAGGAGGTTGATGATGATTTTGGTTGTTGTCATAAATTTATATTTGTTGATACTTTTTATTCCGTGAACAAGGACAAGAAAAAGATGAAACGAGGGAAGCAGGCGTAGTTTCGTGTTAATCAAGGAGCATGTTGCGGAACTCCTCTTCCGAGACGATGGGTATTCCCAACGACACCGCCTTTTTGCGTTTTTCCGGCCCCATTTTCTCGCCGGCGAGCACGAAAGTGGTGTTTTTGGATATGGAGGATACATTCTTTCCGCCATGTTGCTCCACCAGTTCCTTGATGGCGTCGCGAGGCACGGTGAAGACACCGCTCACGACGATGTTTTTACCGTTAAGTTTCTGTGAAACCGTTTGGCTTTTCTCGGCATTGAGGGTGAATTGAAGTCCGGCATCGCGCAGGCGCATGAGGATATGCAGGTTCTCGATGTCGTTGAAGTAGGCGATGATGCTGTCGGCGACGCGTTCTCCTACGTCCTCGACTTCCAAGAGCTCTTCTTTCGGGGCGTTGGCAACCGCGTCCATGGAACCGAAGTGGCGGGCGAGCTTCCGCGCCGTCACTTCGCCCACGAAGCGTATGCCCAAGGCGAAGAGTACGCGCTCGAAAGGCACCTGTTTGGAAGCCTCGATGCCCGACAGGATGTTCTGTACGGTCTTTTCGCGGAAAGAGATGGTTTTCGCCTTGCCGCTATCGTCCTCAACAATTTTCTCCAATCCGAGAAGTTGTTCGTATGTCAGTGCGTAGAGGTCGGCGATGTTCGTTACTAAGTCATGGGCGTAGAGCATGTCGATTTTGCCTTCGCCCAAGGAGTCGATGTTCATAGCCTTGCGGGCGATGAAATGTTCCAGCCGCCCCTTGATTTGCGGGGCGCAGTGGTCGGCGTTGGGGCAGAAGATGCCTGTCTCGCCATCGGCTTTCCGGAGTTCGGCGCCGCATACGGGGCAGTGCGTGATAAAGGGGATGCGCTGAGCTTCCGGGGAACGCTTGTCGAGGTCCACGCCTACGATTTTCGGGATGATTTCGCCGCCTTTCTCCACGAAGAGGTGGTCGCCTTCGCGTATGTCCATTTCCGCCATGAAGTCGGCATTGTTGAGTGTGGCTCGTTTGACCACGGTTCCGGCGAGCGAGACGGGGCTGAGGTTCGCCACAGGGGTGACGATGCCGGTGCGGCCCACTTGGAAGTCAACGCTCAGCAATGGCGTGGAGACCCGTTCGGCCTTGAATTTGTAGGCGATGGCCCATCGCGGGCTTTTCGCGGTCGTCCCGACTTGCCGCTGCTGGTCGAAGTCGTTGACCTTGATGACTACCCCGTCGATGGGGTAGGGGAGCTGTTTGCGTTTCACGTCCCATGTGTTCAGGAACTGGTAGATGCCGGAGAGGCCGTTGACTTTCTCGAGGACATCGGGTTTTCGGAAACCCCATTTGTGGAGTGCCTGGAGGCGGTCGAAGTGGTTGTCTCCGGGCAGTTGTTCGCCCAAGGCAAAGTAGAGTTTGAAATCGAGGCCCCGTTTGGCGACTTCGGCGGAGTCTTGCAGCTTGAGGCTTCCGGAGGCTGCGTTACGGGGGTTGGCAAACGGTGCCTCCCCGATTTCCTCTCGTTCGGCATTGAGCTGCTCAAAGCTGCGGAACGGCATGATGATTTCGCCACGCGCCTCCAGCAAGGGCGGGAAGTCGCCTTGAAGCTGTAGCGGCACGGTGCGGATGGTACGCACGTTAGCGGTCACGACATCGCCGCGTGAGCCGTCGCCCCGGGTTACAGCCCGGGTCAGCACCCCGTTCTCGTAGATCAGGCTGATGGCCACCCCGTCGTACTTGAGCTCACAGACGTAGGCTGGCGGCACGGCGAGCAGCTCGCGCACCCGCCGGTCGAACTCGGTGAGTTCCTCCTGAGAGTAGGTGTTGCCTAACGATTGCATCGGGTAGAGGTGTGCCGCACTCTCGAACCGCTTCGTTACCGTCCCGCCCACCCGCTGCGTAGGACTGTCGGGACGGCGCAGCTCCGGATGGGCCGCCTCCAAGTCGATGAGCTCCTGCAACAGCTGGTCGAAGTCGTAGTCCGATATCGTCGGGTTGTCCAGCATGTAATACTGATAGTTGTGCCGGTTAATCTCCCGGACGAGGTGGTTGATGCGTTCTTCTGCACTGTACACTTCCATAATGCGTTATCGTTTTGTTTCGGATGGCGAAAATACATTTTTTTTGGTTATGGTGTCGAGGGGCGAAGTCCGGAGACAAAAAAGGGGGAAATCCTGATGGAATCCCCCTGGTGGTTCTCGGTTTGCAGTTTTCCGCTAATGCTTTACGACAAACGGTTTCGTCACGGAGCCATCGTCTGTGGTCACGCGCACGAAATACATGCCGTCGGCCATGCCGCTGACGTTGAGGGTCGTAAACTCGCCCTTGACGGAAACGGTGTTCAACAGTTTGCCGTACACGTCGAGCAGTTCGATGACCGCGTCACCATTGCCCATCGCCCATTGCACGGTTATCATTGAAGTTGCCGGATTCGGGTAAAGCTTGACAAGGCGGGCAAGGTGGTTCACGATACCGACCGGTGTGGTTGCCGTAACGGTCGTGCTCCAGTCGCTGAACATGCCGTTGCTGCATTCGGCCTGCACTTGGATGGTGTAGTGAGTCTCCGGTTCCAGATCTGTGATGAGGTAGGAGTTGGTGGTGGAAGTGGCCGATAAGACCGGCCCGTTGTCTGCGCGGTATTGGATGTGCCAGAGGTCAACGTTCTCGTCATCGTTCCATGTCAGGGTCATAGCTTGTGCGGAAGTGTCGGTGACCGCAAGGCCGGTCGGGATGTTGCACGAGTCAGGGATGACGATAGTGTCGATCTGCGTGGTGAAGCTGAAGGGTGCTGTCCAGTCGCTTGATTCAGTGGGGGCGCACACGGCTTTCACGCGAACCTCGTAGGTGCTCTCGCTGTTGAGTCCGGTCAGCAGGTAGGGAATTGTGGAGGTGATGGTTTCGGGGGCCCAGTCATTGTCGGTAGCCAGTCGGTGCTGGACGGCCCATTGGCTTTCGGAGCCGCCGGCAATCCAGGTCAGCAGTGCGCTGTTAGCGGTGATGTCCGTCGCCGTCAAGCCGGTGGGGATGTTGCAGACAATGGGCCCGCTGGTGTTGCAGCTCGTGGTGAAGTTATACGTGGTGTAGTTTTCCATGTTGGAGGTGTTGACAAGCACAGTCCCTTCAGGGGTGGAGAGGGAGAATCCGGCCTCGTAGGCGTATTCGCCGGCAATCCAGATGAGGGAGGTGCTCATGTTGTTGCAGAGGGCGACCTGTTCCGTGCTGTTGTAACCGCTTTCTAAGGATATGGTGGCCACGACGGCGCCGTTCTGCTGTATCTGCAGGGAGCCGCCATTCCAACCGTCGCCGTAGTTGTCGGACAAGTTGAAGGTGTATTGGCATTTGTCGTATTCTTCGCAGGCACTTGTTCTGAAGGTGAGGGTGGCGGGGACTGAGATGTCGTTGTCGCCGCAGTCAGCCCAGACATATACCGTATAGGGCGTGTTGTTGTTCATTCCCGTGAGGGTGTAGGTTGTCGTGGTAGTGAACGAGGTGGTGCCGTTGCCGGGGGTGAAGCCCGCCGGACCGTATTCGAGGATGAATGACTGGGCATTGTTGCTACTGCTCCAGGAGATTGTGGCGGACGAAGTGCCGATGTTGGAGGCGGTCAGGTCGTGGGGCTCAGGGCAACTCGGGATAAGCTCTACGGTGAAGTCGTCCAAGTTCCAGGAGTTGTTGAGTTGGACACTGGTGTATCGCAGGGCAATGAGGCCGGATGTGGCTTGAACTCCGTCAAAGTCGAACGGTCCCATGAAGTTGCCGTTACCCGAGGCGTCGTTGGTGCCGCGCGGACTCGGGGTGCCGGCAATGCCGACCAACTCGAATGAGGACGGGTCGGTGGGGTCAGGCAGGATGCCGATTTCCAAGACGCCCGCATACGGGTCGATGGCGGTGGCCCAGAAGGAGAGCCGTAGCGTGTGGATGTCGTTGGTGAATGCCGGAAGAGCGAGCATGTTGACGCCGCCCTTGAACTCGGCCGAGTTGGCGCCGGAATGGCACGACGGGTAGTGTCCGCAATAGAGGTACGGGCCGTGATAAACGTTGTCGACAACGGGTGTTTTCCAGCAGATGAACTGTTCCGGACCGCCGCCGATGATGCTCTCGAAGTCCTCGAACCAAGGAGTGGTGGCTGTCACTGTGATGGGGTCGCAGTCGGTGGTGAAGGTGACCTCTGTCCAGTAGCTGAAGCTGGAACCGCAGATGGAGCGCATGTGCACCCGGTAAATGGTGTTGGAACTCAGTCCGGTGATCGGCTCCGACAAGGAGGTGACCGTACCCAAGGAGACCCAGTTGCTGTCTCCCATGATACTGTACTCCAGCTCCCAAAGGTCGTCGTCGTAGCCGGGAACCCAGTTCACCACAGCGGAGTTGGAGGTGATGGACGTGACAGAGATGGAGGGCGATGCGCAAAGGAGCGAAGTGTCGCACTCCGAATGGAATATCACGTTGTTGCGGCTGGGAAGATAACCGGAGACGCCGGATGAGGGGGTTTCGTAGATGGTGTATGGGGCGGGGTCGTGATAGATATACTTGGAGGAGGGGAACGGGGTGGCGTGCGTGCGCCAGCTATTGCCGCTCTCGTAGTTGCCGGACATGTCGATGATGATCAGAAGCAAATTGTCGTGACCGTTGTACATGAACGGGGTGGAGAATTGGAACGTGTTGAGTCCCAAGTTCATCTGTTGTGGAAAGTCGAAGACTAATTGTGCATTGCTTGCATCAATCCAGTCGGCCGCCGATGTGGCTGATGTGTGCATCAGATAGATGTGGAAAAGGCGGTCAGTAGCGTAGGTGGCCATGTCCAAAGTCAAGGCTTCGATGTTCTTGGGCCCGCCAAGTTCGGAGGCGAGGAACAGCTGCTGCGAGTAGGAGTATTTGTAGAAACTATAGGAAGGCAGGTGACTGTCGGTGGTGGTGCCGTTGCCAATGGCAACATCACCGCCTACCAGACACTTGGTGCGGAATGACAGCTCGGTCCAGTAGCTGGAAGTGGTGTCGTCGCAGTTGACTTTGACACGCAGGTCGTAATAAGTCGATGGTGCCAGATTCTCTATCAGGAAAGTGGTGCTGTCCATCGTAATCGATGTCCAGTTTTCCATCCCCTCTTCCGAATATTCGAGCGTATAGTTGTCGATGGTGCCAAAAGGCCCCGGTTCCCAAGTGATCAGGACGGAGGTGCTGTTGGTCTCTGAAATTTCCATTGTCCTGATGTCAGAGCAGGCGGGCCGGATGTCCACCGTGATGTCGTCGATGTAAAAGCCGCAGTATTCGGCATTGGAGACACGGAATGCGATATAGGAGCCATTGCCGCTGTAGTCGCCGAAGCTGACAAACTGTTCAGCATATTCGTAGAAGTCGTTCTCAGACAGGTCAATGGTGTCAACGGGCACGAATGAGACGGCAAGATCGGGGTCGGTCATCACGCCCACCTCTAACAGGCCGGTGATGCCGGTGCGTGATGCCCAGAAGTTTGTCATCAGGTCGCGGATGTCCACGTCATCGCCGATTGGCGGCAGGATGGCGATGTTGTAGCAGTCGTTCGTGTGGTGGAAATCCAGGAAATGGCTTCCGCTACGGGCATAGTTTTCGGTTTCCGGTATGTAAACATAATGCAGTGGGTTGGAGGCGTACCGGTTCCAGCAGACAATATAGTTCTCTTGTACACCGCTGTTGTAGATGCCGCTGACATCCTCGAAGTCTTCGTAGAACGGGAGGTCGATGCTGGCGCAGTTGGTGCGGAAGACCAAAGGGTCGCTCCAAAGGCTCTCGTCGTTGTCACAAAGGGTGCGGATGCGAACGGTGTATTCGGTGTTCGATAGCAGTTCGTTGAACGAGTAGCTTTCCGTACCCAACGGGCCGACACTCGTCCATGCGGTGTCGTTATGGGCTTTGTACTCCATTTCGCAGGCGATCCCGTGCATGGGCGACACCCACGTGATATCAGCACTGTGTTCCATGACATTGTTGGCTAACAGGGTGTTCGGGCGGATACAGCTGTTTGGGTCGCAGCTGCTGAAGCGGATATTGTTGATTTCGTTGGAGACGAACCCAGTCTCTTGGGGGTTGGTGATGGAATAGGGGGAGGGGTCGCGGTAGGTGTAGCGGGACCTGTAGGCAGTGTTGGCGTCCTCGTGGCATTTGAAGTAGTTGGAGCAATGCCATGAACCGGTGTTGTCCGCGACGGAAATCAGGATGTCGTCGGTGCCGTTGTAGTTGAACGGGAATGCCAGCGGGATCTCGAACCAGTTGCCGGGGGTGGAGCTGGTGATTGCCACGTTGCCCGAGAAAACGTGAAAGAACGGGATGCTGTCGGATGGCAGAATCCACCCGGCGGCCATGTTCGTGCCATTAGGCACGGTTGACAGGTAGATGTCAAGGTTGCGGGTGGCGCTGGCCACGGAGGTGCACTGGAAATAGAGGGAGGTGAAGCTCATGGCCCCGGTTTCGACGGCTTCAGCGGGGATGATTTGCTGGGTGTAGGAGTAGTTGTAGCAAGAGTTCGACGGAAAACGGCTGGTCGTCAGGCTGCCGTTGCCGATGTTGGCGTTAATCGGCGAGGTACACGGCGTGCTGAGGCTGATGAACGCGGTGTCGCCGGTCTGGTCCTCACTGCAGGTGGCGAAAACCCCTAATTGGTACTGCCGGTATTCGGTCAACCCGGTCACCACGTAGAAAGTCTCCGAAGTCGTGTAGCTGTTCTCTGATCCGTCGCTCAAGTCCTTGACGATGACGGTGTATTCAGGGGTGTCCCCCACGTAGTTGTGCATCCAGCTCATCATGACATTGGTGCCGTAGATGTGGCTCAGGCTCAAGTCCATGATGGGGGTGCACTGCGGCGCGAAGTCCAGGGTGACATCATCAATGTTGGATTCGGTGTAGGTGGTGCCGCAGTTGAATCTGATGGCGACATATTCGTGCCCGATGCCGGCTTCACCGATGATGGCGGTGTATTTGCTGTAGCTGGTTGAGGTGGCGGGCAGGGTGACGACGGGGGAGAAGCTGCCCGGGTCCGTCGGATTGGTCATCACCCCGACGGTGAAGGAGTTGCTCACGTCAGTGGTCTTTGCCCAGAAAGTGAGACGCAGGGCGCTGAGAGGGTTGGCGACCGTGTCTGCGATTTTCGGCAAGACGATGTAGTGGTTGTATGAAGAGGAGTAGAGGAACGTGTGTAGCGATTTGCTCCCGCTGTGTGCATTGGCGGTTGAGTTCTGGATGTCCGGGTAGTTGAAGCTCTGGATGGCCGTGTAGCAGTCGGGCACCGAGGCGGTCGCTGCGCTCTCGAAATTGTCGGTGAACGGCAGGGAATGGATGCCGCAGAATTCCAGATAGGTGGCCACAAGGGTGTGGTTCTCGTGTATGTCCGTGAATTGGTAGGTCGGGACCGGTCCCTGCGAGATCCCGTCCACCGTGACATTCGTCAAGGTGTACCGCAGGGTGTTGTCGAATGTGAATGTCTGGTCTGTGCCGGATAAGGCGGTGAAGACACCGTTGTTGCCGTACGGCGTTACCAGATTGTCGAGTGTCAGCGTGTCCCCCGTCTCCGTGACGGTTAGGATGCGTATGTCGTAGGTGTTGGACAGGAATACTTTGACATGCCCGAGCGTCCCGTTCGGGTCGATGGGGACGGTGACTTCGCCTTCCCCGAAAATGTCTCCATAAATCTCATTGTTGTTGAGGGTTATGCGATTCACGCGCCAGCCGGTCTCAGGAGTCACAACGAGAAAGATGGAGTCGGTACTCTGGCACTCTAACGTGAAGAGTTCCTCGTTGAGGGTGGCGTGGGGCAAGCCGTCCGCAGCGGCCATTACCTCGGCGGTGACCTCCGCCTGTGGGTGTACGGTGACCACGACATGGATGGTGTCGGTCAGATGGCCAAGGGGGGCGATGAGCGTGTAGGTGGTCGTCTCCTCAGGCGCTACCGTGAGATTCTGCGTGGTGTCGCCGGTGCTCCACCAGTGGCTGTCGTATCCGAAGCTGTACAAGGTGACGGATTCGCCGAGGCAGATGTCAGCGGACGGGGTGAGGATGCCCGCCATGCTCCCTAAGATGGGGTATCCGTTGTTGATGCCCGAGTCGTGCTTGAAAGCGCCACCCAGCAGGATGAGTATGCTGTCGGACTGCATTTCAGCTTGGGAGACTATAGTCCCGCTCTGGCTTTCGGTCGTGATGTTGCTGTAAGAGTAACAGTTGTGGAGGAAACCTCCGAAAGCGGCGATGCCGCCGGTGTTCTGGCTGTAGTTTTGGATGGTTCCCGCAAAGTAGCAGTTGCTGAAAAAGGTGTTGAGGCAGTTGCCGCCAAGGCCGCCCGCCACGTTGCCGGCGATGTGGCCGGTGACACCGCAGTTCTCCACGTAGGTGGTGCTGCTGTTCGGGTAGGTCGCGCCGATAAGGCCGCCGATATTGTTGTTGTTCGCGCCCGGAGTGCCGGTGATGCGGGCGTTGATGGCCATGCAGCCTTGGATGTGCACCTCGCCGCCGTTGCGGGTGAAACCGGCTATGGCACCCATCATCCCCCTTGACTTGAGGACAGGGTTGACCAGCACGACCGAGTCGATGCGGGCTGGATACTGCAAGGCCCCGAACAATCCGGCATGGAAGACACTGGACTTTTCGCAGTAGAGGTTGTAAATGATGAACCCGTGCCCGTTGAAAACCCCTTGGAAACTGTTGCCCGAGACGGGTGCCTCGCTTGAGGGGGAACCGCCGCCTATGGGCGTCCAGTTGTTTGTGGAGTCCCCTGTCTCGTTGAGCCAGATGAAATTGGCCAAATGCAAGGTGCAACCGCTGAAAGTGACCCCGCTGTTCACCAGTTCGGCCACGCCGGCCAACTGCTCGGGAGTGGAGATTCTGAAAGTCGTCTGCCCGTTCTGATACCAACTGATATCCGATGTCCCGTCCCAGATGACTTGAGCTTGAACCGCGATTTTTGTGAATGCCAGCATGAATATAATGCTGTAGGATAATAATTTCTTCATTTTTTTTGTATTGTATTTATGGTTTTGTGACCTATAACTGTTTATAACTGTGTTTATAACTGCTTGATTTGAAGCCTATTTTTTTATTCAGATATAAATAGATTTAAAAATGCAAATATACAAAATTAGAGATTGAAATTACAGTGTCTTGTTTTTTTTGTATTATAGGCGTTTCGGGCTTAAAAGGGGAATGGACACCTGCCTCTTCAGAGAATTTCGTAAACCAAAAAGGGAGCCCTTTTCGGACTCCCTTTGCAATTGTCATAAAGATTTTACGCGAGATCCGCGCGATCCGTGGAGATTCTTTATCCGTGAAATTCGCGTGATCCGCGGAGACCTCCGCGCGATTATCTCTTCACCACGAACGTCTTCGTCACGGCGCCAGCCTCCGTGGTCACGCGCACGAAATATAGGCCGTCGGCCAAGTCGGAGACGTTGATGCTTGTGGTTTCGCCCGTCATCGGGACGGTCTGCACCAATTTGCCATACACGTCGAACACGTGCAAGTCGGCACTCATTTGTACATTATACATTGTACATTGTACATTGACGAAGTCGTTCGCCGGGTTCGGGAACACCTTCACGCTGTTCTCCATCCAGCTGTCGATGCCGACGTTGGTGGTGTGTGCGGTGGCGGAAGCCGTCCAGTCGCTCAGGTTGCCGTCGCCGCAGTCGGCCTGCACCTGGATCTCGTAGTCGGTGTTGCCGTCCAAATTAGAGATGGTGTAGCTGTTGGTATTGGCGGTGGCGGAACTCCAGGAACCCTCGTTGGCCTTGCGGTAGCGGATGTTCCAGCTGTTCACGTTGGCATTGGCGTCCCAGGTCACGGTCACGGCGTGGTTCTCCACGCTGGCAACAGTCAGGCCGGTCGGCACGTCGCACGGCTCGACACCCTGCTCAAGCGTGGTGAAGGTCATCTCGTTGCCATAGACGGTCTGTCCGTTGAAGGTGATGAAGGCACGGAAGGTGTAGCCGGTGGCGGCGGTGAGGCCGGTGAGGTTGTAGCTCAGGCCGCTGCCGGTGGCGTTCACGGTGGTGTAGTCGGCTGCAGAAGCCTCTTTCCACTGGAAGCCCTTGGCGGAAATCGTCACGTTGTCGGGGTTGGTGATGGTGCCGTTCAGCGTGGCGGTGGTCTGCGCGACAGCAGTGGCGGCGTTGGTGGCCACCGTGGGAGCCGTCGGCTCGCCCTGGTTCTGTGTGGTGAAGGTCATCTCATTGCCATACACGGTGGTGCCATTGAAGGTGATGAAGGCCTTGAAGGTGTAGTTCGTGTTGGCCGTGAGGTCGCTCAGGTTGGCCGTGAGGTTGTTGCCGCTCAGCGTGCCGGCGATCTGCGTGTAGGTGCCGCCCGTGGTGGCCTTCCACTCGAAGCCCTGCGCCGTGAGGGTCACGTTGTCGGGGTTGGTGACGGTGCCGTTCAGCGTGGCGGTGGTCTGCGCAACGTCGGTGGCGGCGGCGGTGGCTACCGTCGGGTCGGTGATTGCCGGGCCGGAGCCGTTGCAGGAGGTTGTGAAAGTGTACAAACTGCCGCCGGTCAGATCGGTGCTGGTGTAGATGACAGAGTTGTCAGGGCCTGTCACCGTGAAGCTGCATTCGTAGTCATAGTTGCCTGTGTTCCAAACCAGCGATGTGGAAACACCGTCGCACAGGTTGACGGTTTCGGTGGAAGAGGAACCGGACAACGTGAGGGTGGCCACGGTCACGCCGTTCTGCTGCACCGAAATGGATGCGCCGTTCCAGCCGTCGCCATAGCTGTCGGAGAGGCTGAAGGTATAGACGCATTGGTCGGCGATTTCGCAGTTGGCGGTGTTGAAGCTGGCCGTGGCGGCCTGGGAGAAGCCGTCAATGCCGCAGTCGGCCATGACGACGACCGAGTAGGAGGATCCGGCGGTCAGGCCCGTGATGGTGGCGGTGTTCTCCGTCACTGTGGTCGTGAAGTCGCCGCACGTCACCGTGTAGTTGGCGGCCGTGCCGTTCCAGGTGACGATGGCATTGGTCATGCCGGCGGTCACGTTGAGGTTCGTGGGGGCCGGGCAGGCCACCGTGGTGGTGAAGGTGTAGGTGAGGGTGGCGTCCTCCACATCGTCCGGGGTGGCGCAGTTGGTCACCACATACACGTCGTAGGAGGTCTCCGGGTCGAGGCCGGTCAGGTCGGCAGAGGTGGTGGTCGTGCTCACCTGGTTCCAAGTCTCCTCGGAAGTGGCCTTGTAATAGACCGTCCAGGAGTTGTGGCCGGGATCGTTGTCGGTGAAGGAGATGGTGGCGCTATGACCGTCGATGTTGGAGGCTTGGACGCTGGTCTTCACCGGGGAAGGACAGTTCGGGGCCAAGGAGACGGTGAAGTCGTCCAAGTTCCAGGACTGGCTGGCCGAGTTGCTGGTGTAGCGCAGGGCGATGCGGCCGGAAGCGGCCAGTGCGCCGTTGAAGTCGTACGGTCCCATGAAGTTGCCGTTGCCGGCGACGCCTTCCGCGTTGCCGCGCGGGCCGGGGGCACCGGCGTTCGGGACAATGACTTCAAACGAGGTGGGATCCAAAATATTGGTAATCACACCCACTTCGACTGTTCCCACTGAAGTGCTGGTGGCCGTGGCCCAGAAAGAGAGTCTCAGATCATGGATGTCGTTGGAGAATTCCGGCAACACCAGCAGGTTGCTGGCGCCCTTCAGCTCGGCAGAGTTCGAGCCGGAGTGGCAGGACTGGGCATAGCCGCAATAGACGAACGGGCCATGGTAGGTGGCGTCGGTGACGGGGGTCTCCCAGCACACGAACGGCTTCTCACCGTTGCCGGTGTAGCCCTCGAAGTTCTCGAACCAGGGCTGGTCGGCCGTGACAGTAATCTGGTCGCAGGAGGTGTTGAAGGCGGCCGGGGCGGAGAGCAACGAGGAGTCGCTACCGCAGAGGGAACGCACATACACCCGATAGGTGGAGGAGGAGGTCAGCGTGGTGAACGTGTAGGAGGTGTCGGTTGTGGTGGCATAAGCCGTGTCGTTGGTGCCGATGGCATAGACCGCATATTCGCTGGCACTGCCGCTCCAGGAGGCCGTCGCGCCCGTCATGGTGATATCAGACAAGGTGACGTTGGTCGGAGGGAAGCAGTCGGTGCACTGGGCGATCAGCTCGAAGCCGGCACCGTTGTAGTAGCTGGTGGAGAAGACCAGAGTGACAGGACCGCTGGCCGCCACGGAGGCCGTGAAGTTGCCGCTGTAGTTGGCCAGGACGCTGCCGCTGGTGCCCACGCCGTCGTAGATGTTGAGCGTGGAGCCGCTGCCGAGACTGCCGGAACCGCTGAACTGCAGGCCGCTGCCCTCGGTGGCGGGATTCACCACCAACGTGAAGCTGCCGTAGGTGCCGTGGTTGCCGTTCGGACCGCCGGCGTCATAGATGGCCATGCCGCAGGTGGTGATGGTGTCGCTGCCGGAAGTACCCATGATATATTGGCTGGTGACCACCGTCAGGGGACCCACCCAGTTGCTGCCGTAGCCGCCGCAGTCAGACTGCACGTAGAAGTCGTAGGCCGTGGAAGCGTCCAAGTTGTCGATGGTGACGGAAGTGGAGTCGCTGACGGGCACCGTGGTGCCGTTGCCTTGCGCAAAGCCCATCGGGCCGTACTCGACGTTCCAGTTCTCGGATGTGCCGAGCTCCGTCCAGGAGAGGGTCACAGAGGTCTCGCCCACTTCCGTGGTGGCGAAGTTGGTGGGATACATGCAGGTGGGACGCACCTCGACGGTCACGTCATCGATATGGTAGCTTGCGCTGCTCGAATAGCCTGTGGGCGCACCGATGACGATGTAGCCCGTTGTCCCCGGGTAATCCGCCAAAGAGACAATCACTTCCGTGTAGTTGCTGGACAAATTCTCGAAAGTACCCAACACATGGATGCTGTCGATGGAGGCGAACTCAGGGGCGACACCCACGATGAGCGGGCGGCTTCCGGAACTTTTCTGCGCCATAAGTTTCACCTGGAGCGTGGAAATGTCATCCACGTTCAGATTGGGAAGCCGGATGAAGGCGTAGTTCGAGGTGGCGGAACCCGTGATGATTTTGAGGGATTTGCTGCCGGAATAGGCGGTTTCATTATAGATATAGACACCGTTTGCGACATAGCCGCTGTTGGGGGCTTCGAATTTCTGCCAGCAGTCGGGGGCGCTCCAGTCGCCGTAACTGTCGAAGTTCTCCGTCATCGGGAGCTGGGCGGCTTCGCACTGCGTCACGAAAGTGATGCGGCTGGACCATGCGCTGGTGTCGCCGGCATCGCAGATGGCGCGCACGTAGGCATCGTAGCGCTGGTTGCTGTTCAGGTTCTGCATCTGATACATGGCCGTTCCGTTCACTATGGCGATGGCGGTGCTGGTGTCGGGGTTGAAGTTCTCGTGTCCGTAGCGCACTTCCCATTCGTTCTCCTGGTAACCGGCCGTCCAGACCAGGTCAACCGTGCTGGAGGTGACGTTGGTGGCGGCGAACTGCGTGGGGGTCGGGCAGCTCGGCAGCGTGGTGAACTGCACGGAAGCCCATTGGGAGGTGCCGTCGTCCGTGCCGCAGTCGGCCTGCACATACACCGTGTAGGAGGTCTGGGCGTTGAGGTTGCTCAACGTGATGGTGTTGTCATAGACCGTCTCCATGGTGCCGGTGCCCTGGGTGAAGCCGGTCTCGCCGTACTCCACGTTGAAGGCGGTGGCAGTGCTGGTCCAGGTGATGGTGGCATCGTTGATATAGACCGGGCTGGCCGTCACGGCCGTGGGGGCCGGACAAGCCACCGAGGTGGTGAAGTTGTAGGTGAGGGTGGCGTCATCGGAAGGCACGCCGCCGCAGTTGGTCACCACATACACGTTGTAGGTGGTCTCGGGGGCGAGGCCGGTGAGTGTGTAGAACGTGTCCGTCAGCGTGATCGGCTGCCAGTCGTTCTCGGTCTCGGTGTTCATCTTATAATATAAGGTCCAGGAGTAGTGGCTCTCGTCGTTATCGATGAAGGAGACAGTGGCGTTGTGGCCGTCGATGCCGGTGGCCGTCACGCTGGTCTTCACCGGAGAGGTGCAGTTGGGCAGCTCCGACACGGTGAGATCGTCGAAGCGGTAGCCGCAACTGTTGGCGTTGGAGACGCGGAACGCGATGTTGTGGCCGGAACCCGTGTAGGAGGACAAATAGACCACCTGGAGTTCGTAGTAGGCGGCACTGTTGCCGACCAGCGTGCTGTTCACCGTCTCCACCGTCTCGAAAGTGCTGGCATCGGAGGGGTCGGTCATGACACCCACCTCGAAGGTGCCGGAATTGCCGGTCTTGTCGAGCCAGAACTCCAGCATCAGGTTGTTGATGGCAATGCTCTCGTCGAACGCCGGCATGACCGCGATGGTCCAGCCGCCCTCGTTGACCCAGTTGAAGTCAAGGCAACCTTGGCTGCTGGCATGGGAGTAGGTGGTGCCGCTCATGTGATAGACCATCTTGTCAGGAGCGGAAGCCAGACGGCTCCAGCACTCCACATAGTTGACAAAGTTGCTGCTGGCACCGTCTTGCACCGGAATGTAGCTCTCGAAGCCCGTGTAGTAAGGTATTGCGCTGATGGCGCCGCAGGCAGTCATGAAGCTCTTCACGGACGACCAGTTGGTCTCGGTGTTGTCGCTGCAGACAGTCTGCACACGCACTTTGTAACCGGAAGAGGGCTGCAGGTTCGTCAAGTCAATCGAAGTGTCGGAAGCCACCAGGCTTTGGGCGTTGGCCCAGTCGCTCTCGGAGGCCGACATGTACTGCACGTTGTAGGCGGTGGCGTTGTCGCTGCCCATCCAGGAAACGGTGGCGCCGGTGGTGGTAATGTCCGTGACCGTCACGTTCATCGGTTTTGAACAGAGCGACGGAGTCCCATACGAGAACGTCGTCTTGGGGATGAAATCCTTCTGGATAGAACTGTAGTTGTACGTGTAATTGTGAAGACTGGCTCCTGTCGCTGTCACACCGTAAAAAGAGGCACTCACCCAGTTGCCCGTGGTATTTGTGAGGTTAAACAACAAGTTTCCGCCGGTGTAATTGAACGGGACATCGAACTCGACCGTCATCACATTATTAGCGATGACAATGGCACCCGAATAGACTTGCGTCAGTGTGGTCATGTCATCAAAAGAGTCACTGGCAAAGACGGAATCCGTCGAAATGCCAAAGCTGATGGTGATGGTGGAGGAGAGTGAAGGGCTACTGTTCAGATAGAATTCCATCTGGGTAATTGAATAGCCCTGCATGTTGGCCAACATACTCTCAGGATAGATGATCTGTGTGTGCTGTACATCATCCATGTAATAGCCATAGAACGGCACGTAGCTGTTGGTCTCCGTGCCGTCGGCCACCGTCAAGGTGTTCTGCGCCGACAACGGTGTCGCGGCGAAGCCGAACACCAGAATGGTCAGCAAAGTAAATAGAATTTTTTTCATAATTTATTGATTTGGTGAATAATAATTGATGGATTCATTCTGTTTGCCTCAATAAGAGGACTGCAAAAGTACAATATATATTTATTGAAAACGCAAAGTTGATAACTTTTGACAAAATGCAGCGGTTTGCATCCTTTCCGTCCACGAGTTGTCGTTAGCCTCCAGTGTGTAGGGCTGGAAGGTCACAACTTGATGATTTTTCGGGTGATTACGCTGTCGTCGGTCCGGATGACGAGGAAGTAGATTCCGGGGGAGAGGCTGTTTGTGAGCAAGGTGGTGGACTCCGAGTGCGGGGTCTCGAAACGGATCGTACGGTTCTCGGTGTTGCGTATCTCCACGGAACGGATGGGTGTTGCGGCGTTCAGGGTCAACCGGTCGGCGACTGGGTTGGGGTAGGCGTGTACCCATGTCTCCTCATAATCCTCCACGCCGGTGAACCCGCCGGTGTAGTCTATGCTGAATCCGCTTCCGGTTACCCGCTCGTCGGTCTCGAACACGAGCATCAGCCGGTTGGCGTCCACCACGAAGGAGGAGTCCGTGATATGACCGGTCAAGGACATCATGTAGTTGGCTTCGGAGACGGTGTTCCGATAGAAATGCAGGAAGTCGTGCCCCGGTTCAATGTCCATTGCGTTGATGTGGAATGCTATCGCGTTGGAGTGGTTCAGGATGATGCGGAACCGGCAGTTGGTGAAGTTGTTGTACTCGTTGTCCCCGCTGCCATCCGTGATGGTGCCTGTCGGGGAGTTGAACAGCTTCACGCCGCTGCAGAAGATCTCTTGTTCGGAGGTGTAGTGGGCGCGGAAGCCTTCGCTCGAGTCGGAGTGTGTGCGAAGGTTCACCGTCAATGTGGTCGTGCCCCAGTTGACACTGAGGGTGCCGGTGTCGGCGGTCCGCATCTCGAATGTGTTCACGCCGGGGTTGCTGATGTATAACGTGTCTCCGGCGGCAATTTGGTAGTGGAGGGTCAGGGAGACGCCTGTCAGGTTGCTGGTCTCAGGGGCGATTTCCCAAGTGTAGTCCATCCCGGCGGGGCAAGCGGCGGCCGTCGCGGCCCCATCGGTGAAAGTGCCTTCAGGGGCGGTCAGCGTCATGCCGCCAGTCAGCGGCTGGGCCACAGGATAGACGTACTGCGCGGTGTCCGGGTAGGCATTGATGATCAGCTCCTGCGCGAGGTTGAAGTTGTTGGAGCCCACAATCAGGGAGCTGGTGTAGAAGTCGCCGTCCATATAGCCGCCCCATCCGAAGTTGAAGTGGAACAGGTAGCTGCTGTCAATGTGCTTGTAACCGTCGCATATGAACCCGTGCCCGTTGATGTTAGGCAGGCTCCAACCCGCATAATACAACGGCATTCTGCGATTCAAATGGCTGACAATCACGCTGTCCCAGTTGAGGTCCGTGGAGTCACGGTAAAGGTATTCCGTTTCGGGGGAGTATTTGAAGAAAGTGCGCAGCACGCGGGCGGCGCTGTGGTTGTACATGCCGGATCCGGCGGGGCTATAATGCATGTCAACGCCTACCCCGAAATGGTAAATCAGCTTGCATATCTCGGGGTTGATGGCGGTCGGCACGTCGCACATGGCGTTGTAGTCATAGACCGCTGCCCCGTAGTCTGCCGACTGCACCCCGTAGTTCTCGTCGGTATAGGAGTAGCTGCCAACGCCGGTTTCGGGGAAACGGTAGTAGTAGATGAGTTGTGCCATGGCCGTGGCCACACATCCTGTCACCACATGGCCGTTGATGCCTGCCGGGTCGCGTGGACAGTAGTAGTTGTAGTACTCGCCTTGGTCCCAGCGAGACAAGATCAAAGGCTCGACGAGGTAGTCTGTCCGGAACGCGGGGGCACCGTCCAAGATCGCCTCCCAGCGCTTGACAAACGCGGGCTGGACGATATGCTGCTTCTTCACTTGCTCGATTTGCCGGGCGTAATGGTCGATCCACATCTCAAAGGGGGCCACAGCGTCGGCGTCGTTGTAGGTCTGGTGGTCCACGTACGCCAGTACTGGCTCCACGCTCTTGTCGCCGGCCACTACCACGAAGGCGTTCTCGGCATTGAAGAAGTAGAGCAGGTTGTCGTGCTCGTCGCCTGTGATTTTTGCGCAGGAGACCAGAGTCTTCCCTTGGCTTTCGAGGAAGCGTCCGGCAACTGTAGCGGCCTCCTGGACGGTGACCGGTTGCCCTATGCAAAGGCTCACGGCGAAAATGCCCAATATAGAAAGTGTTGTTTTTTTCATGACAAGATATCTAAATTAGGACGGATGGTGGTTTGTCATTTCAGCCCGCGGTTCTTCAGCAGCGGTTCAATGGACGGCTCTTGGCCGCGGAAGGCCATGTAGAGGTTCTTCACGTCTTCGGTGTTGCCGCGTTCCAGAATGTTGGTGCGGAAAGAGGTGGCCGTCGCCGGGTCAAAGATTCCGTGGTCCTTGAAACATTGGTAAGCGTCGTTGTCTAATAGGGCCGACCAAGTGTAGCTGTAGTAGCCTGCCCCGTAGCCGCCGGAGAAGATGTGCTGGAAGTAGGGGCTTCTGTAGCGGGAAATGATGGATGGGATGAGCCCGATTTTCGCCATCCGTTCGTTCTCGAATCCGGGCTGCTGTATCTTGACGGGCTCGGTGACTGTGTGGTAGTCCATGTCGAGGAGGGAGGCGGCGAGCAGCTCGGTGTTGATGAATCCCTGGCCGTAGGTGGCCGCAGCCTCGATCTTCTTCACCAATCCCTCGGGGATGAGCTCGCCGGTCTGGTAGTGGTGCGCGTACACTTTGAGGACCTCCGGCTCGAAGGCGAAGTGCTCCATGAACTGGGAGGGCATCTCCACGAAGTCGCGGGGGACGTTGGTGCCGGAGAGACTGCGGTAGTGGCAGCGCGACAGGATGCTGTGCAACGCGTGGCCGAACTCGTGGAATAGGGTCTGCGTCTCGTCGATGTTGAGCATCGAGGGCTTGTCGCCGACAGGTTTGGTGAAGTTGAACACTAACGACACCACTGGGATGTTGTTGTTGCCGTCGCGGTCGTAATACTGCTCGCGGAAGTTGGTCATCCAAGCGCCGCTGCGCTTGCTCTCGCGCGGGAAGAAGTCCATGTAGACCACCGCGATGACCTCGTTGTTGTCAATCACCTCGAATGCTTTGACATCCTTATGGTATACGGGTATCTCGGGGTTCTCACGGAAAGAGAGACCGTAAAGTTGCTCGCAGACGTAGAATAGCCCCTTGAGCGTAGAGTCGAGGGCAAGGTACGGGCGGATGGCCTCGTCGTTGAGGTCGTATTTCTCCTTGCGAAGCTTCTCGGTGTAGTAGCGCCAGTCGTAGGGTTGCAACTCGCCGGGGATGCCGTCCTTGTGCATCATCTTCTGATAGGTGGCGGCCTCCTCCTTGGCCTTGGCGAGGGCGGGCACCCACACCTTCTTCAGCAAGTCGTAGACATTGTCGGCATTCTTGGCCATGCACTCGTCCAGCACGTAGTTGGCGTAATTGTCGAAACCGAGAATCCTCGCTTTCTCCAACCGGAGGTTGACGATGTCGTTGATGATCTGTGTGTTGGAATATTTCCCGTCGAGGCAACGGGTGGAGTAGGCTGTCCAGAGTTCCTTGCGCAGCTGGCGGTTTTCGCAGTTTTGGAGGAAGGGTTCCATGGAGGGCACGTGTACGGTGAAAGCGTATTTCCCCTTGGCGTCCTTCATGCCTTCGGCGGTCTCTTTTGCCGTAGCTAACTGTGCCTCTGTCAGCCCTTTTAGGTCTTCCTCGTTATCCACAAAGAGCACGTAGTCGTTGGTGGCTCCCAGCACGTTGTTGCCGAACTTGAGGGTGAGTGCGGCGAGCTTTTCGTTGATTACACGGTAGCGGGCTTGTTTCTCGGCCGGCACATTCGCGCCCCCGTGCACAAAGTTCTTGTAGGTGACCTCTAAAAGCCGAAGCTGCTCGTCGTTGAGGCTCTCCTTGTCGCGGTGGTCATAAACGGTCTTGATGCGTTGGAACAGCTTTTCGTTCAGCATGATGTCGTCCTCGTGGCGGGTCAGCATCGGGATGATGGTGTCGGACAGCTCCTCCATTTCGGGACTGTTCATGCATTCGGCGAGGTTGAGGAAGACGGCGGAGACCTTGGTCAGCAGTTCGCCGCTGTACTCGAAGGGAATCAGCGTGTTGCCGAATGTCGGCTCCTCGGTGTTGTCGCAGATGGCTTGGATGTTCTCCTTCTGTTGGCGGATGCCTTCCTCGATGGCGGGCAGGTAGTCGCCGGTCTTGATCTGGTCGAATGGCGGCACGCCGTAGGGGGTGTTCCACTCCTTCAGGAAAGGGTTGTCGGCAAGCTCGGGGTTGTCGGCTTGTCTCTTTTTGCACGCGCCGCCGATGACGGTGGTAGTAACAATCATGCTCATAATGAATAGTTTACGGGTCATTTTTCGCTATTTTATGTTATACTTTATTATTAAAGTCAAATAATGCGCAAAGGTACATAAATTTTAAATACGGCATCCGGATAATTCTCCTTGATGTGGTGTCGCGAAACCTTTACTTGAACATTCGGACGGATATTATGAAAAAAAGTGTATCTTTGCCACCTTGATAAAAAGTATAGACATGTTAGGAAATTTCACATATGAGAACCCCACTCGCCTGCACTTCGGCGAGAACAGTTTGGGATTTTTGAAAGAAGAATTGGGCCATTATGGTGAGACGGTCATGGTCTCCTATGGCGGAGGATCCATTAAACGCACAGGACTTTACGACCAGGTGGTCGCCATCTTGAAAGCGGCTGGCAAGACGGTCGTGGAGGATGGCGGCGTGATGCCTAACCCGACGGTGGAGAAACTCTACGAGGGCTGCAGGCTTGCCCGCGAACACAACGTCGACCTCATCCTTGCGGTGGGTGGCGGTTCAGTGTGCGACTATGCCAAGGGTGTGGCCGCCTCCACCTGGCTCGACGGGGACCCCTGGGAAACCTACTACCTCAACTACAAGGACCCGGATCCCGGCCTGCGTATCCTTCCCGTCGGCTGCATCCTCACCATGGTGGGCACCGGCTCGGAGATGAACGGCGGATCCGTCATCACCAACCATAGCCAGAACCTGAAAATCGGCAAGGTCTTCGACAGCCGCCTGATGCCGAAATTCACAATATTGAACCCCAAGCTCACCTTCACCGTGCCGCAGTACCAGATGGTCGCCGGCTTCTTCGACATTATGTCCCACCTCATGGAACAGTACTTCAGCAATGAAGATGACAACACCAGCGACTATCTCAACGAAGGGCTCATGCGCTCGCTCATCCACAGCTCGCGTATCGCCGTGAAGAATCCGCAGGACTATGAGGCGCGCAGCAACATCATGTGGACGGCCACCTGGGCGCTCAACACGCTGGTTGGCAAGGGCAAGTCGCAGGACTGGATGGTGCACATGATCGGACAGGCTATCGGCGCGGTGACGGATGCCACACACGGCATGACCCTCGCAGCGGTCTCTATTCCTTACTACAAGTACATCATGCACAGTGGGTTGCATAAGTTCGTGCGTTTTGCCAAGAACGTCTGGGACATCAACACCGACGGCAAAACCGACGAACAGGCCGCCATGGAGGGCATCGATGCATTGGATGCCTGGATGGATGAAATCGGGGTGGCGAAAAAAGCCTCCGACGTGGGGGTGACCCCCGACAATATCGAGAAAGTGGCCGACGCGACCATCCTTGGCGGCGGTTTCATGCAACTGACGCGGGACGACGTGGTGGAAATTCTGAAACGTGCGCTATAATTCAGAATCATGAATCATGAACGGTAGATTGAACGTTTATTCAGATCACAGCTCTCCAATCACCAATCACTAATCACTAATCACTGATCACTAAAAAATGGAAAAACGTTTTTGGAACGAATATCAGAAGGAGATCGCGGATGACCACTTCTTTTACGAAAGGAGCTGCATCCGTCAGACCTTCTTCCCAGGCTCGGAGGCGACTTTCCTGAACATCATGCGCAATGATTTGGGGAAGGACATCTACGATTCCTCGCACCAGCACACATGCTCGGGCATCGGCTACCACTCCGACGTGGTGCCTTTCGAGACGACCATGACCATCGTGGCGCGGCTCTTCTCCCTGATGACCGAGCGGGGCTACAAGAACTACGTCCCTTCGTGCGTCACTTCTTTCGGGGTGATGACCGAGTTCATCGAGAAATGGAAGGAGCAGCCGGAGATTTTGGAGAAGGCTCGTGAATACCTGTACAAGGCCACGGGCCGGACGTTCGAGCTGCCCGAGAACATTGTGCACCCGTCGGATCTGATCTTCAAGTTCCGTCTTGAGTTGAAGGAGAAGATGAAATACCAGCTTGTGAACCGCTTCACGGGCAAGCCGTTGCGGGGTGTTGAGCACATCGGTTGCCACTACGCCAAGATTTTCCCGAAGCACGGCATCGGCAACGCGGAGTTCCCCTACGTGCTGGCCGGCATGATCGAGGCTTGGGGCGGCGAGGTGGTTGATTACCCCGAGCGCCGGCACTGTTGCGGCTTCGGCTTCCGCCAGTACCTTGTACAGGAGAACCGAGGCTACTCCATAGCCAATTCCAAGAAAAAGTTCGAGTCGATGGAACCTTTCGAGCCGGACTTCATCGTGGCCAACTGCCCCGGATGTGCCATGTTCCTCGACAAGTGGCAATACACCATCGCCGAGATGGAGCACAAGACCTACGACAAGGAAGGCTATGGCATCCCGGTGCTCACCTACGAGGAGTTGGCGGGTTTGCTGTTGGGCTACGACCCGTGGGTGATGGGCATGCAGCTTCACCAGGTGCAGTGCGAACGCCTCCTCGACAAGATCGGCGTCGCCTACAACCCCGACGACAAGTACCGCGGAGCTTCCGGCAAGCTCCTCCGCGCCCCCGAGAAACCCGAGGTGCTGAAAGTGTGACGGCTTGTGGAAGCACAAGATTTTGAGCCTCCACGGAATAACGAAGACATATAAATCATCCCTTGAGCAGCCTCGGAGAGGCAAAACGCGCGAAGCGCAGGTAACCCCACACAAGCGCAGCGCAGTGTGGGCAGAAACAAGAACGAAAAACGATCCAATATGACAATCGCAATCATAGGTGCCGGCCCCGCCGGCATAGAAGCCGCCGCCATCTTGGCGGGCAAACATCAGGTGACCCTCTTCGAGAGAGAGGACAAACCTCTGTGCAACCTTCGCAACAAGGCCTTCCTGTTCCCAGACTTCAGCTCCGCCGACGTGCTGGCCGACCAGTTGGAAGCGAAACTCTCGCACGGCAACATCACGCTCAAGGTTGCCACTCCTGTCGTGTCGATGCAGCGCACGGGCGAGCAGTGGATGCTGACCACCGCTTCCGGCGAGACCGCTGCTTTCGACAAGGTGCTTTTAGCCACTGGATATCGCGTGTTCGACGCGCACAAAAAGGAGGAACTGGGCTACGGCATCTACAAGGGCGTGATTACCTCCATCGAGATGGAGGAGATGATCAAGGACAACCAGGTCCGCAACAACATGGGAGAAGTGCCGAAGCAGGTCGTCTTCCTGCAGTGTGTGGGCTCCCGCGACGAGAAGTCTGGCAACCACTATTGCTCGAAGGTCTGTTGCGTGACCGCCGTGAAGCAGGCCATCGAGATCAAGCGGCTGCATCCCGAGACAGATGTGTACATATATTATATGGACTTGCGGATGTGGGGTCAGGGCTTCGAGGAGATGTACCGTGAGGCGCAGGAAAAGTACGGTGTGAACTTCGTGCGCGGCCGCATCTCCGAGGCGGCGTCAACGTTCGACAACCGTGTGCAGATCAAGGCCGAGGACACGCTGATGGGCATCCCGCTGACGATGAACGCCGACCTGCTCGTCCTCATGGTGGGCATGTGCGCATCCGAAGGCACGGCTTCGCTTGCGCAATGTGCAGGCATCGACGGTCTCTACCGGTTTGCCCAGAGCCTGTCGCCGCATATGGAAGACAACCTCACCGCACAGCCCGGCCTCTACCTCGCCGGCTCTTGCAAGCGCCCGATGTGCATTACAGACACCGTCCAGGACGCCCGTGCCGCCGCTGTGGCGATTGGTAATGAATGATGATTAATTATAACGAAAAGTCCCATATAACAGTAAACATCTTCCTTGGGCAGTCCCGAAGGGAAAACATGCGCGAAGTGGAGACGCGAAATCTTGCATCTCTACAATTCACCCCGCACAATCGGAGCGCAAGGTAGGGGCTGCAAGACAATCGAAGCACAAGTATGGGATGAAAAGAATATGCTTATGAGAAAAACCTTAAAAACGCTAATGATAATCTGCTGTTGCTTTGCGGCAACAGCCCAGACCAACTACACTTTCATCACGCATCACAACGTGGTGAAGGACAGCTACAACTTCTGGGTTTCGGTACCGGACACCTATGAGGAGCAGCGGGGAACGATTCCCGTAGTGATCTTCCTTCATGGTGCAAGTCTGCGCGGCAATGACCTCAACAGGGTGCGCCGCTACGGCCCTTTGGATGCCATCGCCATGGGACGCGACATCGACGCCATCATCATCGCTCCGCAAAACCCTGGCGGGGCCTGGAACTCCGTGAAGGTACTCAACATCCTGAATTGGGTGACCAAGCGCTACGAGGTGGACACGAACCGCATTTACCTGATTGGTATGAGTTTGGGCGGTTTCGGGACCATCGAGTTTTTGGCAAACCACGCAGAGAAAATCGCTGCGTCGATGGAACTGTGCGGCGGCACGATCCGCAAGGACCTCTGTAAGCTGAACACGGTGCCGTTGTGGATTATCCACGGCACAGCCGACCGCGCCGTGCCGGTCTCCCGTGCGCAGGAAATTTACGAGTCCATGAAGAAATGCGGCCGTACCGACTTGCTTCGACTGGACAAGTGGGCGGGGGTCAATCACGGCGACCTGGCCCGTCTCTTCTATTTGAAGGAGACCTACCAGTGGTTGTTCGCGCATTCCAAAGCCGACACTCCCCGCCAGGTCAACAAGGAAATCCAGCTGAAGAGCAGTGACATGGCCAATGCCTACAAGGACATCAACCGCGGCTCCAATGTAATCACGGTCAAGGCCTATAGCCGTAAGAAACAGGATCCCAACGATATGCGGCGCACCGATGACGGCGACGACGATGAAATGGCCGCTAGGGAGACAGCGGCATCCACTCCGAAAGTGGACACGCAAAAGCCCTCCACCCCGAAGCCCGCCGCCTCGAAACCCGCCACAGGTGCGAAATACCATACCGTCAAGCAGGGTGACACGCTCTACGCCATCGCAAAAAAACACCACACCACAGTCGATAAACTCTGCAAACTCAACAAGATTAAGGAAACCACGATTTTGCAGTTGGGACGGAAACTCCGTGTGAAATAATGCAGAACGATCAATGATGCGTAAATCGGTCTATATCGGGATTATATTGGCGGGCGCAATCCTTTTGTGCAGCTCTTGTTGCAGTGGCAGGCGGCCGCCAGGGACGGTACGGGCCAAATATAACGGAGAGATTGTCTATCCTTACCGCTATTATATCTCAAATCCCTGATCCTCTTATCCTCCTCTCTCAATCAATAACCATTCAAAATAATATGAACGAAAACATAAACAATGTCAAGCGCCGTTTCGGCATCATCGGGTTCGACCCTGCCTTGGACCATGTCATCGACGTGGCCATGCAGGTGGCGGTGACGGATTTGTCGGTGTTGGTGACCGGCGAGAGCGGTTCCGGCAAGGAGTCGGTGCCGAAGATCATTCACGCCTACTCGCCGCGCAAGACCAAGACCTACATCGCGGTGAACTGCGGTGCAATCCCCGAGGGTACGATTGACTCGGAGCTTTTCGGGCACGAGAAGGGTGCCTTCACGGGGGCTGTGGACTCTCGCAAGGGCTATTTCGAAGAGGCCAGCGGGGGGACGCTGTTCCTGGATGAGGTTGCCGACCTGCCACTCTCCACGCAAGTGCGTCTGCTGCGCGTGTTGGAGACGGGCGAGTACATTCGCGTGGGGTCGTCCAAAGTGATGAAGACGGATGTGAGGGTGGTGGCTGCCACCAACGTAAACATCGCCGACCGTATCGCCAAGGGGAAGTTCCGCGAGGACCTCTACTACCGTCTCAATTCCGTGCCAATTCGGGTGCCTGCGCTGCGCGAACGCCCCGGCGACATCTACCCGCTGTTCGTCAAGTTCGCCGCCGACTTCTCTGACAAGTACCATTTCCCGACCATCTCGCTCACTGAAGAGGCACAGGCGATGTTGCGCGCATACCGCTGGCCTGGCAACGTGCGCCAGCTCAAAAACGTCACCGAACAAGTCTCTCTCATTGAGAAGGAGCGGATAATTGATGCGGAAACGCTGAAACCCTATCTGACGGGCCCTGTCGGATCCAATCTCCCGGCGGTGTTGCCCTCGGAGAGCGAGCAGCACGACAACATGCAGCGCGAGCTCGTCTTCAAGTTCATCGCCGAGCTGCAGCGGGAGGTGCAGGAGCTGAAAGCCACCGTCGCACAGCTGGCCCAAACCCCCGAACTCTCTCCGCAAACCCATACCCATGTCCTCCCTACTCATGATGATACAGGTCGGCATCCTGATTATCAGATTGTTAAAACCCATAGACGTGCTGATGAGGAACCTGAGCAATATGACGACTCCGAAGTAATCGAGGACACAGCCGACTTCACGATGGAAGGTTTGGAGAAGCAGGCCATCATCGCCGCCCTGCGCCGCCACCACGAAAACCGCAAGCTCGCCGCCCAGGAACTGGGAATCTCCGAGAGGACGCTCTACAGGAAGATCAAAGAATACGGAATCTGATTAATGGTTATTGGTTATTGGTTATTGAAGATGATGGATCGAATTGTCCCTATATTAAAGAACAACTACCTTGAGCAGCCCCGGAGGGGCAAGACGCGCGAAGCGCTGATAACCCCACACAAGCGTAGCGCAGTGTGGGGTATCTCCCACCCGCGCAGCGCGGTGCGTGGCGTGTCACGTGGCTGTGGCGTAGCTCGGCGGGCGGCCTCCCTGCTCGCGATGGTGCTGCTGCTCGCCGGCTGCCGCATGTCGGTGTCGCTCACCGGCGGCACAGTGGACGCGCGCGCCAAGACGGTTGCCATCGCCACGTTCCCGAACAACGCCTCCCTGGTGAACCCGACGCTGAGCCAGAGCTTTACTACGGCCCTGAAGGACAAAATACAGGCGCAGACCCCGCTGACAATCGTCAATACGAACGGCGACTATGCCATAGAGGGGGAAATCACCGACTATACGGTGAACCCGGTGGCCATCCAAGGCAACGACGCACCCGCCATGAACCGTCTGACCATCACGGTGCGAGTGCGTTTCTTCAACAAGTTTGACGAAGAGCAGAATTTCGATCAGTCGTTCTCGCGTTACGCGGACTACTACAGCTCCCAGAACCTCAGTAGTGTTGAGACCTCCTTGGTAACCGAGATCAGCGACGCCCTCACCGACGACATTTTCAACAAGGCGTTCGTGAACTGGTAGGAGCATCGAATGAGAATTTTGTGTACCTTTGCATCAAAAAATATTACCGATATGAGCAACGACAAGGCATCCAATTCCGTTTGTCCCCATTGTGGCGGCGTTGGAGTGATAAAATCCGATTACAATCCGACTTTGGAAACCCTTTTCAACCACGCGAGCGTGCGCGAGTACAGCGATCGCCCTGTGGATGACGAAACCCTGAACCTGATCCTGAAGGCGGCCTGCAGTGGCTCCACGATGGGCAACATGCAGCTGTTCAGCATCATTGTGACTCGAGACGATGCGATGAAGGCCAAGCTCGCGCCCTATCACTTCAACCAGCCGATGGCAACCTCCGCACCGGTCATCCTCACTTTCTGCGCCGACTTCCGCCGCTTCAACCAGTACTGCCGGTTCCGCGACGCCAACACCGAGGCCTACAGCAACCTGCAAAGCTACCAGTGGGCTGTCACCGACGCGCTTATCGCCGCTCAGAACGCCTGCGTGGCCGCCGAAGCTCTCGGACTCGGCTTCGTCTGGCTCGGCACCATCACCTACAACGTCGACAAGTTTGTGGAGACGTTGCAACTGCCCCGGCACGTCATCCCTGTGGCCTGCATCCCGATGGGCTACCCCGTGAAGAGGCCCGCCCTGACGCAAAAGCTGCCCATGGAGACCTTTGTGCACCGGGAGGTTTACCGCGACTACGATGAACAGCGCATCGACGAGTTCTACCGCGAAAAGGAAAACTCCGAGGAGACGAAGCAGATCCTCGCCGAGAACCCTGACTGCGAAAACCTCGCGCAGGTCTTCACCAAGCACCGCTACACCCAGCCCGACAACGAGCATTTCGCGCAGGTGCTGAAGGAAACGCTGGAACGACAGGGGTTTGCGAGGTGAATTAAGTGTTAAGCAGACTCCCCAAAGCAACAAAAATGCACTTTTACCCACTGTTTAATTCATAAATTATAATTCATCATTGAATGAACCGACTTCTCCTCCCTATCATCCTCCTAACCATCCTGCTGGTGGCCTGCCGCACCGACAAGACCCAGACGACCCTGAGGCAGTCAACCCGCGTCTATCTCAACTCCGAGTACGGATGCCATGAAAGCACCTGGCAATTCCGCTACGGTAGCCAATGGTACGCCGCCACCGTGCCGGGAAACATCCACGACGACCTGCTCGCCAACAAACTGATCCCCGACCCGTTCTACGGCGACAACGAATCGAAAGTGCAATGGGTCGCCGACAGCGTCTGGGAGTACCGCGCCGTCTTCAACGGGGTCTGCGGCCAGAAGGGCGAATACCCCCACAATGAGTTGGTATTCGAGGGGTTGGACACTTACGCGGAAGTCTTCCTCAACGGGGTGAGGCTGACCGCCTCCAATGGGGACACGATGGCGAACAACATGTTCCGGACGTGGCGTTTCCCGCTGCCCGACAAGCTGAAGGAGACTGGCAACGAACTGATTGTCAGATTTCTGCCGACCGAACCGTTCGACAGCGTCGCAGCTTCGAAACTGCCGTACAAGCTCCCCGACAACCGCGTCTTCACCCGCAAGGCACAGTACGAGAGCGGTTGGGACTGGGGCCCGAAGCTCAACACCTGCGGCATCTGGAAAAACGTTTACATTGAATCCTGGAATGTCTTGAAAGTCAATGACTTTTACGTGAAAGACACGGAGCCCTCGCGTGATTCTACCCGGCCGTGGATAGCCGAAGTGGAGGTTGAGGTGGAGTCCGACAGAAAAGTGACCACCCAGATATGGATAGACATCACCGACAAGGACGGCTACAGCCAGCGAATCCGTCACAAGGCGCATCTGCACAAAGGAACGAACAAAGTGGTGATTCCCGTCACTATTGAGCATCCGAAGCTGTGGTGGCCGAATGGCGCTGGCGAGCCGCACCTCTATTACTTCACGGTTAAGGGCAGCCGTGTTGGCAATGGCCTCGTCCACACGCACGGGTTGCGCACGGTGGAACTCGTCCAGAAGCGCGACAGCATCGGCGAGTCGTTCCAGTTCATCGTCAACGGAAAGCCGCTATTCATGCGCGGCGCCGACTGGATTCCTGCCTCCTCGTACCCGGGCACGCTTGCCCGAAGCGAGGGCGATGACCGTTACGCGGAACTCATCAAGCAGGCCAAAGACGCGAACATGAACATGTTACGGATTTGGGGCGGCGGCCTGTACGAACACGAGGCTTTCTACCACTATTGCGACCAAATGGGTATTCTCGTGTGGCAGGACTTCATGTTCGCCTGCAACATCTATCCCGGCGACGAGGTTTTCCTGCAAAACGTGGAGCAGGAGGCGACGGAGCAGGTAAAACGGCTGCGCCACCATGCCTGCATCGCTACGTGGTGCGGCAACAACGAGGTGCATAACGGCTTGGAAGACTGGGGATGGAAGGATGCGTTGGGCTATACCGACCAGCAATACGCCGATATGTACAAGGATTACGGCCAACTGTTCGAAAAACTGCTGCCGAAGGTCTGCGCAAGCAACATGTACAAGCCCAACTACGTGCACACCTCACCGACCTACGGTTGGGGACACCCCGAGTGCACCACCCACGGCTGCAGCCACTACTGGGGAGTCTGGTGGGGCGAGCTTCCTTTCGAGATTTGGTGGGAGAAGACCGGCCGTTTCATGACCGAATATGGCTTCCAATCCTACCCGGAAATGTCGCTCTGGAAAGCCTTCATCCCTGAAGGCGAACGCGATCTTCGCTCCCCGTCCATGCGCAACCACCAGAAGCACGGTCGTGGGGTACCCATTATCCTGAAAGCGATGGAAGACCTCTACGGATTCAAAGATACGAATGATCTCGACAAGTTCGTTTATATCAGCCAGTTGGTGCAGAGCGACGGCATTGCGCAGGCCATCGAGGCTCACCGCATACAGCACGACAAGTGCAGCGGCACGCTCTTCTGGCAGCTCAACGACTGCTGGCCGGTGGCCTCTTGGAGCTGCATTGACGTGGCCGGGAACCCGAAGGCGCTGTACTACCGCCTGCCGCAACTGTACGCCGACTTGGCCATCGCCTCGCGCCATATCTCGCAGGATACCATCGAATTGTATCTGATCAATGACAGTTTCGCAACGGTGAGCGGAAAAATGGAGTGGAACATCAAGACCCTGGACGGGAAAATAGTGCATTCCGCCCGAGGGGACGCCTCTGCGCCAGCCAACAGTAGCAAGAAAACCGCTGTTGTGGTATTGCCCAAAGGCGTGAGTGATCCGGGAAATGTTTACTTGGAGGCTGAATTTGCCCCAGAAAATGCCGAGAGAGTGACATATTTGACCTATTTCGTGAAACCTAAAGCATTAAATCTCTCATTCCAACCGGTTCAGGTCAAGACTGAATACGGGGACCATTCCGCCGAAATCCATCTCTCTGCGAAATCATTGAAAAAAGGCGTGTTCATCGAGGAGACACACGGCTACAAAGTGATTTTTTCCGATAATTACTTCGATTTGAAACCCAACGAAGAGGTCGTCATAAAGGTGGAGTATCCGTTGTTGGATGCTAAGCCAATGTTCCGCGTGCGGACTGTCGCTGGATGAGAGGCAGTCACTCGTTGGATGAATCATCGAACAAGGAAGCGTGTGGTGTCCGCACTTGGGAAACGCACGAGAGGGTTCAAGCGCAATTCGGGCAGGAAATCCTCACTGCTTGTCAGTGAAGCCGGGGATGGAATGGCTTGAGGAGTGGCCGTTGGGTTATTCTTCATAGAGGAATTCGCGCAGTTCTTCTGCAGTGAAGCAGAATCTCTTAGAGGCGCTTGAGACGGATTTCATGCTTTTCTTGGGTTTTTGCGGGACCCGGTAACGATAACACAGCCCGTAGCCCGCGCTGGTGTACAGGTCGATCATTCCGCGGATGTCCTCGCCGCCGGCCACAAAGGAGGACTCCAATTGCCAGCGGATTTCTTCGTTGTTGACCATGTCGAGTGGGAATCCGTCTGCCAAGGTGTAGTAATAGATAATCATTCCATTTTCAACGCCTATCGAGTCGAGGACTGTGAACTCGTCCGTACGGGTAGGGCATTCCCGGTTGAACGCGGGCAAGACATCTTCCAAGATGGTTCTCCGCAGCTCCGCGCGGATTACTTCGGACGGCACCGCCAACGCCGAGTCGATGTCGCTCGTGGAGTAGGCGAGTGTCCGGATCTGCCCGTCTGGGAATCGCCAGTGCAGGGTGATGCCCGCATCCAACTCGGCCAAAGTCACCAGTATGGTGGTGTCGAGGTCGAGGAGGTCGCGGTAGTCTTTTTCCCCGACGGAGCTGAGGAAGAGTTCCGCCATGTCGGGGGCTACCGAGTAGTGATAGTGGAGGACGCTGTTCCGGAAAGCCACGCTGTCGAGGGCTCCGAAGTCGAGTGCCAACGGGAGACTGTCGCGGTTGAACTGCTCCATTTCCCGCAACAGTCGCTCCGTCATCATTTGCCGCTGAATACGGTCCGTGACCCCGTCGTAGGTGCTCTCTTCCATTTCCGGACTGTCCCGGATCTCGTCCGACGGGATGAAGATGTCGATGGTGCGGCGGGTGTCCGCTTCCATGTAGAGCAGCCTGACCCCTTTCAGGCGCTGGTAGAAGCGTTCGAGGGTGATGATTCCGCCGTCATACACAGCGGAACTGCCGATGAACTTCTCGTAAGCCCGTCGGAGATTCACGGCGGTGCTTCTTCGGATGAGCTCCTCGTTTTCGGCAGAACTTCTTTCGCCGTAAAGCTCCGGTGCCAAGGTGTAGGTGTATTGCAGGACCTGGTCGGTATATTCGACATCGGTCAGGCGAATGTCCGGGTCAGGACTCAATTCGTCCTTTTTTTTGGCAAGCATAAACTCTTGATGAACAATCTGTTCCTGAATAAAGGTGTCGATTTGGGCATCGGCGGCGGGCTTGAGCTTGCCGGAGGCCTTCATCCAGTCCTCCAGCTCGGCGTGGGGGACGATGAGGTGGGCGATTTCGTTTCGCAGGGTGTCGCGGAATCGGAACATGAGTTGAATGTCCGCATTCACATAGATTTCAAACAAGTCGAGGTTCGTCTGGAAGAAGCTCTTGTACTGCAGTTTGAACGTCGGGAGAACCATCTCCACATGTTCCCGTTTGTAATTTTTATCTTCAAAGAAGGTGTAGAGGTAGAATAGGGTGTCGCCGGCGAGATAAACAGTATCAATGCGGGTGTGTTCGTCGATCCGGTTGGGTATATTCCGGTTGTTGCTGTTGTTGATATAGCGTATGTTTTCCCGTCCCTGCCATTTCTTGCCGTTCTTGTATTCGGGCTTGGCGCGGTCGGCCCAGATTTGCCGGGCTTCCGAAGGCGAGTAGCGGAGCGTGAGCCGCGCGTCGGAACTGTCGATGGTGATGTCATAGACGAAGCCGCCCTTGATGTCGCCCAGCTTCTCATACAGGTAGTTGAACTCCACGGGCTCCAGCCGGTAGCGGAGGCGGTCGGCGAAATAGCGCCGCAGGTCCGCACTGTCGCGCCCTTCCGCGAACAACTCCTTCAGGGTGAGGTCGAAATGCAGGTAGCCGGACTTGTAGCTCAGCATGTTGACTGTCCAGGCCAGCTCGTGGCGGGGGCAGTTTCGCTTGTTGTTCATACCCGCCACCTTGGCATACATCTCCCGGTCAATGGGCTGTGCCTGCAGCGTGCCCGCGAGTAGCGCCGCGACGAAGAGGAGGCGCGTTGTTGCTTTGACGGGGTTCATGCCGGCTACCTCCTTCCCACCAGTACCCCCGACACGTTCCAGGCACTGAAGTAGGAGCCTTCGCGCTGCCCCTGCGGGATGGCGACGGTGATTGTGTGCTCGCCAGGGGCAAGGCCCGTGAGGTCGAAATAGACCGGCTGCGTGGCGGTGCCGGGGCACCAGCCCGAACGCGAGTAGTCCGACGAGGAGAGCCCGTTCCAGAAATTGCCCGATGCGGGGTTATAGACCCGGAAAGTGCCGCAGTCGCTGCGCCACGGCGTGTGGCGGAAGCGCGGCGCCCCGTCGATAAGGATCACGTTCTCCTTCGGCACGAACTCGTCGCCCGTGTCCCAGCCGCCGTGTCCCGTGCTGATGTAGCGCAGACGCAGCGAGGTGAGCCCCTCCGGCACCGTGAACGTCACCGTCAGGCTGTCGCTGCCGAAAAGCGTCCCGTAGTTCTGCCCCGACATCTCCATCACGTTGCAAGTGTTGAAGAGCGGCAGCGTCCAGCAGTGTTCGTCGGCGTTGCCCGACCATTCGTAGCTCTCGGGGTAGGCCTTCAGGTCGAGGGAAATCTTGTGCCCGCCGGCATCGTAGTTGCCGATGAATGCCCCGATATAGACATCGCCTTGCAGATACTGCCGCAAGTCGCTGACATCCTGCTTGTAGTAGGCGGCGTCCTCCCAATCCTTTCCGTTCAAGGAGCGGTACTGGTTGAAATGGTGCACCCCGAACGGCGTGAAGAAGCGGACGAGCTCCACTAAAGGCGTGTAGTCCTTCTCCAACCTGATGCCTTGATATTGTCCGCCGTTCTTGTCGGTGAAGACGGGCAGCACACCCACGCTGTCAATCAGCGCGTTGAGGAAGCTGACCTTTTGCGAGGCGGGGATCACGAAGATGGAGCCGGTGCGGTCGTAAGCATCTCCGTTCGACTGCTCGGTGAGTTCCGCAAACAACTGGTAATGGGCGGGTAGCTGCTTGAGGTTGAGCCGTTTCAGAATAATGGTGCCGTTGGAGTAGGGGAGGACGGTGTCGAAAGGGACGACGCGGGATTTCTCTATTTTCGGGTTGAAGCAGATTTGCGCGTCGTGGAAGATGGGGATGGTGATGACGAGCTTCTCCTTTTCGAGGTTGCTGAGGGCGCGACGGTCGGCGTATAGCCCGAGGTCTTCGGGGATGATGTGTTCGACATCCTTGTATTTCTCCACGGAGGCTAAACGCGTGGTGGTGTTGCCGTTGCGGACGATCTGCACGACAACGCCGGGCAGGTTGCCGAAAGAGGCGGAGGGCGTGGCGCGGAGGTTCTTCAGGTCTTCCGTGACCCAAATCTCCATTTTGTTGGAAAAGAGGCTGGTGGTATATTTTTTGCAGTTGTAACCGTGTATTTTTTCGGTTTTCTCCAGCTTGTACTCGTTGCTGTTGTTGAGGCTGTAGCCTGTGTAATACCGCTCGACTTTCGAGTAGTAAAGTTGGTGGAAGACGGTGTCGCGGTTGTAATCAATATAAGTGAAATGCTTGGCGATGCCTGGGATGGGGTTGGCCTCTTCGGGGTCAGCCGAACTGATGAGCGCGCAGTTCTGGTTCGGGGAAGCGGCCACGAGCGTGCGCGACGTGTCGGTGCTGCCGTCGGAGAAAGACTTGTAAGTCAGCCAGCGTTGGGCATGGGAGAAGAAGACGGTCATCATCATGATTGCGATGAAGAGAATGTTTTTCCTTGTCATACGATTTTGATTTTCGGTTGCAAAAATACGCATTTTTTCCTGACAAAAACAAACGAGAAAACTTGCGTCTTGTATTTCCGCAATAAGTCAAAAAAAAAAAGGCCGCGATTGATATCGCGGCCTTCATATCAAGTTTGATCAAGAGATTACTCGCCGATTTGTCTGCGGACGAAACCAGTGCAAGCCAGGTCTTTGTCCATTCTCTTGATATAGTCGCCTACGCTCTCTTTACCGTCGCTGCCCATGACGAGCACTTGGTATTTGAGGGTGCTTTCCTTGAAGAACTTCACTAAGCGACCTTGTGCGATTTGTTGAATCTGTTTTTCATTGAGGTTGGCGGCAGCCTTTTCGGCCTCCTCGACTTTGATTTTGCGTGCGAGTTCTGCCTGTTCCTCGGTAATCCAACCTTTCGCCATATTGGAGTTGATATGGTCGTCGCTGTCGACGTGTGCGGGGTTGATGCCGGCTTTGTGGAGGGCGGCGTCAACGGCTCTTTGGACCATTTCGAGGCGGGTCTTCTCGATGCCGACGGAGAGCTCGCGGTCCTTCACGTCTTGCGGGATGGCGTTTTCGTCAAGGGCGACAGGTGCCATGGCGGTGATGTGCAGGGCGACGTTATGGGCAGCTTCCGCAGCTTTCTCGCCGGGTTTGTTGAAGCCCACGAGAGTGGCCTTGTGGTTGCCCATGTGGTTGTAGGCTTCCACGTAGGGGGCTTCGAGAACCAGATAGTCGGGGCATTCGATCTTCTCGCCGGTCTTGCCGGTCAGTTCGACCAGTTTCTCGGCCACGGTCATGCCGCCGCAGTCCATGTTCAGAAGTTCCTCCTTCGTTTTGATGTCGGCAGCCATAGCCTTGTCGAGGACGCTGTCGGTGAAGTTGACGAATTCTTCGCCTTTGCCCACGAAGTCGGTTTCGCAGGCCATGACGAGCATATAGCCTTTTGTCCTGTCAGCGTTGGTCTTGGCGATGATACGGCCTTCGTTGGAAGAGCGGTCAGCGCGTTTGGCGGCCACTTTCTGGCCTTTCTTGCGGAGGATGTCGCGTGCTTTCTCGAAGTCGCCGTCAGCCTCTACGAGGGCCTTTTTGCAGTCCATCATGCCGATTCCGGTCTCTTGTCTCAGTTTGTTAACATCTGCAGCTGTGATATTAGCCATATTGTTGTAGGATTTTTCGTGATTAATTTATTCGTTGTTGGGTTTGCGGGACACTCTTCTGCGTTTTCCGCCTTCGCGGTTGTCGTTGTTTTCTTCCTCGCCGGTTTCGTTGTCCATTTCAGCGATTTCCTCTTCCATACGGTCCTTGTTCATCTCGCGTTCCGCTTGTCCTTCACGGATGGCGTCGCAGATGGCTTTGAGGACCACGGCGATAGACTTGGATGCGTCGTCATTGGCCGGGATGGGGTAATCGACGAGGTTGGGGTTGGAGTTGGTGTCCACGATGGCGAAGGTGGGGATGGCCAGTTTGCGGGCCTCAGCCAGGGCGATGTGCTCCTTCATGATATCCACGATGAAGACGGCTGCGGGGAGGCGGGACAGGTCGCTGATGGAGCCGAGGTTCTTTTCCAGTTTGGCGCGTTCGCGGCTGATTTGCAGGCGTTCGCGTTTGGAGATGTTCTGGAATTGGGGGCTTTCGATCAGGCGGTCGATGTCGCTCATCTTTTTGACAGCCTTGCGGATGGTGAAGAAGTTGGTGAGCATTCCGCCGGGCCAGCGCTCGGTCACGTAGGGCATGTTCACCTCTTTGACCATGGAGGCGACGGTTTCCTTGGCCTGCTTCTTGGTGGCCACGAAGAGGATTTTGCGGCCGGAGCGCGCGATGCTCTTGGCGGCGGAGCAAGCGTCCTCGATCTTGTCCATCGTCTTGTAAAGGTCGATGATGTGGATGCCATTCTTCTCCATGAAGATGTAGGGAGCCATGGCGGGGTTCCATTTTCTTTTCAGGTGTCCGAAGTGACAACCCGCTTCTAATAATTCTTCAAATTTTACGTTTGACATTTTCTTTTTTTTGTTTGTTTACATTCTTGAAAGCAACGGTGGAGTAGTCCTATGCGGGAATCTTCACCGTTTCGATACTAAACACTGTCCAAGCGGGATTCCGACTAACGTTTGGAGAATTGGAATCTCTTGCGGGCCTTGGGCTGACCGGGTTTCTTACGTTCCACCATACGCGGGTCGCGGCGCAGGAATCCTTGGGCTTTGAGGGCCGGGCGGAGTTCTGGGTCGATTTGGGTGAGTGCCTTGGCGATGGCCATGCGGAGGGCTTCGGCCTGGCCGGTCACGCCGCCGCCGTCCAGGTTGGCCTTGATGTCATACTGACCCATCAGGTTGGCCACTTGGAGGGGTTGTTCGACCTTGTACTGCAGGGTGGGAACGCAAAAATATTCCTTGTAATCACGGTTGTTGACCATGATTTGGCCGCTGCCGGGTTTCATGTACAAACGTGCGACGGCGGTCTTTCTTCTGCCTAATGTATTGATTACTTCCATGTTACTTGATATCCTTAA
The DNA here is from genome assembly GCA_946186495.1 of uncultured Bacteroidales bacterium. Classification (GTDB taxonomy): domain Bacteria; phylum Bacteroidota; class Bacteroidia; order Bacteroidales; family WCHB1-69; genus F23-D06. Next base: position 64,148 of record CAMHNQ010000002.1, read on the forward strand.
TGTTGATTACTTTGGGTTGTTGCGCTTCGTGCGGATGGTTGGGGCCCACATACACGCGGAGGTTGCGGAACAGCTGGGCACCGAGGCGGTTCTTCGGAAGCATGCCCTTGATGGCGTGTTCCAGTATGCGTCTCGGGTCCTTGCGCATCACCTCTCTCGGAGTGGCGAAGCGTTGTCCGCCAGGATACGTGGTGTGGTGGACATACTGCTTGTCTGTCCACTTCTTGCCCGTGAACTTCACTTTCTCCGCGTTGATGATGATCACATTGTCGCCACAGTCGAAGTGAGGCGTGTAATAAGGCTTGTTCTTGCCTTTCAGTATGCGCGCCACCTGTGTGGCAAGGCGGCCCACAACCATCTCCTGGGCGTCAACGACCACCCATTCTTTCTTGACGATTTTCTCATTCGCCGAAATTGTCTTGTAACTTACTGCATCCATTTTTTCAGTTTCTCTTTTTTTTGTGAGAGACATCTTCACCCATATCTCTCTGATTCTTAACTTTTTTCCTTTGCTAACTTAAGGATAATAATCGAGTTTTTTTAAGCACGCAAAAATAGGCTTTTTTTTTATACGCCCGGCGGATGTTGAATTTTTTTTTGTCCCCTGCTGCGGATTCTGTAGTTTTTGCTATTTTTGCGCCCGGAATGTAATTTGAAATCAGGAACTGTATGCAGAAAATAACATTGAAAACCGAGATGCGTGTCTATGACAGCCGGGAGGAGCTTCCGGTGGACTTTCGCGACCTGCTACGCCATGCCGACGAGGCTGCCGCCCGCGCCTATGCGGAGTACTCCCACTTCCAGGTCGGAGCGGCCATTCTGATGAACAACGGCATGGTGGTCACCGGCGCCAATCAGGAGAACGCGGTTTACCCCTGTGGGCTGTGCGCCGAGCGCGTCGCGGCCTTCGCGGCCTCCTCCGCCTACCCGGAGGTCCCCTTCAATATGATCGCGGTCACCGCCATCAACCCCGTCGAACCCCTCCGGGAGCCTGTCGCCCCCTGTGGCAGCTGCAGGCAGGTGCTCTTCGAGTATGAGCAGAAGTTCGGCCATCCTATAGAGGTCCTCCTTGCTGGTCAGCAGGGACCCGTTTACCACCTGCAGAGCGTCGCCACCCTCTTGCCCTACACCTTCCATGCCGGATTCCTTCCCAAGTAGCGCTCCGGATGGCCTCGGCCGTGTCAGGCGTCTCCTCCATATAGCGGACTCGTACCTGTGTGGAAGAGTTTCTCCAGCCTTAAAAAACATGGAGCACTTTTCTGAAAAAGTTGTATTTTTGCCCGTTTGTTTTTAGATACCTGAATGATGGAGAATCAGGCTACAAAGAAGGGAATTATCCTGCTGGTTGGGGTCGTCATCGGACTGCTGACGGGAGTGTTGGTCACATTCACCATGGTCAGCAAGCTCAACCAGAAATCCCGCGAGGAGGAGAATCCACCTCGTCAGGAGGCGGTTGCAAGCACCTCCGACACTATATATAAATATATTGTACACCGTTACGAGCCGGATGATGAGCAGATGGCGGTTGAAGCCGCGCCCGACTCTTTGTCGGTTGACTCCCTTTACATGGATGAACAGTATGCAGACCTCATGCTGGATGACGACGAGGAACGCGTCTATACGGAAATCCCAAGCGCCAGCGTCTCCGCCGACAGGATGGTCTCGCGCGAGGAAGCCCCTATCCTTTACTTCGACGCGGGGAAAAACCCCGTCAAAGCCCCTGAAAACGCCCCGAAATTCCTCGAGGTGCAATTCTGGAGCACCCCCATCCGAAACAAAGTGGTCTATACCTTCAATGGCAGTGTCTTGAAAATAAAAGGGCTGAAGTCGGAAGATGTCTATGTGATACATTATAAGGACCATTACTATCTCCAATGCGAAAAACGTGTCTATCCGATTGAGTCAGGCGGCGACTACCAGCGGCTTACGGAGATACGCACGGAGTCCTTTATGTAGAGACGATGTTTTTATAATTGTAATTAATTTTTATCAACGATTGACATGAAAAAATTATGTATGTCCATGGCGATGCTCTGCATGATTCTGTGCGGATGCTCCCAAAACAAAAATCAGAAAGCAATGAGTGAGAATCAGAATGCGACTGTGGCAGAGACGCCACAAAAGAAAGCCCTGGTGATTTGTTTTTCCGCCTCGGGCGTGACGAAGGGCGTGGCCGGGCGGCTGGCCAAAGCGGCAGGAGCCGACTTCGTGGAGATTGTGCCCGAACAACGCTACACTGACGCCGACCTTGACTGGCGCGACAAGAATTCCCGGAGCTCCGTGGAGATGAAGGACCCTGAATCCCGCCCCGCCATTGCCAACAAAATCGTCAACTTTGCGGACTACGAGACCGTTTATGTCGGTTTCCCGATCTGGTGGTACACCGCCCCGACCATCATCAACACCTTTTTTGAGTCCTACGACTTCACCGGAAAGACTGTGGTGCTGTTTGCCACTTCTGGAGGATCCGGTATTGACAAGGCACGTAAAGACTTGAGTGCCAAGTATCCCAATATCAAAATTGTGGATGCTAAACTTCTCAATTCCCCCACGGACGAGGACCTCGAGTCCCTTGTGAAATAAAAAAATAATTTTTTGGTCGAGTGAATGAAAAAAAGTGTATTTTTGCCGCCGAAAATACACGGGACGTTAGCCCAGTCGGTTCAGAGCGCTGCCTTCACACGGCAGAGGTCACTGGTTCGAGTCCAGTACGTCCCACAGGTTTTACAGAGCTGCCTTTCCAGGCAGCTCTTTTTTCTTCCCGCGACCGGTGTCCTTCATAGGCAAACGAAAGGATAAATTTGTATCTTTGCCGCTCCAAAAGTGAGATATTTGAATCAATAGATACAGAGTTTATGGAATTGAAACGTATGTTGGTGGCCAACGCTCTCTTGGGCTTAGCTGGCGGTATCCAGTACCGCAAATTGGTGAAGGCGGACCAGAATCCGCGCAAGGCAAGCGAGGCGACATTACGGGCCATCCTCACCTATGCGAAAGACACGGTTTACGGCCAGGAACATGACTTCGGGTACATCTTGCAGGCTGCTGACGACAAGGAACTTTACAAACGGTATCAGGAGAAGGTGCGAGTGAATGATTACGAGGACCTTCGCCCGTATGTGGAGCGTCATAAGCATGGCGAGGCGGGGATTCTGTTCCCCGGGAAGCCGGTGCTCTACGCCACAACCTCCGGAACCACTTCCGAGCCGAAGTGGATTCCGATAACGCAAGAATATTTGAACAATGTCTACGGCAAAATGACCAAGGTGTGGCTCTACAACTTTATCAAGAACCGCCCGAAGGTCTTCAGCGGGAAAATCCTCTCTATCGTGGGCAAGGTCATCGAAGGATACGCCCCTGACGGCACGGTGTTCGGCTCCGTGTCCGGCGTCACACAGCGCGACTGCCCCGGCTTCGTGAAGGTGCTATATTCCAACCCGCAGTGCGTTTACAGCATCGCCGACTACAATGCGCGCTACTACGTGCTCATGCGCATGGGCATAGAACAGGACGTCACCCTTATCGTCACCGCCAACCCGTCCACCATCGTGGAGCTGCAGAACAACGTCAACAAGTTCTACGACGATTATGTGTCGGATATCGAGAACGGCACCCTGAACAGGGACCTCAACATCGCGCCGGAAATCCGCGCCGAGCTGGAGGCCTGCCTGAAGCCAAATCCCGCCCGTGCCGCCGAGCTCCGCGCCCTGAAGGCCAAGTACGGGACGGTCTTGCCAAAGCACTACTGGCCCAATTTCCAGCTGCTTAACACTTGGAAATGCGGCAACACCAAGGTCTATCTCGACAAGTTCAAGGACTCATTCCCGCCAGACACGCTGCACCAGGAGTTTGGTTACTTCAGCTCCGAGTGCCGTTTCGGACTGGTGCTCGACGACACCGTGAACACCGTGTTGTTCCCGCATTTCCATTACTATGAGTTCATCGGTGAGGACGACCTCGACAACCCGAATCCGACCTTCTTCCAACTGCACGAACTGAAGCAGGGGAAGCGTTATTGCCCGTTCGTCACCACGTTTGCCGGCCTTTACCGCTACAACATGAACGACCTGCTGGAGGTTGGCCCGAATTTCCAGAACTCCCCGACCGTGCATTTGATCCAGAAGGTGAACGGGATTGTGACCATCACAGGGGAGAAGCTGCACGAGAGGCAGTTCATCGAGGCGGTGCGCGAGGCGGAAGTGGAGACCGGGCTCAAGACCCGCTTCTTTATCGGGTTCGCCGACCTGGGTACGCTGGGCTACAAGTTCTATTATGAGTTCGCAGACCAGGGCGTCACGCAGGATCAGGCCGAGAAGTTCACCGGGAAAGTTGACGAGATACTGAAGCGCATCAACGTGGAGTACAAGACCAAGCGAGACTCCCTGCGGCTGAAGCTTCCTGAAACCTTCCGGCTGATTCCCGAGTCTTTTGAGACGTTCAAGGCCCGTTGTATCGCCGAAGGCGCCCGCGACGGGCAGTTCAAACTCCAGCTGCTGCTGCAAGACGAAAAACGGCATGAGAAGTTCCGCGAACTCACCTTGTAGGAGGGAATCAGGAGTTACATACAGCACCGGACATGACCTGATGTGCGGAGAGTGGAACATGTGCGCCATGACAGTCAGAGCCGTTATCTTTGATTTGGACGGGACCTTGTACAACAAGTCCGGGCTGGCCTGGCGTTTGGCGCTGTCGCAGGGACTCAGGGGCAATTTGCGGCTGTTGAAGCGCGAGCGCGAGGTCCGGAAGAGACTGAAAGGGGTGGATTTCGGGGACGAGGCCCGTTTCCGCGAGGCCTTTTTCGGGGCATTCGGGAACCCGCGTGCCCAGGAGTGGTATGACGGCCAGTACATGCCCGATATGGTGCGGATTCTGCGCGGACATTACCGTATTGCGCCATGGGTGGAGCCCCGGGTCCGGCAACTGCGCGCTGCCGGTGTCAAGGTGGCGGTGTTCTCTGACTATGGCTGCGTGGCCGGGAAGCTGGAGGCCATCGGGTTCGACCCGGCATGGGCCGACCTGATTGCGGACGCCCCTTCGTTGGGCGGTCTCAAACCCTCCAAGGCCTCGTTCGAGCGGCTTTGCGGGCGCTTGCAGGTCTCCCCGGGCGAGTGCCTGATGGTGGGCGACCGCGACGACACCGACGGGGAGGGCGCCCGTGCCGCCGGGATGCTGTTTGAACTGCTGAAAAGCTAAAGCACAAGGCGTGACCCCCACGTCCCTAATCACATAAAAGGAATCACATGAAAAAGTCGCAATTAGTTCAGAAAGACCCCTATTTGAAGCCGTTCGGCGAGGCGTTGCAGAAGCGTATGGAGCGCGCCGAGCTGCGGGAGCTGCAACTTACCGACGGCAGGGTGCCGTTGTCGGAGATAGCCAACGGCCATCTCTATTACGGGCTGCACAGGACGGCCACGGGTTGGGTGTTCCGCGAAAAGGCCCCGAATGCCACCGCCCTCTACCTTTACGGGGATTTCACCAACTGGAAAATCGAACCCCATTTCGCTCTGCACCCACTCGGCAATGGCGACTGGGAAATCGAAATCCCCGATTATGCCCTGCGGAATGAGATGCTCTACAAACTTTGGATGGTATGGCCGTCTGGGGCGGACGAGCGGTTGCCCGCCTATGCACAGCGGGTTGTCCAAGATGAGGTGACCAAGGTCTTCTGCGCCCAGGTCTGGGAACCGGAACCCTACGTCTGGAAGCACAACGCCCCGCCGAAACCGTCACACCCGCTCATTTACGAAGCGCACATCGGCATGTCGTCACAGGAAGCCAAAATTTCCAGCTACTGGGAGTTCAAGACAACGGTGCTGCCGAGAATTAAAGAGTTGGGGTACAATACTATACAGCTTATGGCTGTCCAAGAGCATCCTTATTACGGCTCTTTCGGCTACCAAGTCTCCAACTTCTTCGCCCCGTCGTCAAGGTTCGGGACACCGGAAGAACTCGCGGAACTCATTGACGAGGCGCATGGAATGGGGATTTCCGTCGTCCTTGACCTGATCCATTCCCATGCAGTGAAGAACGAAAGGGAAGGGATTGCCCGCTTCGATGGAAGCGACTACCTCTACACCCATCACGGCGAGCGGGGACACCACAAGGTGTGGGATTCCTCCTGCTTCGACTATGGGAAGCCGGAGACCATCATTTTCCTGCTTTCCAACCTCAAGTACTGGCTCCAGAAGTTCCGCTTCGACGGTTTCCGCTTCGACGGGGTGACGAGCATGTGCTACCTGGATCACGGCATAGGGGTCGATTTCCTGGATTACGGGCAATATTTTGACGGAAACGTGGATGAGGATGCGCTCACCTACCTCACGTTGGCCAACAAACTTGTGCGGGAGTTGAACCCTGGCGCCATGACCATCGCAGAGGATGTGAGCGGGATGCCCGGCATGGCCTTCCCTGTTGAGCAGGGAGGGGTCGGCTTCGACTTCCGCATGTCCATGGGAATCGCTGATTTCTGGGTGAAAACCCTGAAAACCCAGTCGGACGACGACTGGAGTGTTGGGGAAATCTACCACCGGATGACGGACAAGCGCGCGGAGGAACTCACCATCAGTTATGCAGAGTGTCATGACCAAGCTCTGGTTGGTGACAAAACGATGATATTCAGGATGATAGATAGCAAGATGTATGATTCCATGTCGGTGTTCATGCCAGACATGACGGTGGACAGGGGAGTGGCTCTGCACAAGCTGATCCGTTTGGTGACGCTGACCCTCTGTTCCGGGGGCTATCTGAACTTCATGGGCAACGAGTTCGGGCATCCGGAGTGGATCGATTTCCCGCGCGAGGGTAACGGTTGGTCGTGTCACCATGCCCGCCGCCAGTGGAATCTGGCTGATGACAATTCGTTGAAATACAGTGGACTGAACCGGTTTGACCACGACATGATTCATTGTGTCACGGAGACTGGCATGCTGGCGTTTGCCCCGGAACCGTTATGCCGGAACGAGGGCGACAAAGTGCTGGCCTTCCGCCGTGGGGAGTGCGTGGTGGTTTTCAACTTCCATCCCACGAAAGCCTATACGGACTATGCAATCGGCTGTCCGGCTGGTAAATACGGGATAGTCCTCAGCAGCGACGCGCCACAGTACCACGGTTTCGGGAATGTGGCCGAGACGGTTTCCCATTTCACGATGCCCTATAGCGGTTATGACCGCCTGTTGCTCTACCTTCCGCCGCGTACGGCAATGGTACTTGCCCGCCAAAAGGGGTGAGCTTTAGCGGCACTCTCCCAGCGCTATTTCCGTCCGAAGTCGGCAGGGATTTCCCCCCACAGCGGCGTGTTCCATTTGTAGATGGGGGTGCTGTATTCGTTGTTCCTCAGCCACTGCTCGGCGCGGTCCAGCAGGATCAGGACCTCCTCGTTGTCCTCGCGGGGCAGAATCACGGAGTTGTGTTTCTTCTTGCGCACCCATGACAGGGCGGTCATGCTGTCGGTGTAGATCGGGATGTCGTAGCCTTTCTGCTTGATGAGGGCGAGGCCGTGCACGATGGCCAGAAATTCGCCCACGTTGTTGGTGGCGTGCGGGAACGGCCCCTTGTGGAACCACTCCTGGCCGGTCTCGGTATAGACCCCCCGATACTCCATCACCTTCGTCACGGAGTTCCACGCCGCGTCCACGGAAAGACTCCGCAAGATGGGTTTCTGCTGGTCCTGTAGCAGAAGCAACTGTTTCGCGGAATTGTTCGGGGATGGATTCTCCTTGTAGAACTTCTTGTAACCCTGCGTGAAAGCCGCCATCGCGTCAGCGCGGCTCTCAAACGACTTGTACTTGGCGTTCTCGAATTGATGGACTTGTTGCTTGCAGTCGTTCCAGTTGTCGTAAACCCCAGGAATCACCCCTTCCCACACCACATAGTATTTTTGTTGCTTTGCCATCTTAAAAATGTTATTTTTGCCGTTACTTTTTTTCGTTTTTTTGGAATGGCAAAGGTACACAAATTTCGAATACGGAAAAAGGCAACGGAAGAGAAGCGAATCAGCATGTTGTTGCTGTGTAAATTATTGACAATAAAACAATTAAAATAGCAATTAGTATGAAGAAGATAGATTTTCAACGAGGGACTTGTGCGGTTTTCACTGCGGTCTTTCTGCTTTTTGGCATCGCTGCGTGCGACAGCTTGTCCAACCGGCGCGGCGGCAACAACATTCAGGAGGTGCGCCATGAGTTCCCGAACACCAACTGGGCTTTCGAGGAAGAGGTGTTGGACTTCAACTTTACCATCGAGGACACCGCCAAATACTATGACGTGTCCGTCGCATTGGTTTACGACACCACCGTGGCCGTCTTGCATGACATCCCGCTCTCCCTCACCTTGAGCACCCCTGACGGCATGAAGTCGTTCTCCTCCAGCCATTTCCTGCTCAACCGGAAAGAGAACCCGGATATTAAGCCCACGGGAGACGGCAACAACGCGGAAATCGACGTGGTCGTTTATCCTCGGCGCAAGTTCAAAGTCCCAGGCACCTACACCCTCACCCTCTATCGCCGCGCCGACAAAGCCGACAATTTCGGTTTCGTCAGTTTGAGCGCGAAGGTCCGAACCGTCAAATAGCATGTCATTGAATCCTGAACCTTGAACCAGCCAATGCGTACCAAATTCAACATCCCCCACACTTTTACTATTGTCTTCGGCATCATCGCCGTTTGCGCTGTCCTGACGTGGATTGTGCCTGCCGGACAATTTGACCGTCAGACTGTTACAGTTGATGGACACGAGCGCAACGTAGTGGTCGCCGACTCGTACCATCGCGTGGATTCCGCGCCCCAGACTTGGCAGGTCTTCACCGCCTTCTTCAAAGGGTTTGAGCGGACCTCCAACATCATCGTCTTCATCCTGATGATCGGCGGTGCCTTTTGGGTGATGAACGAAACCGATGCCATAAACCGGGGCATCTGGCTTTTCTTGGACAAAACCCAGCGGATGCAGCAGCACGCCCTTTTCCGAAAGGTCGGGGTCAATAATCTGTTGATTATTGCCATAATGCTGATGTTCAGTCTGTTCGGGTCGGTGTTCGGGATGAGCGAGGAGACCATCGCCTTCATTGTGGTCTTTGTACCGCTGGCCGTCTCGATGGGCTACGACTCCATCACGGGCGTGCTGATGTGCTACGTGGCTGCGCACGTGGGCTTCGCGGGCGCCATGCTCAACCCCTTCACCATCGGCATTGCGCAGGGACTGTCAGGTCTGCCCACCTTCTCGGGCCTCGGCTACCGTCTGCTCTGTTGGATTATCCTGACGGTTATCGCCATCGTCTTCACGCTGATATATGCCAATTACATCAAGAAGAATCCCGAAAAGTCGCTGACATACAGCATCGACAGCTATTGGCGCGAGAAAACGGCCGTGACGGATTCGCAACGCGGGATGGTGAAATCCGGCATTCCCGCCTGGGTCGTCTATGGCTGCATTTCCGCAGTCCTGATATACTGCGCCGTCGCGATGCCCTACACCGACATCACCGTCGGCATGGGCAGCCGCCGCGTGATGCTCTTCCCGATTTGGGCGGCCTTGTTTGTCCTCATCGGCTTTTTCGCGACCCGGAAGTCCGTCCATCATCTGATACTTACGCTGTTGCTGTTCACGATTCTGATTCTCGTGACGGGCGTGTTGGGTTATGGCTGGTATGTGATGGAGATTGCGGGCCTCTTCTTCGCGATGGGTGTCTCCGCCGGCATCGCCTTCGGGATGAAATTCGACAAGGTGGTCCGCAGCTTCCTGGAAGGCTGCAAAGACATTCTCGTGGCCGCGCTCGTGGTCGGTTTGGCCGGCGGCATCATCATCATTCTGGAAGACGGTCACATCATCGACACCATCCTTTACGCCGTGGCGCAGGGGATGCAAGGGGCCGGCCGCGTCGGCAGTACGGCCACCATGTACGTGATGCAGAACCTGCTGAACCTGATTATCCCGTCGGGATCCGCCAAGGCCGCGCTCACCATCCCGATGATGGCCGAATGGTCGGATCTGATGGAGATCCCTCGGCAGCTGACGGTCCTGGCCTTCCAGTTCGGCGATGGTTTCACCAACATGATCACCCCCACGTCCGGCGTGCTTATCGGCGTGCTCGGCGTGGCGCGGATTCCCTATGCCACCTGGTTCAAGTTCATCTGGAAGTTCCTTTTGGCGCTTATCGTGTTGGGATTCCTCCTGCTGCTCCCGCCGCTGTTCATGCCGTTCGCAGGCTTCTGAGGCCGCGTGAACAATAAATTGGAAAGCGTCACCGACTGGATATTTTCAAAAAAACTCCCAAAATAAACACAACCCGAAAAATCTTCCAACTGATTTTGAAGAAGAAACTGAAACTTAAAGAGAAAATCCAGAAGTTCCGGGCATGGCGCGAGCGGCCCTGCAAGGTCGCGCCGATGTCAACCGAAGAGCACGAGTGCCTGAACTGTCATGACCATTATGTCGGCAAGTACTGCCCTCGTTGTGGGCAGGCCGCAACCACACAGCGCTTTTCCATGAAGGTGGCGGCAGAGAATTTTGTCAATGAATACGGCATGGGCGAGCGCGGAATGTTCCGTACCATCCGGGACATTATCCTGCGCCCCGGCTTTTTGATTCTCGATTACCTCCGCGGCATGAGAATGTCCTATTTCGCCCCCTTCAAGATGTATTTCCTGCTCGCCGCCATCTCCCTCCTCGTAACCCACGGGCTGAACATCACGGGCCAGCCTCTCCAAGACGATTCCGAAGCCGACAAAGTGGAGGTGTCTGCGGGAAAGGATGCGGAAGGAACTGACAAAACGGAAACAGATGCCGCTAAAAGCTTCAAAGAAGAATATCCAAGACAAGCGAAAATACATTCCATTGTGTATGGAGTGGTAAACAAAATGGAACGTTTCGCGCAAAAATACCCCAGCATAAACATCTTGCTGATACTGATGCTCATTTCGGGAAACCTATATTTCTTTTTCCGCCACAGCCCGAACATCCCCGACCTGCGCTATCCCGAGTTGTTCATCTCGTTGGTTTATATCGCCAACATGTACACCATCTATTCTATCGTGTTTAGTTTCTTCGGCCTGACGAAGCTGACCTCGTACGCCATTTTTCTCACGATAATCCCTCTCAAACAGATGAGCGGCTACAGCTGGTGGCGCACTATCCTGAAGACCGTGACCGCCTTCACCATCATGTTTGTACTTTTTGTCCTGTTCATCGTAATAGCGGTGTCCTGCATCGCTATGTTCGTGAGAGCATTCGGAAGTTGAGGCCTGTGCCTCCTCCATATCCCTTAGTTCCCCATTCCGCCGCCACTGCCTTCGCTGGCCGCGCCCTGGCGCGCCTGCTGCTCCAGCTCCATCTTGCCGAATCGCAGCGTGAAGCCCAGCGACACCGAACGGGAGTTGTACTTGTAGGTGCTGTGCGAGACATAGTACGGACTGTCGTTGTTCTGGCCCCAGCGGTTCCAGTTGAAGATGTCGTTGGCGTTCAGATAGACCGACAGCTTCTTGTCGAAGAAGTCGCAACGCAGTCCCGCGTTAATGCTGTAGTAAGGCAGAGTCGTGCTGAACAACGACAAGGAAGGCGACTGATAATATCCGGACACGCTGATTTCCAGACGTTTCCACAGCTTCGCCCACACGCTGGCATTGAAGCTGTAGGTCCACTTGTCGGCCTTGTACATCTCGCCGTTATACATCGTCTCCAAATAGGCGTAATAGACGTTCGCGTAGAAGCGGACGTTGAGCATGGCGTTCGGGCGGTACATCGTGTTGAACTCCAGTCCCGTGTTCGACGATTTGCCGACATTCACCGGATAGGAGTAACGCACCAGTTCGCCGTAGAGGTCGTGGTAGGCGGGGACGCTGATGGTGTTGATGTCGCGGTCTTTGGCGCGGAAGTAGAGGGTGAGGCCCACCGAGCCGTACTTGGTCCAGTATTTCTGCCAGCCGGCCTCCAGCGAATGGGTCAGGATGGACTTCAACTCTGGGTTGCCGCTGCTGAAGTCCTCCTCGCCGAACTCCACGAAGCGCGTGAGCTGGTCGGCGTCGGGGTTGCTGCTGCGGAAAGTGTAGCTCAGGCGGAAGTTGTGCATCGACTTGGTGCGGTACGACAGGTGCAGCGACGGCCGGATGTGGAAATAGTGCTTGCGGATGCCGAAGGTGTCGGGCACGATGTCGGGATAGCGCAACGTGACGTATGTGTGTTCGAGGCGCACGCCCGGCTTGATGGTGAAGTTGCCGAACTTGTGCTGCAGCGTGAAGAAGACTTGGTTCTCGAACTGCGGCGACAGGTGGAAATAGCTGCGGACAGAATCGCGCACCCACGCGCCCGCCTGCATCGTATCGACATAGTTATAGCCTTTGTCACGCTCTATGGCACCGTAGTAGCCCAAGGAAATCTCACCATTTTCGGAGTAGGGCCGGTTGTAGGTCAGCTCGCCCGAGACATTGAACGAGCTGCCGTCGTAGTCCATGAGGCGGTCGCGCTTGCTCTCGACCGGCTGGAGGAAGAGCTTGTGGAGCTCCGACTTGCTCATCCAGCCCCACGTGCTGCCGTTCAGATCCACGGAGAGGTTGTGTCCCTTGTTGTCGAACTTGTGCTGGTAGTATGCGCCGAAACCGCCCCAGTGGCTGCGGTTACGCCCCGTGGTGTTCTCTTTGTAGAAAACGGTGTCCGGCAGCAGGAAAAACTCCTGGAACTGCTCGTTGTAGCCCTTGCTGTCGCCCCAGCTCGGCCAATAGCTGCCCCAGAAGGAGAGGGTGTTCGCCGTGTCAATGTCATAGTCGAGGCTGAAGTGGATGCCGGCGCCGTATCGGTTGCCCTTGGAATAGGTCGAGTCTGTCTCGAAACTCACCATCTCGCGGCCCTCTTCGCCGGGTTGGTAGATGGTCTGGTCTCCCTTCCCGAAGTGCTTGTCCATCGAGTAGGAGAAGTTGCTGTAGAGGTTGATGGATATTTTGTCGTTGCTCCAGACGTAGGAAATCCACGGGCTCACGTATGGTTTGATGGAGGCGTTGGTGCCGAAACTGATGAACTGGTTCTTCTTGACTTTGCTGTTTGTCACGATGTTGATGATACCGTCGGCCTTGGAGCCGTAGCGGGCCGACGGGTTGGTGATGACCTCCACGTGGTCGATGCTGTTGGCGGGCATTTGCTGGAGGTAGGTCTTGAGGTTTTCTTCCGTGAGGTGAGAGGGCTTGTCGTTGATCCAGACTTCGACGCTGGAGGTGCCGCGCAGGGTGACGTTGCCCTCCACGTCCACCGACACGCCCGGCGCGTTCTGCAGCACGTCGGAGGCGGTGCCGGTCTGCACGGTCGGGTCCTCGGCGGTGTTGTAGTAGGTCTTCTCGCCATCTACCGCGAACAGCGGCCGCTCGCCCTTCACCACCACCTCGCCGATGGTGGCTGTCCCCGGGGTGATTTTGAGTACGCCCAAGTCAATGTCTTTGCTGACCACCAGTTCCTGCTGGAGGTTCTCATATCCCACAAAGAAGACCACCAGACGGTAACTGCCTTTCGGGATCTGCTGCAGCAGGAAATCGCCCTTCTCGTTCGCCGAGGTGTAGCCTATCAGCACGCTGTCGCTCTGCCGCATAAGGCTCACGTTGGCGTACTGCACCGGCTTCCCGGATTTCGCGTCCTGTAGCTTTCCGGTGATTGAACTTTGTGAAAATACAGAAATACAGAATGTTAAGAATAGAAAAAGTGTTGCCGTGAACCTGATGGTTGCTTCTCGTGTCAGTGTCAGTGTCATTGTCGTTTGTTATTTTTTTGAATGATAAAGTGCAAAAATACATATTATTCATGTATCTTGGTGCTTTTTTGACGCATAAGGGCGAAAAATACTACATTAATGATGTTACGAGCACGGTGAAAATCGTGCTGTTTTTTTTATAATATAATGTAAATCAATGTATTATAAAAAAATACGGGACCGTTGTCTGCCATGACCACGATCCCGTCTGAAATCATATCGTTGTCAGTCCTTTTTTGAACCCTGGCCTTTAGAAAACAGACAGTTTGGTCAGGAAAAACTGGCTTTTGCCGATTCCGGAGGCGTAGAAGTTTTCGCCGTCGGTGAATTCCACGCCGCGCAGCAGCTGGTTGGGGTCCTTGAGCACGCGTTGGGTGAGCTGCTGGTCGGGGGTGAGGCGCATCAGCACGCTCTCCCATTTCTTCTTGAAGGAGAGGCCGCCGATGCTGCAGACCACATCTTTGCCGGGGTAGGGGATGTTCTTCAGGTCGTCGTTGAAGAGGAAGTACATGTCGTTTCCGTGGGCGAATGCGGAATAGGAGATGTTGACGCCTTTCCAGTCGTCGGGCGGGTAGATGCCCAGGCTGCTGGCTTGCTGTTTCCCGACCATGGTGAAGTCGGCGGTGCCGTCAGGGTGCAGGGTGGAGACCAGGATGTTCTTGGTGAGCATCTGGTAGCTGTAGCTTTTCATCTGGGCGTTGTAGATGGACTTGAGGAAGCGGTGCTCGCCGCAGAGCACAATGCTGCCGTTCTCCAGCTCGAAGATGTTGTCGGCGGTGATGTAGTATTGCTGGTTGCCGAGCACGGTGGCGAAGCGCGCCCAGGCCGACTTCTCCACGTAGTTATCCGCGAACTTGAAATGCAGCTGTTCGGAGAAGGATTCGGCCTTGGGGTCGAAAATGTAGAAGAAGTAGCCGCTCGACTGGGTGGCGGTGTTGGTGTTGGACTCGGTGTAGTAGCCGGCCATGGCCACTTTCCCGTTGGAGAGCGTCTTGGAGGTGAAGTTCTGCGGGGTGCCGAAGGAGACTCCCTCGGAGAAGGTCTCTGAACCGCTGTCGTTCACCTTGATTATCATGAGGCTCACGTCGGAGATGTTCTTCCCGGTCTTCTGGCAAGTGTAGGCCGGGATGTAGAGGTTGCCCTCGTTGTCCAATGTGAGGTTGCCCAAGGAGAAGGTCTTTCCCCCGAACTCCGGGTTGAACGTGCCGCTCCACAGGAATTCGCCCTGGTCGTTCACCACAGCGGCGAAGAGGTTTTCAAGCTTACTGTCCTTGCCGGTGATGACCACCAGCGAGGCCATCATTTTCCCGTCGGGCGACTTGGCGGTCTTGTAGGCGGGCCAGTAATTGGAGTTGGCCGCCGTGGAGACCGAGTTCGCGTCACTCAGGGTCACCGCCTTGTCCCCTTTGTCAAGGTTGGCGATGGTGAGGATTGCCTGGTCGCCTTTCTTGTTGAGGCTGCTGTAGAGGGCGATGATGCTGTTCTCAGTGACGAGAGCGCCCAGCAGGTCGTGCTTCGCCGAGACGGTGACGGCGATGTCGCCCTCAGTCTGCATGCTCTCCTTGCTGACGGTGTAGAAATGGTCGGTCCAGGTTTTGGGTTTGAACATGTCGAACGCCCTTCCGTGGATGGCGAAGTAGAGGTTGTCGTTGTCCTGCCCAGCGGGGGTGCCGTAAATGAAAGGCCTGCGTGTCCAGATGTTGGAAAAGGGCTCGGCAAGCGTGGCGGTCTGCGCCATCAATGAGGACAAGCATGTGATTAATGCAGCTAACAATAAGATTTTTTTCATAATGATGTGATTTAATTTGAATTAGTCGGTAATAATTAAGCCTCCCTTCTGTCCGGGATGGAGTCTGCAAATGTACATAATTTATAAAATTGCACAGACGCATAAAATAATTTTAGCCTGCATTATTCATGATAATAAGCATTGTGTTGGGAACAAGCAATTTATGGTGAAGAGGCTATTGTGATTAGTGAATAGTGAACAGTGATTTGATGCAGGGAGTATGATAGAGGTTAGAACAAAAATGATTTATAACACGCTTTTTGTACCTTTGCAGTCTCCAATGTAGTATACTTTTGAATGGCACTTTGGTATATATTAAACGGTCATTTCAAAATACGCTATAATTTTTCCAGCTCACGGAAATTTCCACAGGGCTGTGTGTTCGGGTCTGGGCCATTTTTCTACAATCCCGTGGCAAAAGTACAAATTGAAAACGACAGAATCAACAGTTTCGTTGTTTTTTTCATCATCGATTAATATCGTTGAGACGTTTCTTCACAGCACCGTCACGCTTCCGGAGAGTCGGAAGGGCCTGCCGGAGTTGTCGGAGTAGCGGATGAGGTAGGTGTAGACGGTCTGGCAGTGAATCTGTCCGCGGAACTCGCCGTTCCACTGGAAGTTCTTGTCGTTGCTGTGGAAGACGAGTTCGCCCCAGCGGTTGAAGATGTCGATTTCGAAGAGGCTGATGTCGTTACGGATGTTTTCGGGGAGGCAGAAGAGGTCGTTGAGGCCGTCCGCGTCGGAGGGGGTGATGGCGTTGGGGAGGTGGAACTGCTGCTGGCAGCCGTTCACCCTGATATGCGCCGTGTTCTCGCAGCCCTCCTGGGAGGCGGTCACCGAGTAGATGCCGGGGACGTTGACGTTGATGCTCTGGGAGGTCTCGCCAGTGCTCCAGAGGTAGTCTGGCATCGGGGAGATGACGAGCAGATCCGCCGACATGCTCTCGCAGAAGTCCTCGGTCAGGGAGCGGATGCGCAGCGCGGTGTCGATGATGGTGAGCCTGAGGTTCACCGTGGAGTCGCAGCCGTTCACGGTCGCGAGGTTGAGGGTCCGCCGTATGGAGTCCACCTGCAGGGTCATCGTTTTCGGGATGCTGAAGCCGTTCTCGAAGTAGCCGTCGCCCTCGCAGATGACCTCCTCGATGGAGGTCTCGAAGCGCGGGTGGACGGCGAGCCGTAGCGTGATGGAGCTGTCGCAGTGTCCGGTGGAGTGTTGCTGTTCGAAGATGTAGTCCCCGGGTAGGGCCGTCTGTTCTGCGTGGATGTCGAAGCCGGACTCCTGGAAGGGTTCCCCTTGGCAGATGTCGGCGACGAGGGTGTCGTTGTAAACGGGCCAGACGTGGACGTCGAGGGTGTTGCTGTAGGCGGTTCCGCAGCTCATGGTTACCCAGGCGCGGCGCAGCGAGAAGCTGCCGTCGGGGATGCCGGGGAATGGGTAGTCCTGGGTGTTGTTCGTGCCGGGTGCCGGCGCCCATTCCGCGCCGTCGTAGGAGATCTGCCAGAGGTATGCGCCGTTGTCGCCGCCGGAGGCCGCCGTGCCGCTGAAGGGCGCCGGGGCGTCGCCGTCGCAGAGCTCCTGGTTGTCGGCGATGCTCCCTGTCAGCAGTTCCCCGTACAGCGTTCCGATGGAGACGGCGAGCGAGGCGGTGCAGCCGGTCAGGTCTGTGACGGTGAAGGTGTAGTCGCCGGCCGGCCGGTTGCCGACGGCGGGGGAGGCGGCGACGGCGGTGCCGGCCGCGTCCGTCCACGAGTAGTTGAAGGGGCCCGTCCCTCCCGTGACGACGGCGGTGGCCGCGCCGCTGGCCTCGCCGAAACAGGTGACGGGGGTGACGGTGCCGGTTGCGGCGGCGAGGTTGTCCACCGCCAAGCTGTAAGTCACCGTGCTGTCTGCCCCGTGCGAGTTTTGCAGGGTCACCGAATGCGAGCCTGTTGACGTGAAAGTGTGGCCGTGCCAGGTAAAGGGCATGTCGGCGGCACAAACGGTTGTGTCCACCTGGGATGTGACGTTGTATTCCACGTCCAGCAGCAGGGTCAGCACGCTGTCGCAGCCGTTGGCGTTCTCTAAGTGCTGGGTGTAGGTCCCCGGGGTGGAGTAGGGGGTGCCGTTGAGCATGTAGGGGAGGCTGTTCTGCACGACGGTGACCTGCAGGGTGCTGTCCGTGGCGGGCAGCAGGGCCAGGTTCAGGGTGACGATGGAGTCACAGCCGAAGACGTTCGTGTACGTCGTGGTGATCTGTCCGTTTTCCGTGTAGGTTATGTCCTTGATGGTGATGCTGTCGCAGAACGAGGTGTCGATGGAGGTGCGGGATGGGGTGTGGATGACGACGTTCACCGTAGTGTCGTAGCCGCAGCCGAAGTCGTTGTACACGGTGAACGTGTAGGTGACGACGGTGTCGCTCTCCAGACCGGCAGGCGGTTGGATGACGAAGGTGGAGTCGCTGGTCTGGGTGATCCAGGGGCCGTCGGCGGTGCAGGTGGAGAAGCCGAACACTGCGTCCGGCAGGGCCTCACGGCTCAGTGCCAGCTCCCAGCCGAAGATGTATCCGTTGTCCCCGCTCCAGCCGTCCAGCACTTCGATGTACCAGTCGCCGTTCAGCGGACAGCCGATGAGGTTTGTGAAGGGGTCGTCGGGATGGTAGAAGTTGGTGCCGGTGGCCACGTCGGAGGAGTCCACGATGCCGTCGTGGACATGCTCGTCACGGTATATCAGGCTTCCCGCACCCGGCGCATAAGTGTAGCCTTGGGTCGTGTTCTCCGACCAGCAGTAGTTCCAGCCTACCCCGGGCTCGTTCCCAAAGCTGGAGCTGTTACACGTGTTGGCCTGGAAGTCGTAGGCTTGGCCAAGGAAAGTGCTCATATACATATTGTTGCCATCTTGCCATCCCTGCGAGGAAGGGGGAATTTGCGAGTTGCAGTCTGACGTACCCGTGCCGCCGTATTTCATCAGGTCCGCCCTCTGGCCGTTGGGGCAGGTGATGTTGATGTAGAGGTCGCCGATCCAGGAGTGCTCCATGTTCAGCCGCACGTAGTAGATGTCCTCCACGCTCTGGATGACGTCGTTGTCCCCGTATGCCGTGAAGGTGAGCGGCGACCGGTAGGAGCAGCCGTGGGGGTCGCAGTAGATGCCGTCGGGCAGGAAGATGGTGTCCACCAGGGACAGGGTGGTGGCGCCGCCGCCGAGCAGGATGTTGCTGCCCTCCTGGTAGCCTGACGTGAGAGGGTAGTTCCCGCCGGCGCAGACCTCAGGCATACTGACTTCGAGAATCGGGTTGTAAGAGGCGAAGACCACGTGGGAGGCCACACCGGTGCAACCGTGCTCGTCCGTCACGGTGAGCGTGTAGTTTCCGGAGGCGTATGCGAGGATGCTTCTGGAGGTGTCGCCGGTACTCCACAGGTAGGCGACGGCGCTGTCGGCGGTGAGCGGTACGTTTCCGTTCTCGCAGAGATATTGTGACCCGGTGATGGCCGCCGAGGGTTGTGGCCGGAGGGTGATGGTGGTCACCACGATGCTGTCTGTGCCGTTGGCGGCGGTGAAGACCTGCGTGTGGCTGCCGGGCGTTTCATACAGGCTGTCATTCCAAAGGTAGGGGAGCGCGTTGGGGCAGATCACGGTGTCCACACTGTCGGTCACGTTGTACAGCACCTCGAACACAACGGTCAGCACGCTGTCGCAGCCGTTGGCGTTCTCTAAGTGCTGGGTGTAGATCCCCGGGGTGGAGTAGGGGGTGCCGTTGAGCATGTAGGGGAGGCTGTTCTGCACGACGGTGACCTGCAGGGTGCTGTCCGTGGCGGGCAGCAGGGCCAGGTTCAGGGTGACGATGGAGTCACAGCCGAAGACGTTCGTGTACGTCGTGGTGATCTGTCCGTTTTCCGTGTAGGTTATGTCCTTGATGGTGATGCTGTCGCAGAACGAGGTGTCGATGGAGGTGCGGGATGGGGTGTGGATGACGACGTTCACCGTAGTGTCGTAGCCGCAGCCGAAGTCGTTGTACACGGTGAACGTGTAGGTGACGACGGTGTCGCTCTCCAGACCGGCAGGCGGTTGGATGACGAAGGTGGAGTCGCTGGTCTGGGTGATCCAGGGGCCGTCGGCGGTGCAGGTGGAGAAGCCGAACACTGCGTCCGGCAGGGCCTCACGGCTCAGTGCCAGCTCCCAGCCGAAGATGTATCCGTTGTCCCCGCTCCAGCCGTCCAGCACTTCGATGTACCAGTCGCCGTTCAGCGGACAGCCGATGAGGTTTGTGAAGGGGTCGTCGGGATGGTAGAAGTTGGTGCCGGTGGCCACGTCGGAGGAGTCCACGATGCCGTCGTGGACATGCTCGTCACGGTATATCAGGCTTCCCGCACCCGGCGCATAAGTGTAGCCTTGGGTCGTGTTCTCCGACCAGCAGTAGTTCCAGCCTACCCCGGGCTCGTTCCCAAAGCTGGAGCTGTTACACGTGTTGGCCTGGAAGTCGTAGGCTTGGCCAAGGAAAGTGCTCATATACATATTGTTGCCATCTTGCCATCCCTGCGAGGAAGGGGGAATTTGCGAGTTGCAGTCTGACGTACCCGTGCCGCCGTATTTCATCAGGTCCGCCCTCTGGCCGTTGGGGCAGGTGATGTTGATGTAGAGGTCGCCGATCCAGGAGTGCTCCATGTTCAGCCGCACGTAGTAGATGTCCTCCACGCTCTGGATGACGTCGTTGTCCCCGTATGCCGTGAAGGTGAGCGGCGACCGGTAGGAGCAGCCGTGGGGGTCGCAGTAGATGCCGTCGGGCAGGAAGATGGTGTCCACCAGGGTCAGGGTGGTGACGCCGCCGCCGAGCAGGATGTTGCTGCCCTCCTGGTAGCCCATCGTGACGGGGTAGGTGTCGCCGGCGCATATTCCGGGTATGTCAACCGCCAAGATGGGGTCGGCGATCTCTTTGAGCTGGTGTGTCGCGGTGCCTGTGCAGCCGTTCGCGTCGGTCACCGTGACGCTGTAGGAGCCTTCAGCGGCGGCAAGGATGGCCCGGGAGGTGTCGCCGGTACTCCACAGGTAGGCGACGGCGCTGTCGGCGGTGAGCGTCACGAGGGAGTCCAAGCAGAAGAGGTACGGGCCGGAAATGTGTGCCATGGGCGATGGATGCACGTGTATCGTCATCGTCACGATGCTGTCTGCGCCGTTGGCGGCGATGAAAACCTGCGTGTGGCTGCCGGGCGTTTCATACAGGCTGTCATTCCAAAGGTAGGGGAGCGCGTTGGGGCAGATCACGGTGTCCACACTGTCGGTCACGTTGTACAGCACCTCGAACACAACGGTCAGCACGCTGTCGCAGCCGTTGGCGTTCTCTAAGTGCTGGGTGTAGATCCCCGGGGTGGAGTAGGGGGTGCCGTTGAGCATGTAGGGGAGGCTGTTCTGCACGACGGTGACCTGCAGGGTGCTGTCCGTGGCGGGCAGCAGGGCCAGGTTCAGGGTGACGATGGAGTCACAGCCGAAGACGTTCGTGTACGTCGTGGTGATCTGTCCGTTTTCCGTGTAGGTTATGTCCTTGATGGTGATGCTGTCGCAGAACGAGGTGTCGATGGAGGTGCGGGATGGGGTGTGGATGACGACGTTCACCGTAGTGTCGTAGCCGCAGCCGAAGTCGTTGTACACGGTGAACGTGTAGGTGACGACGGTGTCGCTCTCCAGACCGGCAGGCGGTTGGATGACGAAGGTGGAGTCGCTGGTCTGGGTGATCCAGGGGCCGTCGGCGGTGCAGGTGGAGAAGCCGAACACTGCGTCCGGCAGGGCCTCACGGCTCAGTGCCAGCTCCCAGCCGAAGATGTATCCGTTGTCCCCGCTCCAGCCGTCCAGCACTTCGATGTACCAGTCGCCGTTCAGCGGACAGCCGATGAGGTTTGTGAAGGGGTCGTCGGGATGGTAGAAGTTGGTGCCGGCGGCCACGTTGGAGGAGTCCACGATGCCGTAGTGCTGGTTCCCGCTCCGGTAGATCAGGCTGCCGTCGCCGGGGGCATAGAGGTATCCTTGGGTCGTGTTCTCCGACCAGCAGTAGTTCCAGCCGACGCCTTGCTCGTTGCCGTAGTCGCCCGCGTTGCAGGTGGGGGAGGAATAATCGTGTGCGATACCGAAGAAAGTGTTGAGGGGCATGTTGTAGCCGCTCTGCCATCCCCGCGAGGAAAGGGAGATTTGGGAGTTGCAGTCTGACGTACCCGTGCCGTAGTATTTCATAAGGTCCGCCCTTTGGCCGTTGGGGCAGGTGATGTTGATGTAGAGGTCGCCGATATAGGAGTGCTCCATGTTCAGCCGCACGTAGTAGATGTCCTCCACGCTCTGGATGACGTCGTTGTCCTCGTATGCCGTGAAGGTGAGCGGCGACCTGTAGGAGCAGCCGTAGGGGTCGCAGTAGATGCCGTCGGGCAGGAAGACGGTGTCCATCCGGGTCAAGGTGGTGGTGGCGCCGGCGGCGAGCAGGATGTTGCTGCCCTCCCGGTAGCCCATCGTGACGGGGTAGGTGTTGCCGGAGCATATCACGGGCATCTCGATCGCCAAGATGGGGTCGGCGATCTCTTTGAGCTGGTGTGTCGCGGTGCCTGTGCAGCCGTTGGCGTCGGTCACCGTGACGCTGTAGGGGCCTTCAGCGGCGGCAAGGATGGCCCGGGAGGTGTCGCCGGTGCTCCATAGGTAGGCGGCGGCACTGTCGGCGGTGAGCGTCACGAGGGAGTCCGTGCAGAAGAGGTACGGGCCGGAAATGTGTGCCATGGGCGATGGATGCACGTGCACCGTCATCGTCACGATGCTGTCTGCGCCGTTGGCGGCGGTGAGTGTCGTCTCTTGAGTGCTTTCCGACGTGAAGAGCACGCCGTTCCAGGTGAACGGCATCTTGTCAGCGCAGACGGTCGTGTCGGTTTCGACGCAATAGTTTACCGTCAGCTGTAGGATCTCCACACTGTCGCATCCCGTCGCGTTCGTTATGGTGTGCGTGTATTCGCCCGGCTGCGTGAGCGTGTCGCCGTGCCAGATGTAGTTGTCGCAGACTGTGACGGGCGGGAGGACCGTTTCGTTGCGTGTCACGGTGACGGTCGCCCCCGCCGAATCGTTGCATCCTATGGGGTTGGAGGCCGTCACCGTGTAGGCGGTGGTCTGTGCGGGCGAAACCGTGAGAGTGGGGCCGGTGGAGCCGTCGCTCCAAACGTAAGAAGGCTCGTAGGTGAGCAGGCGGACGGCGCGAACATGGCACAGGTCGGACTTGAAGGCGGGCCGGAAACGGCCGTGGTACACATTGTGGCCGAAGTCAACCTGCCAGGCCTCCGTCCCGTTCCGTTCAGCGCAGGTCCAGTACCAGTCAAGGGCCATATACGAGCCTCCCGCCGCAATGATGGCGTCGGCGACCAGGGGCATGCGGGCTTGCAACATGCGTAGCTGCGCGGGAGACGGCAGGCACCACCCGTTGCCGAAGTCCACCACTCCGGCGGCATAGGCGTTGTTGTTCTGGTGGCTGCGCAGAATTTGGGTGCTGCTGAACCCCGAGGTGTCATACAACAGCACCTGCGGATTCGCGGGATGTTGGTCCGCAAGAAGCGGGACATTGGCGAGGTCACCCCACGCACAGCTGGCTGAGGCGTCGTTCAGGGCTACAGCCCAGGCACCGCTGCCGTCGGGTAGGACATGGTACACGACGCCCTTGCTGCCGTCAGGGGCGGTGTAAAGGTCGCCGACACGGTAGGGCTGTGCTGTCAGAACTCCCCAGCAGCCGCTTATCAATAGCATTAGGGTAAATATTCTTCTCATAACGATTATGCGCTTTTAAAAGTTTCTGATACTTCTCACACGCATGTCACCCTCCACCGTGTCGTCAAATGGAGGGTGGTGATGCCATAATTTGTTCGTATAGTCCACCAAGCCGTCGCTGCATACAAACCATGCGTAGCCTGGGTTGAGGCTGGCCGCTTCCGTGGAACTCCAGTAATACCAGGAGGAGTTTGTCGGGAACGGGGTGCCGCCTGCGATGAGCAAGGCAGGGTTCAATACGGCCATTTCGGAGATAAGGATGTCCAGCTGTCCGATGTCAGGCAGATACCATCCGTTCGGGAAATCCACGGCGTATGCGGCGGGGTAGGCGGATGCATCGCCCGCTGCCCGGAGAGCCTGGGTGTTGGCGTATCCGTCGAAATCCGGGAACAGGCCGTTGTCGTGGAAATTGTCGTAGTTGCTCACCCCGGGGACGTCTGTCTCGATAGTCCCCCATGCAATTGCTCCGCTCTGGTCGTGCAGATGCACCGCCCATCCGTGTGCGCCGGTGGTGTCGACGTGGAAGACGACCCCCATGGCCGTCTTCCCTGACTGGACGAATGCGTCCGGCTTCACGGTGCTGCCGTCCGTGCAGAGGATGTCACCCACCGCCACTGGCGGGACATACACGACCGGGCCGGCAGACGCCTGCAGGGTGGCACTCTCGCCCTCGCAGACAGTGTCGCTGCCGACGGTGACCGTCACCTCAAAAGGGAGGGTGCTGAGCGCCAGCACAACCGTGCTGTCACAACCGGAGGAACTGACAAACTGGCGGGTGTAGTTGCCTGGGGTGTGGTAGAGGATGCCGTCCCAACTGTACGGGAGACTGTTTGCCGGAACAGCAACCTTCACCGTGTCGTGGGCGCTATTGCTGTCGGCCACGCGGAGGTATATCGAATCCGCGAACGCCAGGAAGCAGGCAGAGGTGTCCACACCCTCGATGCGGTACAACCCCGTGAAGGAAGAGTCTGCGTGAGGGATCACAAACGGAGGCTCGGTCAGCTGGGAACCGTCTGGGCAGGTCAGCATCACCCCGCTGACGTTCGAGGCGTTGTACCCGAAGACGATGTCCGCGCCGTTGCAGAAGACGGTGTCCATGGCGAAACGGACGTAAGAGGCACTGTTGTAGTCGCTGAAATAGCCGTATGAGCAGTCGCCGCCGGGAGTCCCGTCCAAAATGCCCATCTGGAAGCGACCTGAGGTGTTCTGGATGGTCATGACACTGCCGGGCAAAGTGTAGGCACTGACGTCTTTCACGCAGTAGGAGAGCGAAGAGTCCGTAGGGACCGGTGCGAAGTCGTCGGCGGTGATCACCTCCGGGCTGCCGTTGAACAGGAAGTTCGCTACATGCTCACTGCCAACCAGCAGGGTGACCACGGCCGCGGAGGACCCCGGGCGGAGGTGCGAGATCTTATGCGACCCCGTGCATTCGAACTGCGGGAGCACCGTGCCGCCCACCTCGCAGCCGATGGCCGTCATCTGGAGGACCACGACCGGCTTGTTGGCTTCAATCAGGTTCGCCATGCTGTTGTAGGGCAGCGCGTAACTGATGCCCTCCCCGTCATGGATGGTCTGCAGCTCCACGCCGTTGACGGTGACCGTCGTCTGGTTCTCCAGGGGGTAGATGAACACCCGTTCGTAGTCGGAATTGTTGCGCAACGCAACGTAGCGGGTCCCCATCATCGACGCAGGCACCAGCTGGTCGCCCAGGAGGTCGAAACAGCCGGCGGCGTACACACTGTCGTCCGAGAAGTTGACGGCGATGGGCTTGTTGGAACGGATGCGAGTGTTCTGCAAGTGCTCGCTGCCCGAGGTGCTGTTGGCCTGGACCTTGTAGCTCTGTCCCCGTTGCAGAAGGATGGTCACGGTGCTGTCGGCCGCGATCCCGCCGCTCATGGCCACGGGGGCGGTAATCTCGACAACGGTGCTGTCCTCGGTCGCCACTATCTCGATGCTGCTCGTCGAGGAGTAGTAGTTGTTGTTAAGCAGGGTCTGCATCGGCACCAGGAAGTCCGTGCCTAATGCATTCCTCCCTTTCAGAGTGTAGATTTCGCTGTTGTTCCCCACGCTCTCGTAATAGCAGGATATCGGGGCTGCCGAGCTGATCAGGATGCCAGTGTTGACTACGGTGTTGTGGGGCTTTGTCTCGATAATGTCCACGAACGAAGAGACGTCCAGCACGTGAAAACTGTCGGCCGGAACCGAAAAGACGATGGGGGCAAAACCGCTGTTGGCCGGCTGGGATAAGGTGATGGTGGTGGGCTGGTCATATGTGGTGAAACAAAACCGGATGGGGGTTTGCTGGTGGCTGATCTCCAAATCTGGAGCGGCAAACCAGAACACGGTGTCTGTCTGCGCATGGGAAAACGCGATAAACCCCGACACAAAAAGCATTAAGAATATCGTTTTTTTCATGACGGATTTTTTTGTGGTTCGATGAATCGGTCGGATATGGCGGAAAGGGACATAAACACTTAATACTCTAAATATTGCCGCAAAAATAGTAATTTTACAAATAGTCTCCGAAAATTATTTAATCAGGCCTCAAAAAATCTGTCTTGGTGTTCGGGGCCGAAAACCGCCCCTCTCGAAGAAAAAACCGCCGGAACGTACGGACACGATTAATCGCGTCCGCTACTGTCTATAGATTGCCTATAGATTGCTTATAGGCTTACTCTTGAGTAAGGGTGAAGTAAGGGTGAAGGCATGTTTTCCGTCGAAACGGCGAACAACCGACGGTACTTTGGGGACGGGTTCTTCGACAGGCTGCTACAAGGCTGAACGCGGCGGTCTCAACTCCCGCATCACCCGCAACACTCCCGAAGATGTCACCTCGCACTTCAGGCGGTGAAACAGGCCGTTTCGTTTGACGGATATTCGCGAGAGACTCTCTTGTAAGGAGTTGATTGCGAGGATACTGTGATTGTGCGCCCTTTCGGCGTGGAATCTCGCGCAAAAAAGTCAGAATGACAATCTGCTTAAAGAAATATTGTGTAGTTTTGCGCGGTTGTTTTTTTTGTATGCAGTTATGTCCTCTCCGTTTGACAAATATCCGTTCGTTAAAAAGGAACTTCTGAAGGTTTTCGTCGCAGTTTTTGCCTTGACGATGGCCAGTGTGGCTTACTACTTTTACATGAGGAAGGATGCACTGGTCTTATCGCAAAAGAGGGCGGAAGTCACTTTGCGAGGTACAGAGAAGATGATCCTCGCCCGAATGGGGAAGGTCGAGACTGCCGTGAATGCCATACAACCGTTAGTGGAATACGCACTTGACTCCCCCGACGATATGTTTGAGATTGCCCGCCACACGGTGGAGTCCAGTTCGCGAATCATCGGCGCAGGTATATCTTTCAAAGCGGACTACTACCCCGAGAAGGGACACTGGTACGAAGCGTACGTCGGTTATCAGAATGGGGATGACACAATGGTCGCCAAACAGTTGGGGAGTGCGGAACACGATTACCTCCAGATGGACTGGTTTAAGACGGGGTTGGCTTCAGAGGAAGGGTTCTGGAGCAATCCCTATTATGACAATGCCGGTGGGAAAACCCGCATGGTCTCATACGTTGTCCCGTTCTTTGACTCCACGGGCGCGGCAATTGGCGTGATAGTCGCGGATGTCTCCCTCGACACCCTCGCGAACATTGTCAGGGGAATGGTGCCATATCCCCACAGTTACTGCACGTTGATCGCCGGTGACGGCACTGTGCTGGTGGAGCCTTTGGTGACAGCCCGAGAGATCGGCAAATGCCATGTCTTCTCTGAGAATATCGATGGTAAGAACATGACGTTGAGCATCACCATACCCGATTCCGAAATGTACAGCCGGCTTCGGCGGTCAAGTGTCTTTTTCGGCATCATGGCCTTGACGGGCATTCTTTCCGTCGTCTTTATCGCCTCTCGTTTGGTGAGGAACTTGTTGAAATTAAACGAGGTCCAAATCAAGGAACAGCGCATTGAGGATGAACTTGCCATAGCGCGCAACATCCAGGCTGCACTGCTTCCGTCCGCTCCCTTGACCGACAGCACCCGCAACATAGATGTGAGCGGCCTGCAGGTCCCAGCCAAGTTCGTGGGCGGCGACCTCTTCGACTATTATGTCCGCGACGGGAAAATGCTGTTCTGCGTCGGCGACGTCTCTGGAAAAGGAGTGCCGGCCGCCCTGCTGATGGCCATTGCGCACAGCCTCTTCCGCGTCCTCTCCGCCCATAACGACCTGCCGGAACGCATCATGGCAGACCTTAACACCGCCATCTGCGATAATAACCCCGACTTGATGTTTATAACGATGTTCTTGGGAATCATTGATCTGGAGACTGGTGCCGTTCGTTTTTGCAATGCCGGGCAC
This sequence comes from uncultured Bacteroidales bacterium, assembly GCA_946186495.1. Taxonomy (GTDB): domain Bacteria; phylum Bacteroidota; class Bacteroidia; order Bacteroidales; family WCHB1-69; genus F23-D06. Next base: position 91,760 of record CAMHNQ010000002.1, read on the forward strand.
AATCCGCCCATACTGATTCAGGACGGCAAGGCGGAATGCCTGTCTGCAGAGCCGTCCTTGTTGCTTGGAGTCGAGCCGTCTGCAGAATATGCGATTCACGAACTGGTGCTGCTCCCCGGGTCATCCCTTTTCCTTTACACTGACGGTCTGACCGAAGCGGAGAACGTGGGCAAGGAACTCTTCGGGGAGCAGCGGGCTTTGTCCACCGCAGCGGGCTTCGGCAGTCTGTCAGCCGAAGAGCAGATTGGTCGGATGAGAGCGTCCGTGCACCAGTTTGTGGACGGCGCAGAGCAGAGCGACGACCTCACCCTGTTGTCTATCCGCTTCATGAAAGAAGGCTGCAAGTTGTGTTTGAGTAACGACATAGAGGAACTCAGTAAGTTGGAGCCGTTCCTGAATGACTTTTTCGAGCGCGAGGATCTTGACAAATCGATTTTGCCGCAGTTGGACCTCGCATTGGAGGAGGCGTTAACCAATGTCATCATGTATGCCTATCCGGAAAACGAAAAAGGGATGGCGGAACTCACTCTGGAGGTCGTGGACGGGCGAATAGGTGCCACTCTCGCCGACAACGGCACACCGTTCAACCCCTTGCAATGTGAAGAGGCCAACCTCGACGTCTCCTTGGAAGAACGTCAGATTGGCGGTCTGGGTATTCACCTGATCAAAGAAATTATGGACGAGGTGGAGTATGTGCATGAAGAGGGGCGGAATGTCCTGAGGTTGTGGAAGAATATCGAGGAATGAATCAGGGTGTGTGCTTTTATCAAAAAAACATTATCTTTGCATTTTTTTCTGATCAGTTAATCGCTGATGTAAACCAAATAGTACTTTGTATGGATATAAACATTATTGAAGAAGGAAACAACATCACCGCCGTGTTCGATGGCCGTTTGGACACCGTGGCGGCACAGCAAATAGCGGAAACGGTAGAGCCGCTGTTGCAACACGCAGACCGGAACATCGTTTTAGATTGTGAGAAAATGCCGTTCATTAGCAGTTCCGGACTTCGTATTTTCTTGAAAATCAGAAAAGAAGTGGCCGAAAAAGGAGGTAAGATGTCTCTGAAGAATGTCTGTCCCGACGTGATGCAGGTCTTCAAGATGACCAAGTTGGACAACATCTTCGAAATCATCGGATAGCATGGTCTATATAGACGACCACGTGGATGCCCTCGACCTCGACCTCGCGCTGACGCGGGTGTCGGCGCAGCGTCGCGAGCAGGCGCTGAAGTTCCGTCACGATAACGGACGCCGTTTGTCGTTGGCCGTCTATCTCCTGCTGGTGGGTGGCCTCCGGGATGAGTTCGGCCTCGAAGAACCTCCTGTCTTCGACTACACGGCAGGAGGCAAGCCGTTTATCCCGGGGCATCCTGACATCCACTTCAGCTTCAGCAATTCCGGCAACGTGGCCTTGTGTGCGCTCAGTGGCCAGCCCGTGGGCGCAGACGTGGAAGTTCCCCGCAAGATTTCGTCCACGCTGATTGCCTACACGATGAACGACCTTGAGCAGGAACAAATCAACGCCTCGGCGGATCCCGCATCGCGATTCCTCTTTTCCATTGTAAAACACCGTGAATAGTTTTTAGGACAGTCATAAACCAAACAAGAGAAAGTATGCATGATTTCCACCACAGAATTATCCGATGGATGTTGGCTGTTTTCGTCACTCTGGCAACCGTCGAGTTGCAAGCCCAAATAGAAATAGTCGATTATGAATTCCCGCCCACTCCGGATAATGAGTTCACCATCGATGCCAAGTTGAACACTCGTGCGGAAATCCGTGTCGGAGGTTTTGACCCGAAGGACGAAGAGGCCGGCAAGGGCAAACGGGCTCAGTTCATCATGGGGCAGTACCGGCTCAACATCGGTTACAAACGTGCCGACTGGTTCGAGGTAAAGCTTTCGCCGCAGTTCTCCGGAGTCTGGGGGCAGGCGGGCGGAACCCTGAGCTTGGCCGAGGGCTGGCTCTCGATGAGGCACGCTAAAACCGGTCTTTTCACCAAAATCGGGCGTCAGACGCTGGAGTACGACGACGAACGCATCTTGGGCTACGATGACTGGGCCATGACCGCACCCACCCATGATGTGCTGAAGTTCGGCTTTGAGGGCTACGGGCATAAAGTGCATGCGCTCCTTGCCTATAACCAGAACTCAAGCAATGCGTCAACGGGGACCAGCTACTATGCCGATGGAATACAACCCTACAAAACCATGCAGACGCTATGGTATCATTATGACACGCCCAAATCTATATTCGGTCTGTCCTTGATAGGCATGAATATCGGCATGCAGAGCCAGAACTCGGATTTCCCCGACAAAACCTATTTCCAGCAGCTGGTAGGTTCTTATGTGGTCCTGAAGCCCAGCATGGTGAAGTTAGAAGGCGCCTTCTACTACCAGATGGGCAAAGAGGAGCATGGCATTCCGTTGGATGCCTTTATGGGAAGTGTGAAACTCCAGGTTAAGCCAAGCGGCATCTACAACCTTTTTGTCGGGTATGACTACCTCAGCGGCGACAAATTTTTCGCAGTGCCGCCTCATGGCGGTTTGGGACTCGTGTTCCACGACAAAGTCAGGGGCTTTTGTCCCCTTTTTGGCTCGCACCACGAATTCTACGGCGCTATGGACTTCTTCTTTATAGACAGCTACGTGAACAATTTCACGCCCGGCCTGCAGAATCTCTATACGGGAGCGAAAGTGAATCCATACCCCGGTTTGGATATCAACGCCGCTTACCACTTTTTCGCCATCGCCACCAACCTTCCAAAACTGAAAAAACCGTTGGGGCATGAGGTCGAGGTGTCCCTTAACTACACGTTCGCGGGGTTCGTCAGGGTGGGGGCAGGCTATTCCTATATGAGAGGAACTGAAACGATGGAGAAGCTGCAGCGCGTCTCAGAAAACCGCCAACTGCACTGGGGCTGGGTCATGCTCTCCGTCACCCCGAAGATTTTCACCTACGCCTGGAACGACAAGAAGAGGCATTAAAAGGCTGTTGGCCAGTAGTTGTAGGATAAAAAAAGAATAGCAATAACAAATTGAAATAAAAAGACTTGAATATGAAAATAACCGCCCCATTATCCCAAACCCAATATGGCATCTACGCGGAATGCGTAAGTCACGAAAACGAGCCCTACTACAACCTGCCCTTCTTATATGTTCTTGACGGCAGCCTCGACGCCGAGCGTCTCTGCCGCGCCATCGAGACCGCATTCAAGACCCACCCCACGCTTTTCACGCGAATCGAGGTGAGCGGCGAAGGCGACCCGTTTCAGTCCATCGACATGGAAAAGGAGGAGTTCAGCCTTTCCGTCGAGCAGGTTAAGGACATCGAAGAGGAGAAACGGAATTTTGTGCAGCCGTACGAGCTCGTCGGTGGAAGGCTTTTCCATACGCGGCTGATGCGCGATGCGGACCATATCTATTGGTTTTTCAGCACACACCACATTATCTTCGACGGTACCTCGCTGAAGTTGATTATGCATGATGTGGAAAAGGCATACAACGGCGAAACGCTCGCACCCGAAGAGCTGACCTTGGCGGAGGTGGCACTCGCCGAGGCCGAGCTGCGGAAGACTGCCGCTTTCGAGGATGGGAAACGTTGGTATGCACAGAACTTCGACTGTGGCGACACATACACCCAGCTTATGCCTGACTTGGAAATCACGGAATCTTCCGAAGGGAAAATGGAGCGTCGCCTTCGAACTGAAAAAGCCCGCGTCGAGGCTTACTGCAAGGCAAACGGCATCTTCAAGAGCACGCTGTTCACCGCTGTATATTCTTTCCTCTTAGCGAAATACAGCAATGAGCAGGAGGCACTGTTCGAAACGATCTACGACGGTCGCTCCGACAAGCGCTTGCTCCATTCCGTGGGCATGACCGTGAAGACCTTCCCTTACTATGCGAAGTTCGATGACGAAACCACAGTGCTGGATTTCCTGAAAGCTGGACAGGAGCTGATCGGCAGCTGCCGCCAATATGAGGCGTATGCCTATAGCGATGCCGTCCACGACCTCCAACTGCAGTGCCCTTCCTCTTTCGCCTGGCATGGAACATTGTTTGCGGATGAGATGTTGATGGGAAAACCGATGCAGATGGTACGCCTGAATGATGATACGCGTGGCAACTCTCTGTATATGAAGGCTTTCATCCGTAACGACCAGTATTTCTTGGAGGCCGAATACAATGCCAACGAGTACTCTGAAACGTTGATGGCACAGTTCATGGAGAGTTACGAAGCCGTCTTGGAAGGCTTCCTGACCCAGACGTACCTGCGCGACGTTGACATCACCACAAACGATCAGAAGGCCATGCTTGACGCCTTCAACCAGACCGACGTGCCTTACGACGAGAGCCAGACCATCGTCACTCTCTTCCGCAAGCAGGCGGCGGCCGTGCCCGACAAGGTGGCCGTGGTCTTTCAAGGCAGGGAATATACCTACAAGCAAGTGGACGAGTTGAGTGACTGTATCGCTTATTGCTTGACCTCTAAAGGATTAGGGGCGGAAGATGTGGTCTCGGTCCTGATTCCGCGTTGCGAATGGATGGCCATTGCCTCTATCGGTGTGCTGAAAGCCGGTTGCGCCTACCAGCCGCTGGATCCCAGCTATCCCAAGGAGCGTCTCGAATTTATGATGAAGGATTCGGCCGCCAAATTGTTGATTGCGGACAAGGAACTGCTCTCTTTGGTGGACTTCTATCAGGGCGAGACGCTGTTCACGGGTGACATTACCCCGGGATTTGCGGCACCCGTCGAGTTGGTCGAACCGAATCCCCATAGTCTGATGACCATGATTTATACTTCCGGTACCACGGGCGTGCCCAAAGGGTGCCAGGTGGAGCACCGCAACGTGGTGGCTTTCTGCCACATGCACCAGGCTTGTCACCACATCACCTCGCAGAGCAAGATCGCCGCATACGCCAGCTATGGCTTCGACGCCTCGATAGAGGAGATCTATGGCCCGCTCACTATCGGTGCCCAACTCTATATCATCCCGGAGGAAATCCGTCTTGACCTGATGGCCTTGAACGACTATTTCGAGCAGAACGGCATCACCCACGCCTTCATGACCACGCAGGTGGCCTTCCAGTTTGCCTCCAACTTCGAATGCAAGGCGCTGGAGCGGCTTCTCACGGGTGGTGAAAAGCTGCCGTCGATGGTGCCGCCTGCGAACTATATCGTGGGCAACGGCTATGGCCCGTCCGAGTCCATCTGTTACGTGACCAACTACGATGTGACTGACCGTCGCAAGAACATCCCCATCGGCAAGGCGCAGCAGAATGTGAAATGCTACATCGTTGACAAACAGGGACATCGGCTTCCCATTGGAGCTCCCGGAGAACTCTGGGTGGCGGGCCCGCAGGTGACGCGCGGATACCTCAACCGCCCGGAAAAGACCGCTGAGGTCTATCTGCCCAACCCATTTGACCACGAGGGGAAATACGACCGGGTCTACCGCTCCGGCGACATTGTGCGCTACCTGCCGTCAGGCGATGTCGAGTTTGTGGGGCGCAAAGACGGCCAGGTGAAAATCCGTGGCTTCCGTGTCGAGCTCAAGGAGGTGGAGAGCATCGTCCGCGAGTTCCCCGGCATCAAAGACGCCACCGTGCAGGCCTTCGAAGAGGAAGGCGGCGGCAAGTTCATCGCCGCGTATGTCGTGGCAGACGAGCCGGTTGACATCGAGGCGTTGAACAACTTCATCATGGACGAGAAACCGCCTTATATGGTGCCGGCCGTCACGATGCAGATTGAGGCGATCCCGCTCAACCAGAACCAGAAGGTCAACAAGAAAGCTCTTCCGAAACCCGAGAAAAAAGCGGAAACCGTGGAGGAAAGCCATGTGCCGATGAACATCCTCGAGGAGGAACTGCACGAGATTGTGGCCGGCATCGTCGGCACGAAAGATTTCGGTGTCACAACCATCCTCGGATACGTCGGTCTCACCTCCATCTCCGCTATCAAACTGGCCGTGCAACTCAACAAAAAGTACGGCGTCACGGTGGATTCCAAAGAATTGGTCAAGAAGGGTAATATCCAATATATCGAGAATGAGATTCTCAACCTTCTGCTGAATGCTCCGGTGCAGTCACGGCAAGAATCGGAAGAACACAGTGTGGAGTCCACGAATGTTCCGCTTTCGTACGCGCAGATGGGCGTTTATGTGGACTGCATGAAACAGCCGACCTCCACCATCTACAACATCCCATCGTTGATAGGTTTTCCGAAAGATACCGATACCGCACTGTTGGCGAAGTCCGTCGAGACCATCGTCAAGGCGCATCCGCAGTTCCACGTGCATTTCGGCAGCGAAGGCAGCGACATTGTGCAAATCGTGGATGCCAACCAGCCTGTGGTCATCACACAGAGCAAGTTAAGCGAAGAGGAGCTGGCGAAATACAAAGTGGAGTTCGTCAAGCCGTTCAACCTGAAGAAAGGACCCTTGTACCGTATGGAAATCGTCACGACGGAAGAACGGGTTTACCTTTTGGCCGATGTCCATCACTTGATTTTCGATGGAAGTTCGTTTGATTTGTTTGTCAACCAGTTGTGTGAGTTGATGAACGGTCACGAGATTGAAGCCGAAGCCATCAGTTATGCCGCTTTCGTCGCCGACGAGAAGGCGGCCGAGGAGAGCCCGAAACATGCCGAAGCCCAAGCCTTCTTCCAGGAACGCTTGGGAAAGGTGGAAGGCGTCACCGAGGTGCCCTCCGACTTGACCAATCCTGTCGAACAAGGTTTTACCCGTTGTGCATCCAGCAAACTGGATTTTAAGGCGATGGAGACTTTCTGCAAGCAGCACAACCTCTCGCCCGCGCACCTCACCTTGGCGGCGGTGTTCTATTCGCTCGCTCGCTTCACCAACAACGAGCAGATTTGCATCACGACCATCAGCAACGGCCGTTCCGATCTGCGCATCCGCAACACGGTGGGCATGTTCGTCAACACGTTGGCCTTGAGTGCCCAGATTAGCGAGCAGAGCGTGATGGAGTTCCTGAACGAGACCAGTGCGAACTTTGACGAGACGCTTCGTCACGAGAACTACCCGTTCGCGCAAATCGCCGCGGATTACGATTTGTCGGCCGAGATTATGTTCGCCTATCAGATGGGTGTTATCGACAGCTATATCGTCAATGGACAGAAACTGGAGATTGAGCCCCTCGAATTGGACGTGCCGAAGTTCCGCATCGCGTTCTACATCCAGGAGAGCGACGGCGTGCCGAGCGTCTGCATCGAATACGACAACGGCCGTTACAGCGAAAGCCTGATGCAGCGGCTCGCGCAGTCGGTCAGCAACGCGGTCAACGCCTTCATCCGTCAGCCCGAAAAGGCATTGCTGCAGGTTTCTCTGCTGGATGCTGAACAAACCGCTGTTCTCGACAGCTTCAACCAGACGGAAGTGCCGTACGACAACACGCAGAACATCGTTTCGCTGTTCCGCCATCAGGTAGAGCAAACGCCTGACAACATGGCAGTCGTCTATCACGACCACCAATACACCTACCGCGAGGTGGATGCCATTTCGGAACGCATCGCCGCCTATATCGCCTCGCAAGGTCTTGGAAAAGAGGATGTCGTGTCGGTACTCATCCCGCGTTGCGAGTGGATGGTCATCGCCTCGCTCGGCGTGCTGAAAGCCGGTTGCGCCTACCAACCGCTCGACCCGAGTTACCCCGCCGAGCGTCTCAACTTCATGATGAAAGACGCCAACGCCAAGATGCTGATTGCCGATGAGGACCTGAGGTCTGTGGTGGATGAATACCAGGGTACAGTTCTGCTGACCAAAGATGTCGAAAAACTCCCTGATGCCAAGCCGCTATCCGTTGACATCCAGCCTTCTACGTTATTCATCCTGCTTTATACCTCCGGTTCTACAGGCACGCCTAAGGGCTGCCAGCTCGAACACGGTAACCTCGTGGCCTTCAGCCATTGGTACCAGCGGTATTACGGTCTCACTGCCAACGACCGCGTGGCCGCCTACGCCAGCTACGGCTTCGACGCCTGCATGATGGACATGTACCCGGCCTTGACCTGCGGTGCCTGCGTTCATATCATCGGCGACGACATCCGCTTGAACCTGCCCGACCTGAACGACTACTTCAACACGCAGGGCATCACCCATTCCTTCATCACCACGCAGTTAGGCTACCAGTTTGCCACCAATGTGGAGAACCATTCCCTGCGCTGCTTCGCTGTCGGCGGAGAGAAACTCGCGGCCTTGGATCCACCGACGAACTACAAGATGTTCAACGGCTACGGCCCCACGGAGTGTACCATCTTCACCACCAACTACTGGGTGAAAGATTACGAGTTGGACATCCCGATCGGCAAACCGTTGGACAACCTGAAACTCTATATCGTGGACAAGCAGTTCAACAGACTGCCCATCGGGGCGGCCGGCGAGTTGTGGGTGAGCGGTCCCCAGGTGAGCCGCGGCTACCTCAACCGTCCCGAGAAGACCGCCGAAACCTACATCCGGAATCCGTTCAGCCAGGCCCCTGGTTATGAACGTATTTACCGTACCGGCGACATCGTCCGCTACCTCCCCGACGGCAACGTCCAGTTCGTGGGGCGCAAAGACGGCCAGGTGAAGATCCGTGGCTTCCGTATCGAACTGAAAGAGGTGGAAACCGTTATCCGCCAATTCCCCGGCATCAAGGATGTCACCGTGCAAGCCTTTGATTATGAGAACGGCGGGAAATATATCGCTGCCTACATCGTCAGCGACGACAAAGTGGATATCAAGGAACTCAATACCTTCATCGGTCAGCAGAAGCCGCCCTATATGATCCCGGCGGCCACCATGCAGATTGACGCCATCCCGCTGAACCAGAACCAGAAGGTGAACCGCAAGGCCCTGCCGGCGCCGGTCATGCAAGCCTCCGACCGCGAGTATGTGGCACCGGCCAACGAGATGGAACGCCAGTTCTGCAGAATCTTCGGCGAAATCTTGGCTATGGACAAAATCAGCGCCACCGACAATTTCTTCGACTTGGGCGGCACCTCGCTTATGGTCACCCGTGTCATCCTCGAAGCCGACAAGGCTGGGTATCACGTGGCCTACGGCGATGTCTTTGCCAACAACACCCCGCGGAAACTCGCCGCGCTCCTCACCGGCGCAACAGCCATCAGCACGGATGAGGAAGATGTCTCCAACTTCGACTACACCGCCATCAACAACCTGCTGGACAACAACACGCTGGACAACTTCCGGAATGGCGAGCGCCAGTCGTTGGGCGATGTGCTGCTCACCGGCGCCACGGGTTACCTCGGCATCCACGTGTTGCAGGAGCTGATTGCCTCCGACGTGCCGAACATCTACTGCTTAGTGCGCGACAAGGATATGGATGCTGCCGAACATCGTCTCAAGACCCTGCTGTTCTACTACTTCGAGAATACTTACGACGAGCTGTTCGGCAATCGTCTGAGAATCGTGCTCGGCGACGTCACCAACGACCTCGTCGAACTTGTCGAAGCGAAAATCGACACGGTCTTCAACTGCGCGGCGGTGGTGAAGCACTTCAGCAAAGGCACGGAGATCGAAGACGTGAACATCGGCGGTGCGCAGCGCTGCGTCGATTTCTGCCTCAAGACCGGAGCGCGGTTGGTGCACATCTCCACGTACAGCACCGGCGGTGTCAACGTCAACAACAGCGTCTCTCCCGACCATGTCTTCAGTGAGCAGCGGCTCTACGACGGACAGTATCTCGGCAACCAGTACGTACACTCCAAATTCATGGCGGAACGGGTCGTCCTGCAGGCCATTGCGGAGAACGGACTGTCGGCTAAGGTCATCCGTGTCGGTAATCTGGCGGCGCGTGCCAAAGACGGTGAATTCCAGATCAACTTCTCCACGAACGCCTTCATGGGTCGTATCAAGGTCTATAATATGCTGGGCTGCTGTCCTTATTCCATCTACGAGAACCGGGTGGAGTTCTCGCCCATCGATGAGGTCGCGCAGGCAATCATCCTGCTCAGCACCACGCCCAAGGAATGCTGCGTGTTCCACACCTACAACAACCACGCGCTCTTCCTCGGCGATGTGCTCGGCGGTCTCAACAACCTCGGCACGGACATCCGTCTCGTTGAGGACGAGGAGTATGACGCGGCGATGGAAAGTGCGGGCAACGATCCGCAGAAGGCCAAAACGCTTTCCAGCCTGCTTGCCTACAAGGACGTGGCTCACGGCATGAAAGCTTCCAGCATCCCGGTGGTCAACGCTTACACCACGCAGGTCCTTTACCGTATGGGCTTCAAATGGTCGCCCACAACTTGGGACTATGTGGACCAGATGTTGAGTGCCATCAGCGGACTGGGATTCTTTGATTAGAAAGCGATTACCTTCGGAAAAAATGAGCCTGACCAATGCTGTCGGGCTTATTTTTTCCTGACTTCGTCATTGGGACACCCAAAAATTTTCGTCAAAGAGTT
>CAMHNQ010000003.1 GCA_946186495.1 uncultured Bacteroidales bacterium
AGCAAAAAGCTTTTTTCTGAGATACTTATGATTGGAAAACAAACATGCGAAACTTAAATCACCATTCACTATTCACTAATCACTAATCACAAAAAAAACTCTTCCCCTGAAATCGCCTATGTCCATAATTTATGTACCTTTGCCGTTTCAAAACAACCCCAGACCCGTATGCCGATCCGTATCGCCATAGTGTTGCTGTTGTCCTGCCTGGCCGCATTCCGCCTGGCCGCCCAGACGTTCTCGCTGGCTTGGGTCCACGACTCGCTCAGCGTGCTGACACTGACGACGGACTCCCTGTCGGACGAATGGCCGCTGCCTCATCCCGTCTATCAGTTCCGCACCGGCGACGTGGACGGCGACGGCGTGGAGGAGGCCTTGGTGGGCGTGGTGAAGGCCACGAGGTTCTACCCCGATATGGGCAACCGGCTCTTTGTCTTCAAAAACCGCGACGGACGAGTACGTCCCCTCTGGATGGGGTCGCGATTAGGGGAAGAGATCGTCGATTTCTGCGTGGCAGACGGCAAACTCATCAGCATAGAGCGGTGCCGGAACGGACAATACAACTTGGACGAGTGGGAATGGTCGAGGTTCGGCCCCCGGTTCTCGAAATACATCTTGACCAACGCTACCTTGGAAGAAGTCAAACAAACATTCAACCGATATGAGAAAAATACTGACCACAGTCGTGCTGTCGATGCTCGTCCTGACGGGATGGAGCCAGCAAAATGAGAAAAAGCACTACATCCTTCCCGGCAACGGCAAGATCGATGTGGAGATGCTGAACCAGAAGATAGACCTCTATATGGACATCTCCAACCTCAGTGTCAACGAGTTGCGGGTACTGCGCAATTCGTTCTACGCCCGGCAGGGCTATGCGTTCATGATGTCCGATCTGCGGTCGGTGTTCAATCAGACCACGTGGTATTGGGACACCATGATGGGCCGTTGGGAACTTGAAGAATATGCAGAATACGAAGGAAGAAAGGTGCCGGGGTACCAGTTCACCAAGGAGGAGGAGGCCTTCATGGCCAAGCTCAAGGCAAGGGAGGAGGAACTCAAGAAACACAACTTCGCCGACGGCAAGCCGGTGATTGACAACCTGATCAACCGCTTCCAAATCGAGAACCCCGACCCGAAGCTCACGGACATGCTCGTGAAACAGGGCTTCGCCATCGTGCCCGACACCTACGACCAGCTGTTCCAGGTGTATGAGAACAACGACTACCATAACTTCCCCAGCTTCGTCACCACCGACCTCTATCTGCAGCTCTACCACATGTACTTCGACTGCATGTTGCGCAGAGCCGAGAACGGCAAACTGTTCAACGCCCTGCAGGACTTCTGCCGCAAGGGCTATCGCGAATGCTCGCGCGCCGTTGCCAACCCCGTCAACCCACAGGAGAAGGCGCTCGCCGAGTTCAGCCAGGCCTATTTCGCCATCGCGCTGCGGCTGCTTGACCCCAAGGAGGAGTGTGCCGTCGCCCCGCAATACCAGAAAATGGTAGAGGACGAGGTGGCGAAATGCACTTCCGCGAGCACCGCTTTCTCGCCTTTCATGGAATATACGGAGGTGATGTTCCCCTACGCCCTGTTCCGCCCGCGCGGGCACTACACCCGTAACGAGCGGCTGCAACGCTATTTCCGCGGCATGATGTGGGTGCAGACGGCCGCCTTCGACACCGACAAGCCCTCCATGATGCGCAGGGCCGCCTTCATGGCCAAAACCGTCTGCGGAAACGCCGAGCTGAACGCCGCCTTCAAGGCCATCTTCGACCCGATGACGTTCCTGATGGGCCAGCCCGACAACATCACCCTGATGCAGGTATATGACATTCTGCAACGCTACAACTACGCCAAACTGATCGGAAACGACAAGGAGCTGCGGAAATTTGTCGCCGAGGTGGATGTCCTGGCGGAGCGGCAGACGCGAATCCGCCCGAAGGTCCAACTCTCGGGCCGTAACAAGGTCAACCTGATGCCCCAGCGCTACCAGCCCGATGCCGAAGTGCTGCAGGAGATGTACGACTGGCAGAGCAAGGTATCGCAGCGTTTCTGCCCGAAAGGCATCGACTTCTTCGCGGCGGGCGGCAGTCCGCTCGCGCTCCAGTTAGACAAGGAGGGGGAGACCTGGGACGAGTTCGACGCGAACATGAGCCGCATGCAAAAGCGGATGGGCGAAATCGACTGGAAAGAGAACATCGCCGTGCGGTGGCAGCAGGTGCTACTCGAACTTTCCAAAGGCCGCCACCCCTCGAACGCCCCCTATTTCATGGCCGGACCCGCGTGGGGGAAGAAAGACCTGAACGCGGCCTTGGCCTCTTACGCCGAGCTGAAGCACGACGCCATCCTCTATGCCAAGCAGCCCATGGGGGCTGAATGCGGCGACGGCGGACCGGAAGAGCCCATCGTGAGAGGGTATGTGGAGCCCAACATCGACTTCTGGACGGCGGTGATCGACCTGCTGAATGCCACGAAGGAGGCCTTCGGCGCACTCGGCATCATGACCGACGAGATGCTCGCCCTGACCGACGACATGGCTGAGGAGGCGCAATTCTTCCTGAACTGCAGTAAAAAGGAGCTTGCCGGAAAAACCTTAAGCGAGCAGGAATACCGCCAGCTCGAAATCGTAGGCGCGGTGTTCGAGAACATGACGCTGAACATGATGCGCGGCGACGGCGAGTATTTTGAATGGGAAGATATAGAGGGTGCCGACCGCAAAGTGGCGGTCATCGCCGACATCTATACGGCCAACGGCGAAAACGTCCCCACGGAGAAAAAGGCCGTGCTCTACAACGCGGTCGGTCCCGCCGACGTCATCTATGTCGTGGTGGAGATCGGCGGCTATCTCTACCTCACGCGCGGCGCGGTCTTCTCGTACCGCGAGTTCCACGACGCTCTCGATGTCCCCCGCCACACCGACGAGGAGTGGCAGGAAATGTTGAAGGAGAAGCCCCGTCTCGGCGTCCCCAAATGGATGGAGAGCATCACCGCCCCCATCGAAGTGCCGAAAGACGACGACTTGATCTATTACAGCACAGGGTGTTAATGGTTATGGGTTATTGGTTATTGGTTAAACAAATTCCTTGAACGGCCCCGTCAGGGGCAAGAGCTCGGTAGAGATAGAATGCTGGTTTATAAGGCTTTTTGGATTTTTACGTTTGCGGTGCTGATCTCCTTTCAGGGCGGTTGGGCGCAACCGGTGCGGCCGTCGGGCGGGGATACGCTGACGGTGGCCTTCACGGGCGACATCCTCCTCGACCGGGGGGTGCGCCGGCAGATCGAGAGCCTCGGCATCGAGAGCCTCTTCGACGCGAGGGCGGACTCCCTGTTCCGCTGCTCCGACATCGTGGTGGGGAATTTGGAATGCCCGGCCACTGCGCTACACACACCGATGATGAAGCGGTTCGTGTTCCGTGCCGAGCCGGAATGGTTAGAGGCCTTGCACGCCCACGGGTTCACCCACCTCAACCTGGCCAACAACCACTCGGTGGACCAGGGCCGTCGCGGGTTGGTGGATACGTGGCGCAATGTGGAGCGGTACGGCATGACGCCCGTCGGGGCGGGTAACACGATGGCGGATGCTGCGCAGCCCGTCCTGTTGGCGGAGCACCCCCGAAAGGTCTGGCTTCTCGCCTCCCTGCAGCTGCCGTTGGAGCATTTCCCCTATCTCCCCGAACGCCCTTCCGTCAACCAGGAGACCATCGACTCCATGCTGGTTCGCATCCGTGCCCTGCGCGGGGTAGACAGTTCCGCCGTCATCATCGTGTCGCTGCACTGGGGCAAGGAGCACACCCTGGAGCCGGAGCCGATACAGCGCAGCATCGCCCGCCGACTGATCGATGCCGGCGCCGATGCCCTCGTCTGCCACCACACGCACACGTTGCAGTCCATCGAGCGGTATCGCGGCAAGCCCATCTACTACAGTCTCGGGAACTTCATCTTCGACCAGCACCGGGACCTCAACCGCCGCACCTGCGTCCCCCAGCTGAAAATCACGAGGGACAGCATCTTCGTGACGGACAACCTCTTCACTTTTTGACCATTCGCCACTCTCCCGGCTGGAGCGTGCCCAAGTGGCGGACGCGATTAATCGCGTTCGTACTATCGGTATCAAAAAAATTTTATTTTTGCAACTTGAATTTTCGACAGCAAGCTTGTCGGGTCCCATAGCTCAGTTGGTTAGAGCATCTGACTCATAATCAGAGGGTCCAAGGTTCGAGCCCTTGTGGGACCACTTCCCGGTGCATGGCGCATCCTCCCCTTTCCGCTCAGTTAACAATCCTCCTTTTCGCTGTTGAAAAATATTTTTCGCAACAGGTTGACAGTATGCGAAAAAATTCTATTTTTGCCGCTCAAAAAATTATAACGTAAAAAATCAAAAACACTTAGAGAATAATGGCAAACCACAAGTCATCTTTAAAGAGAATCAGAGCAAACGAGAGAAAAAGATTAGCCAACCGTTACTACTCCAAGACGATGCGTAACGCGTTGAGAGACATCCGCGCCATCAGCGACAAGAACGAGGCCGGCCAGAAACTGTCCGCCATGACCTCCATGATCGACAGACTTGCCAAGAGAGGCATGATTCACAAGAACAAGGCCGCCAACCTGAAGTCTGGCTTGATGAAGAAAATCAATGCCCTCTAAACCGCTCCCCGAAGAGCTTCTCTTCAAGGTCGCCGTGCCCGTGCAGGTGCGGATGAGCGATTTAGACCCTTTCGTCCATGTCAATAACGGCATCCAATGCCATTACTTTGATCTTGGACGGAGTTTTTATTTGGAAAAGGTACTACAGAACCAGGTCGATTGGACAGCCCTCGACCTGGTTCTGGTGCATATAGACCTCGACTTCGCCGCGCCCGTGGAATTCCACGACCAGATCGTCTGCGAAACCAAAATCGTCGAGATCGGGCACAAAAGCCTCAAAATGGTGCAACGGCTCCGCGAAACCCGCACCGGCGTCGTGAAAACCACCTGCCACAGCGTCCTCGCCGGCTTCGACCGCACCACACACCTTTCCATCCCAATCCGCGAAGAGTACAAGAGACGGATACTGGAGTTTGAGGAGATGGGACGCACAATGTGACCCGTACGCCTTAGGGCCATAGCATTACCACATGATCAGCAAGAACCGTATCGCACAAATCCGAAAGCTGCACGCGAAGAAGTACCGAGACGAGAGCGGCCTCTTCCTCGTGGAGGGCTACAAGTGCGTGGAGATGCTCCTCGGCTCAGATTTCGCCGTCGAAGAGGTCATCGCCACGGAGGGTGCGCTGCGCGACAACGGATGGCTGGACGCGCACGGGGTGACGACGGCTACGGCCGAGGAGATGTCGCGCATCAGCGCCATGCAGACCTCGCCGCAACTGCTCGCCATCGCCCGGCAGAAACGTCCTGACCCCGACATTCCCGGCGACCGCCCACTCCTCGCCCTCGACCGCATCGCCGACCCCGGTAATCTCGGCACCCTCATCCGCACTGCCGACTGGTTCGACATCCGCCACATCGTCTGCTCCCCCGACTGCGTGGAACTCTACAACCCGAAGACCATCCAGGCCTCCATGGGCTCTTTCGCGCACGTCAGCGTGCACTACACCCCCCTGGCCCCATTCCTGCTAAAGGAAAGCTCCCGCCGCCGCGTAATTGGCACGTTCCTGGACGGCGAGGACGTCGGCACGTTCGCGTTCCGGGAGAACGACGTCGTTGTCATCGGCAACGAGTCGAACGGCATCTCCGGGGAGGTGGCCGCAACGGTCGCGCAACGCATCACCATCCCGTCGCCTGCGAAAAACCGTCCCTCCGCCGAATCCCTCAACGCCGCCGTGGCCGCCGCCGTGGTCATCTCCCTGTGGCGGCTGCAATAGCGAATGCCGTGAACCCTTGGCAGCACCGCCCCTCCTGAAACCGCCGCAACAAAAAAGCGTGATGCGCAAGCCCCGAAATTCTGCGCTTGCCCGAACGGCATACCGAGATTTTTTGTATCTTTGCCCGCATTTAGAAAAGACCGTCATCCCATGTTTGAGCGAATAAAGAACTATTTCCTGCACAAGCATATCAGCGCGAAAAGGCCCGACAAGACGCGGGAAGTCTGTGCGCTGCAAGACGCCGCGACCATCGGGGTGCTGTGCGAAATCACCGACGAGGACTCCTACAAGGCCATCTTCAGAATCTTCACCCAGCTACAAGAGACAGGAAAGGTGACACACCTCATCGGCTACATCGACGAGAAGTACGTGCCTTTCTACTGCCTGCAGCAGCTCTCGGCCGACTATTTCTGCCGCAAGCAGCTCAACTGGTGCGGAGAACCCAACTTGGTCCAAGTGCAGGACTTCATCCAGCGCGACTTCGACATACTCCTCGACTTCAGCTACCGCCACCTCGCCCCTGTGGAGGCCATCCTCGCCACCTCGCGCGCCCGCTTCATCGTCGGCAGCTGCGAAGGCAACCGCGACCTCTACGACCTCTACATCCAGAGCGAGAGCGGCAACTATGAGAAGTTCCTCGGCGCCGCCTTCAATTACACCCTTAAACTCACCGGAAAATGAGAAACGACACACATAACGCCTTCAAAGGCTTAGGAGTGGCTCTCGTCACGCCCTTCAAAGAGGACGGGAGCATCGATTTCCCGTGCCTCGGACAGTTGGTGGAACGCGTGGCCGCCAACGGGGTCGACTACCTCCTGGCGCTCGGGACCACCAGCGAGTACCCCACCCTCTCGCCCGACGAGAAGGACGACGTGCTGCGCTGCATCCTCGATGCCAACGCCGGACGCCTGCCCGTGATGGTCGGCCTTGGCGGACCCAACACCCAGTTCATGATCCGGAAGCTCGACAGGCTCGCCGCCTTCGACGTCGACGCCATTCTCACGGTCACCCCTTACTACAACAAACCCTCCCAGGCGGGACTCGTGGCGCACTACAAGGCGTTCACCGCCGCCACCGACATGCCCGTGTTCCTCTACAACGTTCCCGGACGAACCTCCTGCAACCTCGAATGCCCCACCACCCTCCGCATTGCCGAAGAATGCCCCAACGTGGCCGGCATCAAGGAGGCCTCCGGCATGATGAAGCAAATCCTCCAGCTCCTCTCCAAACGGCCCGACGGATTCCTGGTCATCTCCGGCGATGACCTGCTCACCCTGCCCCTCATGGCCGCAGGCGCCGACGGACTCATCTCCGTCATGGCCAACGCTTTCCCCGCACAGGTCGCCGACATGGTACACCACATCATGCACCAGGAACTGGCCGAAGCCCGACGCATCCACCAGAAGCTCGTGCCTCTCACCATCGACTGCTTCAAGGAGGGCAGCCCTGCCGGCGTCAAAGCCATCATGACCGCACAAGGTTCCATCGAGAACGTCCTACGGCTGCCCCTCGTACCCGTCTCCGACAAACTCCAGCAGGAGATCCAATTGGCAATCAGGAATTAGGAATCCAGGCGCACACGGGGACGCGCCCTCAGAACCGTTTCAGTTTGGCCTCCTCAAACGGGTCGAGCGAGAAAACGTTGTTGCTGTCCACCCTGATCACGAGCAAACCCTCCTCCCGGGCGAATTTGTCCGAATCCCGATCGTAGTTGACCGCTGCAACCGCTGCCAACACCTCCTGGCCCGAATACTGCGGGAACAATTCCCTGAATTTCTCCATCTTTTTCTCGAAATGCTTCACCTTCTTCGGGGTGAAATTCGCCTTGACTTCCACAGGGATGACGAATCTGTCGTTCCCGAGCAAGGCGTCGATTTCCATCAGACCGTTGGCGGCGGAATCTAACGGACGGATGTTCTTGCCGAGGCTAACCACGTCGAGACCGCCCTCCTTGAAGACTTTGAACAAGGCTGAACTCGCCAGCCCCTCCACTATGTGCCCGGTGACGCCGAGAAATTCCACCGATACGCGGGTGATGGCAGCGTTAACGGCTGCAATGGAAGCCTTTGTCTCAGCACTGAAGTCCGCAAGGGTGGCTTCAAGGTGGGCTTTGCTTTTGGCAAAGGAGGCCTTGTATTCTTCGTTTGACCTTTGCGATTCCTTGATACTTTCTTTCAACTCCTGCATATCCTCCTCCCACTGTCGCGTTCTCTCCTGCCACTCTGCACGGCTTTTCTGACGCTCCTCCTCTCGCTGGCGCGACCACTCATCGAGCTGCGCCCGCCATCTCTTGGCGTCGGCCTCCCGCTCGATAGCATGGAGGCGCATGATCTCGCGAATCTCCTGCATCTCACGCTCATGGGTGCGCCGAGCCTCTTCGTGCTCATCACGCACAGCCTCCAACTGGGCGCCCCGCTCGCGCACTACCGCTTCCCCGTCGTCAAGTCTTCGGTTCATCCTCTCGATTGCCTGTTCATTCCTGCTTATCCTTCCGGTGTTCTCCAACACCTTCTGCCTCAACTGAGGCAGGCTTGCTTCCGCTAACATTGTATTTTCCATATTGTTTCGAATGGTTTATTGGGGTTTATTTGTGTGCTTCTTCTTAAGTTCACAGGTTGCTTGCCGGAACCCCCTGACCCGTTCCCGACCCCACTTCCCGCATCAAGGTTTCCGGAGACAAAGATAACACAAAAAACAATACGGAACACAAAAGCCGAAAAAAAATTTTCATCTTGGAAACCAATGCGTTATAGATATGTGTTGAAATATTTTAAGAATTATTTGTAAATTTTGTATTCATTTTTCGCAGGAAAAACGGACTCGCGCCGCAAACACGACGCAACCGCAACACACAAAAAAAAGCCCCGCATAGGCAGGGCTTTTGATTTTATCACTTAATCGATTTCTTTAATTCTCGGGAATAGTGGTAACTTTCGTGAATGTATCACTACCACAAGAGGCATTCTCTTTATAAGTTAACATTACGGTCAATGTTGCTCCTGGAACCCAAGAAGTCTCAGTATTAAGGTTGATCTCCCCTTCACCGTTTGGATTAACCGTAATTGAGGTAAAAAACACATAAGTTTCGTTACCTTTAGCAACCTGATACTCTACTTTTTCTACCTTGGAAGCGTTATAATTTTTGATAGTGACACGATACAGCTTATCATTGCCTATTTGTTCAATTTTTTCGATAGTCGGGCAGGCATCGACACCGTTCTCTAAATTTTTGATTCTTTCAACAAGACCGCAGATTTCGTGATTGTCGTCGCCGACAGGGTTCTCCACACAATCCTTGAGGTAATTGTTCTTGTCAAGATAGTAAGCCAGGTAACCGTTGAACTTCGCAAGCAAATGTTTGTACAAAGTGCTGTCCTGTGCAGACTTGAAATATTCGTAAGCGTAGTCGAATTCATCGATGGTGGTGTTGTCGATGAAGTACTTCACTGCCTTCCATACGAGGGGCATGTGGTTGAAGACATAGTCGATGGCGTAGTTGGCCACGATGTCGCGGATGGCATCGTGATGCTCGTTCTCCTGAACGGCCGCAATCACCTCTTTCACGTCGTTGGTGTCAACCTTGCCGATGTAGGCCGCCAGCACGTCCATGGCGTCTTCCTTGTGGTTGATGATGTAGTTCTTGACGGTGTCCTTCACCGCGCGCTTCACGTCGGCAGGAACGGCGTCCATGGCCGTGTAGAGGTCTTCAGCGGTGGCAAGGCCGAGGAAGTAGAGGGCCAGGTCCTTCACGACGGGTTTCTGGGTCTTGATGTAGTTGACCAGGGTGTCCTTCATGTAGGGCCAGATGTTGTTGTTGCCTGCGATGGCGGCGAGGATGGAGTCGACACTGTTCTTCGTCGTGGTGCTTGCGGAGAGATAGCGGCAGATCTCCTCGGTGGTGAGCTCAACCGGGGCGTTGTCGGCCTGGATGGCGTACGGTACAGCCATCACCGGGGTCTCGACCGTGGCGATTTCGGTTCCACCGTCTTTGAAGACGGCTTTCACCACCACATCCTTGCTCCAATCGATGGAGTCGAATTTTGCGGAAGGGCCGATCACGAAGGAGGCCATGCCGTTGGCCGTGGTCGTGACGTCATTGATGGTCTGGGTGTACAGAGACGTGCCATTGACAACATTGTCCAAAATGGTGACTTCGACCGTGAGGGTCTTGTTGATAACCAGGTTCCAGCCCTGGTTATCGCGAACCACTGCCTGGTAGTTGAACTTAGGGCCTACCGTGGGAACATCGAGATTTGTACTCTCGTAATCGTAAGGTTGGCCTTGCGGGGGATTCACCTGCGCCATTAAGATGCTCGCGCTGCAGAGGAGCATCACTAAAAAGGTTAAAATCTTTTTCATTGTTCTATTGTTTTTATTATTAATTATTATCGTTAGGAATTATGGATAAAAGAGCTTTATTTTTCGTATATAGTGACGTCCAGATTAAGGACATCGTCAGCACCACATTGAGTTCCACCAGCAAACCGGATTTGGACACTGGCAATGACTTTAGTTACATCTGCGTTGATATAGTTGGAAGGAACTGCCGCTTCCACATGGGCATCAGTGGAAGTTTCGCTTGTTTGAGGCACAGGACGAACGGTTACGTATGTACCGTCAGGATCTGTTTCGATAATTTTGAACTCGACATTGATGTCCGTCACAACACTGGCATCGTAATTGGTGATGTCAAATTCGATGCTTTTTGTCTCCTCTATAGTAGCAACATTTGTGAGCTCAGGGCAGGTAATAGGATCAGGATCAGGATCAGGATCAGGATCGTTGTCGCCGTTGTCCTCGCATTTGTCAAAAGCCTTGACGATGTCATAGACGCAGCGCACGCTGAGGCGGTCGTCGTCGAGGCGGTTAGGGGTGAGCGGCACGTCGCAGTAGTAGGCGAGCTGCATCACGCTGTGTGAGCCGTCCTCGCAGTTGTCGGCGGTCCAGAAGTCGGTCTCGGTGAAGAGGCCCTCGAACTGCTGGGTGGTGCTGTTGAAGAGGCCGGCGGGCATGGCGGAGAAGCCGGTGGCGTTGGTGTTGGTGAGGCCGTTCCAGAGGGTGTCGGCGCGGAGGTCGGTGGCCGGGATGGCGCGCACGAGGCTCATCTCCTCACCGGAGGGCAGGTGCCAGCCGTCAGGGCAGATGCCCTGGAGGAAGCCGTCCTCATTGCAGGCGGGTTCGGCGCCGGCAGCCTCGCTCCACGTGTAGAGGAGGCCGAAGGTGAGCGAGTCGGTCACCTGGTAGCGGTCGGAGGCGTAGATGCGGCCGGCGGTGTTGTCGCGCAGGTTGCTCTTGAACCAGCAGACGTTGTTGAGGGCAATCACGAGGTAGTCGTTAGAGACGTTGTCGAGCTTGTTTTCGGGGCACACATAGAGTTTGACCACCTGGAGGGAGTCGTAGTTGAACTCGGCGACGTTGGGGACCTGGAGCTGCACGAAGCCATGGAGGCCTTCGGCGTCGCAGTCGGTCTCGGTCTGTGCGGTGAGGAGGGTTTTGATGGAGTCCCAGGAGAGGTTGAAGCGACCGTTGCGGTAGCCTTCGCCGTAGGTGATGACGGCGATGGTGGTGTCGGACACTAACTGCATCTGGGCGATGGAGGCGGAGAGCTCGTAGCCCGCCGCGCCCTGCACGATGGCGCCGAAGGGCAGGCCGAAGGCGCCGTAGGCCTGTTCGTTTTCGTCACCGGCGATGGTCCCGGTGCTGCCGCCGGGCACGAAGCCGCGGACGGTGTTGACGGTCTGCGCCGACACGAAGCCCGCGCACAAGACCGTCATCATCAAAATCAAAAGATTCTTTTTCATATCGTTGTTTTTTTTATTATCGATTAATAAAGGTTAGCACCGGGATTACGGTTCGGGAATGACTTTCACGCAACGGACGGAATAGCCACGATACTTGGCACCACGAGGACTGTTATCGCTGGTGGAATTTGTACTTACCAAATCGGCATGTCTTTGCACACCCTCCATATCCTCATGGATTTGACGATAATAGGATGTTGGAGTATTGTTAACGTTACCATTCTCTGTGCTGGTCCAGAAATAAGTCAAGTCATTATAGGTACCCGGGTATTTGTTCAGACCTCTGTATCCGGCAGGCACTGCATTGAAACCGGTCGAAATGGGAGAGGAAGCACCCGTCCAAGAACCAGCTTTCATAAGTTTGGCGGCATGACTACCACGCCATCCTTTATTATCACACATGGTGTCAGCAGGAGTCTGATTCGTACCTAATGTATCAACATAATATTCCATTTCGCACCATTCGGCGTCTGAGGGAAGATACCAACCTGAAGGACAAACTTCCATGGCCGCATACCAATTATAGTGATATCCCATCAGTCCAAGATGCTCAGTGGTAATCTGAATTTCTTGATTACCCGCAACTACTGAACTTATGTCATAATACTCCGCAGATGTTACATCAGCAAGGCTGCCGGAATTTTGACCTTGTTCAATTGGTTGACCAGCTCCATTCTTGCTGGAGCGCATGTTCTGGGCCATCCAGCATCGGGAACCTATTTTAACAGTGGGATAACGGTTACCCATAGCGTCGCGCATGGAGTCCGTGCCGCACACGAATTTGTACTTCACGAGGATGGTGTCGTACTTGTAGCAGACGGTGTCGTTGTTGAACATGACGCGGAACTCGCAGACGATGAGGGAGTCTCTGTCGACGGCCATCCGCAGGGTGTTGCCCTGAGATTGAAGAACATGATTCAACGTATCAGTCCATTTGTAGTGGATCTCTTCGATAAGGCCGTTGTAGAACCTAGGATCATTCTCGACATCCTTGAGGTAGGTCGTGTCGCCATTTTGAATAATGTAGGAGGCGGCGGCAAGGGTGATGGTGTCGGTGGAACCGATGCAGAGCGTGTCAGAATGTTGGGTGTCGGGAGTGATGGAGACTTTCGGTCCGAGGAGGGTGTCGCCGTTCACGAAAATGGAGTCGCTGCACTCATAGGGTTTATACGTTATCTTGATGGTGTCCTTAACCGTACAGGTTTGTCCCAGGTAAGACATCGAGAGGGTAGCTTCATAGACGTGGGTGGAGTCCGGCGCGACCTTCAGTATGCTGTCGGACACATCAGGAGCGTCTGTCCAGGAATATTGGATGTCGCCGCTTATACCGTTATCGGCCATTAGGGTAGAGCAAGCCGCCATGAGGTGCTCAACCCGGTAAGTGCCTGCACTGAGACCACTACAATATTGGCTTGCATTACTTCCAACCTCAAACTGGCTTCTGGCCGTAAGTTTGAGGGAGTCGGCGAAGGCATGGTAAACGGTGCCGGGGTCGGCGAGGATCTCGAGTTTGGGTCCGCGGACAGTGATGGTCTTGCCGGCGGATTTTATTGTATCGCCTTTACATAGCACGAAGGAGTACAATGTGACCGTTCTGGAGCAGTAATTCATACCGAGGGTGTCCTTAAACGTGAAGTTATCAATGTTGGAAGGAAGGATGTCGGACTTATGCTGGCCGTCTATGTCCCAGTAATCGACGATGAAGCCTGCCTCGAGATTACCATAGTTCACGTCCACCGTGCCGGACAACAGGATGCCTTTGTTCTGGGCCAGTTTGGTGGCGCTATTGTAGTCTTCGTTGCCTTCGTTCACTATAAGGGTGACTGTATTCGGGCATCTGGGCTCGCTGCTTTGGGTGTAATCGATCGTGAAGGTTGCACTCTTCTGTGCTGATAAGGGGGTACACTTGGTCATCAGGAATGCCTGCACTCTGATGATGTCGGCTTTGTTCAATAAGTTGTCGGAAATTTCCGCCTTCATCGAATAGGTGTTTCCATTGGTGTCGATGGTAGCATATATCGTGTCCTTCTTGAACTGGGTGCTCGGGTAGGAGAGTTCAAAGAACGCGCTGTCGGAAGGGACATTGAGGGTGTAGGTTTCGGCTTCGGGAATGTTAGTGATTCTGGAAGTAACGGTTAGCGGACCTCTTCCGGAGTGGGTCTGTGTTCCATTTGTATCCGGAGTTAACAGGTCGGGACACTTGATGAAGTTCGGGTTGTTCTCAAGGTTCTCTATTTTTGCTTCGATGTGGCAGATATCGAAATCAGGATCGGTCGAGCATTTCTTGAGATAGCCGTTCTTGTCGAGGTAGGCCTGGACGAGGGCGTCGAGTTCGGATCTCATGTGGGGGTACAGGTCAGAGGAGTCTGCAGATCTGTGGGTTTTGAAATAGTCGTAGGCGTAGTCGATTTCGTCCACGGTGACGGCGTCGAGGAATTTCTTCAGGGCTTTCCATACGAGCTGTTTGTGGTTGGAGAGGTACTTGAGGGTGCTGTCGGCGAGGATGCTGACGATATCGTCGAACTGCGGGTTTTCGTTGACGGCGTTGAGCACGCGGCGGACGTCGTTGGTGTCGATCTGCCCGATGTAGGCGAGGCCGATTTCCTTGGCGACGTCATAGTTGTTGATGATGTACTTCTTGACGGTGTCGACCACAGCGGAGTCGAGCTTGTTGTTGGCCTTGTAGGCCTGGTAGGCGTCTGCCACGTCGTCGGTGTTCACTTTGCCGAGGAAGTGGAGGATCAGGTTCTTGATGGCGGTGCGGTGAGCCTTGATGTAGTCCACGAGGGTGTCTTGGGAGTATTGGGCGATCTCGTTCCCGTTCGCGAAGAAGGCTTTGATGACTTGGTTGACGGCTTCCTCATTGATGTCTTTCAGGTAGTTGGTGATGGCCAGGGTGGTCAGCAGGGTGTCGTGGTTGAGGGCGTTCAAGGCATAGGGCACGGGGAGCACCTCCATTTCGTCATGGATGCCGTAAGAGGCAATTTCCACCACGATCTTGGAGCCTTTCCAGTTGATCTTGCGGAGGCTGCTGACGGGCAATTTCACCACGTTTGTGTTTGTTTCGGGACCCTGGTAGCTTTCGTCCACGATGATGAGGGAGAGCATGCCGTTCATGTTGGTCTTGCCTGTGAAGGTCATGCCTGTGAACTCTGCTTCGTCGGTGGTACCGGTAATTGACAGTCTACCTTCAACGTTAGCGTTGTACACCAGGTCATTCGGGGCGAACTCGCCCACTGTGGCGTTTGTGTTGTTTCTCACCACCAGCTGGTAGGTGAGTTTCGGGTGCTGGTCCGACTGCTGGGCCAGGATCGTGCTCACTGTCACCAGGAGCATCGCGAAAAGGGTTAAAATCTTTTTCATCTTTTGTTTGTTTTATTATTACTTATTTCTATTTTTTATTCTTGAGGGCCACTATAATAAAATATATACTATATAAAATTTAATGATGCACGCTCATCGTTTCGTTTTTGCCGGTCCAGATGGCAAGGGGTTATACGGGCGAGCGGTTTGACGCGAGGGCATAGCAAAATCCGCGCGGTTTCCACGCATCCACGCACCAAGCTCATTGAGCTTAACTTATTGTATCTCAATCGGTTACAAGACATTCTGCAACACTATTTTACACTATAAATCAAGGAGCAAATATATAAAAAATATAAACGCAAAACATTTTTAGTTATTTTTTTTTCAAATTGCCGGACGGATTTTCATCGACAGGCAGCGGCCCGTTGCGGCCGGAAACATTCTTCACACGCTTGTCTATCTCCTTTTTTCAATAACCAATAACCAATAACCAATAACCAATAACCAATTCAAGTTTCGCATGTTTGTTGTCAACTATATGTATCTCAGAAAAAAGCCTTTTCTGGCAAAGGTGTTGTCATCCCCGATGCCGAGACTCTCGTCCGCACGCTTTTTCCGGCTACGGCACATCGTGCCGATGCGGGACAATTAGGCGGGCTCTACGTACTCAAGCTCAGCGGGGAGGAGACATTCACCATGTCAGCCCCCTCGAAGCCGCAGGAGTTCTGAACGCCCGAAACAGCCCCCCAAGCCCGTGGCTGGAAAATTTTTTCCAAGTGTGTTTTTATTTGAAAAAAAAGTGTATTTTTGCCGCCAGAAAAAAAACGGGGTGTGGCGCAGTTGGTAGCGCGCTACGTTCGGGACGTAGAGGCCGGAAGTTCGAGTCTTCTCACCCCGACTAAACGCTTGAGAGGCAATGCTTCTTGAGCGTTTTTGTTTTCACACAAACGTCTTTCCCCCACAACTTTCCGTTCCTTTGACTTCCGAACCATAAAAAGTGTATCTTTGCGCACTGATTTCAAAAAAATGAACAAAACCTATTATATAATAATGATGGCTTTGGCGGTACTGACCGTCACATCGTGCAATCACACCGAAAAGACTTTCTATCCCGATGGAACTCTGGAGTCTGTCATCCAATACAAAGGGAAAAAGGAAGATGGCAAGACCGTCTACATGTACCAACATCCCAACACTGTAGAAATGGAGGTGGAGATGAAGAACGGCAAGCGCAACGGAGAGTTCCGCCGCTATTACAAAAACGGGCTGCTTGACACCTACTGCGTCTATGTGGACGATGCCATAGAGGGGGTGGAGGTTTTCTACCTCGCAAACGGCTGCAAATCTGAAGAATACACTTACGTACACGGTATTAAGGAGGGGCCGCACAAGGCCTATCACCTTGACGGCAGCATCAAGATTGAAGGCGGCTTCAAAAACGACCTTTTCGACGGCCCTTGGACTTATTATGACGAACGCGGGGTTGTCGTCGGCGAAGGAGAGTTCCACAACGGGGACGGAGAAGTCACTTTTTACGACAGAAACGGACATCCGGAGCGGACAACCCGCTACAAAAACAACAAGAAGGACGGTTCGGAGGACTATTTCACCCCTTCCGGGGATATTTATCGCCAAATTCTCTTCAAAGAGGACCGCATCCTCAGCGACAAGACCGACTCCACCTTGCTGAAGTAACATGAAGCGCCTAACCCTCTTACTTGTTCTTATCCCATTGTTAAGCAGCATTTTGTACGGACAAAACAGCCGTATCATCCGTTATCGGGCAGACATGGGCTACTATGATGAAGAGGCTTTGCCCGGAGCGCAGCGGCTCATCGGAAACGTGAAATTCGCTCAAGACAATATCATTGGCTACTGCGACAGCGCTTATCTCTACGAGGCTGACAACTACTTGGTTGCCTTTGGCTCGCCTGTCCACTTCCTCATCAGCGACTCCATCCACCTGTACGGCTATCGCGCCACCTACGACGGCAATATCCGGCAAGCGAACCTCGCCGGCAAGGTAAAACTCTCGAAAGACAACTCATATCTCCTGACCGACAGTCTGTTCTATGACCTCAACATCGATTGCGGTTATTACATCACCGGAGGTGAAATCTATAACGACGACGACACGCTTACCAGCAGAATCGGCAAATACTACACCAACACCGACGACGCATACCTGCACGAGGACGTTCTCTTGCGCAGCAAAAAATACACTATGGACTGCGACTCGCTGCGCTACAACGCCAGTTCGAAAATAGCCTACTTCATCTCCCCAACCCACCTCGTCAGCGAGGAAAACAACATCTACACCGAGAATGGGCTCTACAACACCCAGCTCGACATCTCCATTCTCCACGGCAACGTGCAGCTGACCGGCGAAAAGCAACAGCTTTTTGCCGACAGCCTCTTCTACGACAAAGGCAATCACCTCGGAAAAGCTTGGAAAAACGCACGTTACATCGACACCGCCAACAACTACATCCTCCAAGGAAACTATCTGGAATATCATGAGAACGGAGGCACTTCAATCGCCACGGACAGCAATCTGCTTATCGTCATCGACGACCACAACGACACGCTACATCTCCACTGCGACACTCTGAAAATCGACACGGACACCGCCTCCAACCCAACCCTCTTCCGCGCCTACTTCCACACCAAATTCCACCACAAAGACCTTCAAGGCGCTTGCGATTCCATGGTTTACAATGTTCAAGACTCGATCCTTACCATGTATTACAACCCTATTTTCTGGACCGACAACTACCAACTTACCGGCGACACCGTGCGTTTCGTCATCCTCGACTCCATCCACTCCACCATAGAACTCTGCAAATCGGGATTCATCGTAGGCGGCTTGTTCGACGACACGGAATTCAACCAAATCAAAGGATTGAAAATCAAGGGATTTATCAAAAACCAGAATCTCCAAAGGGTGGACATCATAGGAAACGCAGAATGCGTCTACTACATCCAAGAGGAGGACAGCACCCTCATCGGAGTCAACACCTCCATCACCAGCGAGATGCGCATTTTCTTAGACAGCAACAAAATACAACAGATCCGATACTTTGACGCCCCCTCCGGCAAGGTCCATCCCGATGAAAAGATGACAGAAAAGGATCGTAAACTTTCAGGATTCAGGTGGTTGAAACAGTACCGACCCTATAAGCCCGAGGACCTGTTCGTTCTCCCGGTCCCACGGGACAATGACTGAAAACCGCAGACTGAAAAATCAAAAACCGCATAATTTTGAAAGAGACCCCTGAAAATATAAAACTAATACTCAAGACTTTACCAGAGAAACCTGGTGTCTATCGCTTTTACGACGACCAGGGTACGGTCATATATGTCGGAAAGGCTAAACGGCTGAAGCGACGGGTGTCATCGTACTTCAACAAGGACCAAGACTCCCCGAAAGTGCGGATGCTGGTGACCAAAATCCGCGACATCCAAACCGTAGTAGTTGACACCGAGTGGGAGGCGCTTCTATTGGAGAACAGCATGATCAAGGAATTCAAGCCGAAGTACAACATCATGCTCAAGGATGACAAGTCCTACCCTTGGATTGCCGTCACGCGGGAGCCTTTCGCGCGGGTGTTCCCAACCCGAAGGCCAGACCCCGCCACCATGCGCCTCTTCGGCCCATATTCCTCCGTAAAGCAGATGAACATCTTGCTCGACCTCATCAACGAAATGTTTCCGATACGCAATTGCAAGACACTCAAGAACAACGACCGCCCGTGCATGCAATACCAAATCAAACGGTGTGCCGGGCCGTGCTGCGGTCTCATCACCGCCGAGGAATACCAGCGAAACATCGAGCAGGCGGTTCAGATTCTCCGGGGAAACAGAAAGGAGGTGATACGGCAGTTGCGCGAAGAGATGATGCGGTATGCTGATGAATGGAAATTCGAAGAGGCCGCCGAAATGAAACGCAAAATCGGGGTGTTGGAGAACTTCATCGTCAAGTCGGTGGTGGTAAACCCCTCTCTCACCAATTTGGACGCATTCGGCATAGAGGAAGACGACAGCTGCTTCTATATCAGCTTTTTGCGCGTAGTTGACGGTGCCGTGGTACAAGCACAGACACTGGAAATCAACAACCGCCTGGAGACCACCCGAGAGGACGCGCTCTGGACAGCCATCCTCGAGATCCGGGAGCGACTTGGCAGCCTCTCCCCCACCCTGCTGGTCCCCTTTGAACCAATCCTCATCCCCGAAGGCTGGGTTCTGCAGGTACCTCAGCGCGGCGACAAACATAAGCTGCTGGAGCTGGCCACACGCAACGCCAATTTCTACATGCTCGAAAAGAAGAAAAGACAGGATCTCGCGGATCCGGAACGGCGGAACATCCGTGTGCTGCAAGCGCTGCAGGAGGCCCTGGGAATGAAGACACTGCCACGCCGCATCGAATGCTTCGACAACTCCAACACACAAGGCGAGGAACCCGTGGCTGCCATGAGCTGCTTCATCGACGGCAAACCGGCAAAAAGCGAATACCGCCATTTCAACATCAAAACCGTTGTCGGCGCCGATGACTTCGCCTCTATGGAAGAAGTCATCTACCGCCGGTATCACCGACTCCTGGAGGAGAACAAGCCGCTGCCCGACCTCGTGGTCATCGACGGCGGAAAGGGACAACTTCACGCTGCCTGGAACGCCATTGTCGCCCTCCATATTGAAGACCGGATCATGATGGTTGGCATCGCCAAACGGCTGGAGGACATCTACAAGGTAGGCGACAATCTGCCCGTCTATATCGACAAACGGTCGGAGGCTCAGAAACTGCTGCAGCATGTCCGAGACGAAGTGCACCGGTTCGGTATCACACATCACCGAAAACGACGTGCAAAGACCAGCATCGCTTCTATTTTAGACGATGCCCCGGGTATCGGAAAAACCCTGAAAACCAAACTGTTGAAAGAATTCAAGAGCATATCGAAAATCAAAGCCGCCAGCGAAACCGAAATCGCCGCCGTCATCGGACCGAAAAAAGCCTCCGACCTCAGGCTGTACTTATCCAAAACGTAAACTCCCGTATTGACCCTTAAACAGCACCTAAAAAGCGTCAAAAACAGATAAAACAATGAAAAGAACCGCAATCATCCTTATTACCATCATCACCACTGCCATGGCAATGGCGCAAAACCAACAACTCATCTATCCCGAGACCTACATCGAGACGAGTTTGGACGCAGCAACACTCAAAACAATGTCAAAAAACTTTTCCATTGACAAGGTGACCCGCAACGCAGACGGCACGTTCAACACTCGCATCTATCTATCATACAAAGACTTCGATAATTTTCTTTCCCTAAATATCCCATTCACGACCGCACCAAGAAGCCGCGCTTACGTGCAGATGGCGCACAACTATGCGCAAATGACCACAGACTGGAACCGCTACCCCACCTACAGCACCTACACGGCCATGATGGACACTTTCCGCACGCGCTATCCACAGCTGTGCGACATTGACACCATCCTGGACGACACTCCCACGCACCACAAAATACTCGTTGCGCACATCAGCAACAACTTGAACGACCGTGAAGGGAAGCCCTCCGTCTTTTACACCTCGAGCATCCACGGCGACGAAGTGGTGGGCTATTATATGATGCTCCGCCTGATAGATTACTTGCTAACAAATTACAACACTGACACTTTTGTAACCGAGCTAATCAACAGCACCGACATATGGATATGCCCGCTTCATAACCCCGACGGCACCTATTATTCGGGGGACAACATCCTCAACGAATCCCCCACCTCTATCCGATCAAACCGCCATGGCGTGGACCTGAACCGCTCGTTCCCGTGGGTCGGGAACCCTGCGAAAGAGAATGAAGACGAACCGGAGGTTCAGGCGATGATGGCCTTCCTGCAATCACACAACTTCACCCTTGCAGCCAACTTTCACGGCGGCGACGAAGTCTTCAACTACCCTTGGGACTTCTGGACTTCCTACGAACACAGTCATGCTGACGCCGACTGGTGGTACTTGATGGGCCGAAAATTCGCCGACACGTGCCACAACTATTCGCCCTACTACATGAGGTTCACAGGGGACAATGGTGTCACAGAAGGCGGTGACTGGTACGTCATCACCGGTTCCATGCAAGACTGGCACAATTGGTATCTCGGCACACGTCACGTCACCATTGAAGTGAGCAGTGACAAAGTAGTGGCATCCAACAGATTGCCAAATTATTGGAACTACATCAGCCATTCGCTGCTAAACTTCATCGCAGAAGCGGGGAACGGGGTGCACGGCACGGTCACCGACTCCCTGACGGGTGAACCGTTAGAGGCGCTCATCCACATCGCCAACCACGACCTTGACCACTCTTACGTGGAGACGACTCTACCATACGGCGACTACCACCGTCCGATCAAAGGCGGACAATACGCCATCACCTATTCCGCAAACGGATACCTCCCGAAAACAATCACAACCCAAGTGGCTGACGGGGAGAGACTGGTGCAAAACGTGCAACTGACCAAAACCGTCGGCATTGAAGACTACGAGAGCCGCCTCGCCACCTATCCGAACCCTGCGAAGGATTTTGTCACCGTGGAGCTACACGGAACGGAAATCGGAAGCATCACCCTATACGACATACAAGGTCGCTCAAGAGTAACCTATCGCGCTCAGACAGAATCATTCACAATAGACCTCAGCACCATACCCGCCGGCATCTATATCCTACACATCAAAGTCGCCGACGGGCAGGACATTTTCCGAAAGCTCACCCGACTTTAACCCCACAAAAAAAGGCCGGCAAACAAAGCCGGCCTTTTTTGTATCAATGAACTGACAACATTATTTCTTGATGATCTTATGCATGGAAGTGCCGTTGTCGGTCGTGAGCTTCAGGGTGTACATGCCGTTGGCAAGATCCTTCACGGAGATGGAGGTCACATTGCCGGACTCGGCCTTCACAAGCTGGCCTTGCATGTTGAAGATTTCAACGCGCTGCACATTCTCGGAAGTGCTGATGGTCATGTTGTCGGTGGCGGGATTTGGATAAATCGTGAGGTCTGACTCGATTTCGGAAATGCCGGTGACGTTCGAGATGTTCACGTTATCAATCCACACGTTGTTGCCATAAGCGCTTCTGAACTCGAAACGGATTACCACATCATCCCTGTCGGCGATATTGGAAAGGTCCACCATCTCGCGACGCCATTGGGTAGCGGTCGGGATGAAATTGTTGCTTGTATTGCCCGTAACCGTAGCCAAGGTAGATCCCGATTTCGTATATGCAGGCTGCCACGTCTGACCGCAGTTGGTGGAGTACATCACGCGAAGCCTCTCGGAATAGTTAGAGCTATAACGTCTGTGGGCCACATCGAACGAAAGGACGGGGGTCGGCAGGCTGGAAAGGTTCTCAAACGGCAGATACAGGTTGGCAATAGTTCCGTTATCAAGTTGATATGCATTGAAACAGACTGCTGCGCCATGATCGCCACTCAGATTGTAGGCGAAAAGGATATCTTCGGCGTTGCACCAATCAGCGGGAATTCCATTGGAGAAATCCTCGTCGATGGTCACAGAAGAGGGAGCAACGGCCACTTGGAACGACTGGGAGATGGTGTTCATGACCGTGTCGGCATCAGAAACGCCATTCGCAGAAACAATCGTCACCGTATATTGGTGTATGCCGTCCACGTTGGAGGTAATTTGCGGCAGAGAGACAGTGGTTTTGTTGTATCTGGAGAGATTGCCCGTCCAGTCATACGTGGTGGTCTGGCCGTCAAAGTTGATGCTGAGGGTGGCAGAGGTCAGGTCGGCAGAACCCACATTTTGGAGATCGATCGTCGGGGTGGCGGTGCAGGAGCAGTGATACACCTTTTCTATGCCGCTGACAGAGAGGATAAGGCCGTTGTTGGCCTGCGTGGCGTCGAACTGCGGGCAGGTGTTGTTTGAGGCGGCATACAGGTCAGCCGTCTGCTGTTGGCCGACTTCATAGACCAAGCGGTTCGGGCACACCATATAGACAGTCGGGAAGTAGGAGATGGCGTAGTCATTGTCGAAAGCCATGGTGTTAGGGGCCATCTTCAACGGAATGATCGGATACTCCACGCCACTCAGCCAGTTGCCTTGGGTGGCGGATCCGCCAGCGTCGGCACCCGCACCGCTCAACGAATTGTAGTTTCCGTTGCTGCCTTCGATGGCCAGCACGCGCAACTCATTGGTACCCTCCGGACCATATTGGGCATAGAGGTTCTCCAAAGCATGGGTGTTATGGTAGCTCCAGCACGGTCCACACCAGGTGGCAAACACGTCCATGAAGACCGTGTAACCCGCATCTGTCATGTCGTAAAGGGAAATGGGGTTGGTAGAGATGATGTTGCCCGTGGACTTGTCAATCTCATAGCCAGTGAATGCAGGGGCGTAGGACCCGTTCGGCAGTTGAGCGAACGAAGCCACAGCTAAAGCACTCATACACAAAAACAAGGAAATTTTTTTCATACGTAACGTTTTTAATTAATACTAATGATGAATTCCAATTTCAAGTTGCAAAAATACATTTTTGTTTTAAATATTCAACTATGAAAACATTTTTTGCAGATTTTTTCAGGCACTTGTTTCACGCACAAATTTTGATGACCAGTCCCTATTTGACAATCGTTGCGTTGCACTCGACCACATCCTTGGAGTATGGCTCTATTTCAGCACTATCTGAATCGTATGCCGGTTGTTCTGCCGGATCAGCACCTCCTCGCCTGCGAACATTCTGAGGACTGTCTTTTCTGACTCTTCATCGTAATGGCGGATAGTCACCAGCCGGATGTTTTCGTTGAACTTGACGACAAATTCCTCCTGTAGGGCTTCTATACAAGGTTGCAACCGCATGGGGACGTTGTCGGTGCAAACCGAGAAGGTAAGCGCGGAATTCTGTATAAGATTGATTTTCACGCGGTATTGGGACAGGATGTCCAAAATCTTGGAGAGATTCTCCACCCCGATAATGGAGAAGTCACGGGGGGAAACCGAAATCAACAGCTGGTCGTCTTTCACGATATAGGAAGGAATTTCCTTAATATCAGCCGTTTGCGTAATCGCACTGCCGTCATCATCCGGTTGGAAGAAGGATTTCACGAACAAGGGTATCCGTTTGTTGTGCAGGGGGCGGAGAGTCTTCGGATGGATGACGCTTGCGCCATAATAGGCCAATTCCACGGTCTCATGGTAAGTCAAAGTGTCGATTTTGACGGCGTTGGGGAAGCGTTTGGGATCGGCGTTGAGGATACCGGGCACATCTTTCCACACCGTAACACACTCGGCGTCAAGGGTGTTGGCGAGGATAGCGGCAGAGTAGTCAGAGCCCTCGCGACCGAGTGTGGTGGTCTGGTTCTCGGCCGTGCCCGCGATGAAGCCCTGAGTCAGCACCATACCGCTCGTACGGTTCTGGAAATAGGGGTTGATGGTGTTGCAGACCAGTTTCTGGGTCACCGTCCAATCGACATGACCTTCGCGGTAGGTGTTGTCGGTGCGGACCA
The DNA here is from genome assembly GCA_946186495.1 of uncultured Bacteroidales bacterium. Lineage (GTDB taxonomy): Bacteria > Bacteroidota > Bacteroidia > Bacteroidales > WCHB1-69 > F23-D06. The sequence goes on from CAMHNQ010000003.1 coordinate 24,491, forward strand.
ACTGTCGCGCATCAAGCCATTGGACATTCAGGCCCTGATAATTCAGGTAGGTGGAAATCAACGTCGTGGAGAGCAGTTCGCCGAAGCTGACGATACGGTCGTAGTCGTAGTCGAAATTGTCGGAAGTCGGGCGTCGCAGCTGTTCGGCCAAGAGGGTGAAGAGACGTTCGGAGTGCGGAATGAATGGGTTGCCAGCGCCCATCAGTTCCTCGGCTACCCGTTCGTGCCGGGCGCGGAGCTCCGCGAGCAGGCCTTCCACCTTTTCCGGCTCGTGACAGTAGGCGTCTAACAGCTTTTCGAGGAAGTTGGTGGTCTTGCCCATGGCGGAAATCACCACCACAAGTTGCTCGTTTTCATAGCGTTGCAGGATATTCTTCAGGTTCTCGATAGCGGGCGCGTCCTTGACGGAGGCTCCGCCGAATTTGAATACTTTCATTGTCTGTTATTCGTTTTTGAGGACTTGCAATAAAGTTGTGCCCACCACACCAAGAGTCACGGGGTCGATGTTATGGATGTTGTCGTTCACGGTGTGCCAGACAGGGTCGAAGCCAGTGCCGGAAGCCGCATCGTAGTGAATGATGTCAATCATCTTGAACGAGGCGTATTTGTTGACATAGTAGTGGTCGTCGGTGATGATGCCGCCAGGCTTGTTCTGGAAATATTGGCCGTGGCCGAGCTCATAGGCAGTAGCCCATACCTTGCGCACCACATCTTGGGCATCCCGGAGGGAGAACTGTTCTTGCATGAACTGCGCGTTCGGACTGCCTACCATATCAAGCAGGATGCCGTATTTCGCCGTATACCCTTCTATATGGGGATTTTTCGCCCAGTGCTGGGCACCGAGGCCCCACCAGTCGCCGGGAACGTTCTCGCTCTCCCGCGGACCGTAGTCCTCCGCATCGAAGAAGACGATGTCAACGCCCACATCCGGTTGGTTCTCATGCAGTTGCCGGGCCACTTCAAGAAGCACGCCCACGCCGCTGGCTCCGTCGTTGGCACCGTCAATGGCCTGGTCGCGGTTGGCGGGATTGGGGTCGTGGTCGGCGAAAGGGCGTGAATCCCAATGCGCAGCCAGCACGATGCGCTTGGATTTCTCCGGCCCAAAGCTACCGACGAGGTTGGCACAGGGCCACGATTTGCCGTCGTAAGTTTTGGCCGTAAACGACTGGTTATAAACGGTGTCGCAATATTGTCGGAGCTTACCAAGCAACCAGACACGGCAGTTCTCATGCGCCTCCGAGCCGAGTACGCGCGGGCCGAAGTCGGTCTGTGCCTTCACGTAGGCGTAGGCGGAGTCGTTGCTGAAGGCCGGCAGCGTAACACTGGCCTGCGGAGTCTCTTTGGGGGCTTTCTTGGCACGGTCGCACGCCGGAAACATGACCGCCGCCACTATCATCAGTATTAAAATCGACTTAATTTTCAACATGTTACAATAGACTATTACGTTTTTCCTATGTTTAAAAAATGACGGGCGAAGATACAAAAAAAGATGGCTGCGCAAACAGTCATCTTTTTTGTGGCGGGATCGAGAGTTGAACTCGAGACCTCCGGGTTATGAATCCGACGCTCTAACCAACTGAGCTACCCCGCCTTTTTTGAGGCTGCAAAAATACACTTTTTTTTTATTCCGCGACAGGTGGTGAAGATTTTTCTTCAATCATCTGAAAACAAAATGGTTACGACGCATATTTTTGGTTTTTATCCCGTAGAGACGCGATTAATCGCGTCTCTACAACGGATATAACGGACGTTTCGGAATATATGACGCGCGATTTGCGATGGTATGTAGGGGCGAATAATTATTCGCCCCTACGGAGGGCAATCGAAACCAATTGTTGTAAAAACCATAAACATCTATCTATAGATCACGTGCATGAATACCGGCAGGCCGTTAGGTCTGCCTGGCTCGGCAGGAGACGACGCTTCCAGCGTCGCAAATCGCACGCCGTCAGGTGTGCGGGGAAAAAATCTCTAATAATACCCTTTCCCGTGACAAAGCTGACATGTTACATGATAATGTGAGCACGAGACCGTTCTATTGCATTCGTTACAATATTTCGTGTCCAACCCAAAACACACGCCATCATCGCGATCTTCTCTACCTGACCCATGGCAGCGGGCACAAGTCCTCGTGGCCGTGGTGGTCGTGGCAGGTTGAGAAGTAGATGACGAACTGGATGAAGTGGTAGTCGTTTGCGGATAGGTTGTGACAGGATAAGTAGTTGCGGGTACTGGAGGAATGAAAGGTTGGGAACTTGGTGTGGTCGTTGGTGCGGGCTTTCGGATTAAAGAGCAGGTGGTTACCCCTGCCGGTGGCGTGGCGCGTTTATAGACATACACATTTCCGTCCATCGTTTTGATGTTGAAACTACTGTAATCGCTTTTGAATAGCAACATCGTGTTTTCCCCATAGTAAGTGGGTCCAAGGTAGATAAGGTAACCATTCTCAGTGCGATTGTACTTGATTTTTCCGTGATTGACGGAAAAACCATCCTTGTCCGATTCGTAACAGCCATCTTTGATAATGGTAATGAACTGACCACCTGACACATTCTCGCTAATCACCCCGTTTACCTTTTTCTTAGTTAATTTATAATAATAGGTGGTCTGCGCAATAGAAGTAAAACAAAACAACAGCAACGTGCTAAATAAGAGTATGTTCTTTTTCATAGTTTAGTCGAGGAAATCGAGGTTGGGCTTCAGGGAATTAGGATCTATCCGTTTAAAATAATGACGTTCATTATGTTTGTCACTCCATAGTATTAATTCTGATTTGTCCAAACTAAAAGAAAAAAAATTGAATTTAGAATCACCCCACTCTTCTCCACGGCTGGTATGATATGTTGCTTTATATGTGAATTTTGCACTTGTTGAAAAAGGTTGGTAATATTTATGGGCACCTGGAATTACATGGTAGTTCCACTGAGAATTAGGATTCAAAGGCTTTTCTTCAGATACTTTTCGGTTTACATAACAATAATATCTTTGTTTTAGAAGATTTAATAGAGCGTTTGGATCTTCAGCTAATTGCGCACTGAGTATATTTTTTTCATCTGCATGGAAAAGAAGCTCAACTAATCTACCATCATGGAAATAGACGCATCTAATTAGTCCTTTCCAAAGACCATTAGGCTCCTTAGTTACGACACCATCTGTTCCCACAGTTTTTTCATACAGATAAAAATAAACTTCATCACTATTGCTGAATTGTGCGCTTGTTTTGTTTGTGAATCCTGCCAAGACAACGAAAAGCAGGACAACCGTTTGAATGTAAAAGTTTTTCATACTATTAAGGTTTTAAAATGATGATAATCAATACAATATCCATTTCCCCTCCAATGAGCATGAAAACATCATTATTCAAACCAGCACATAAAGAAAGGCATGAATCCTTTCGTTTTGCCGCTTATTTCTACCGCTAGTGTCTGGAATACCATGAAACAAAATAAGGGTCGAAAGAAATCCACGCCTAAACGTGAACTTTTCGGCATCTTATTCCCTGTTTCAAGCAAGTTTTCCAGACTTTGCGATAGGAGAACAAGAGCGTCAAGCTCAATATGTCTAATAAAATTCCGCCAACCTTCCGGCACTATGACTTTTGGATTGACGGTGCAAAAGTAAGTTTTTTTTTCGTTCGGACATCTTTTTTCCGAGAGATTGAAATAAATGTGTATTTTTGCGAAATGATTTAAAGGAAAAAAATGAACGTCACCGCTAATAATCAAACGGCTGTTGCTCAAGAGGAGATGCTAAACACTCTCAAACAGAACATAATCGCCTTGTTGCCATCAGGTGCGAGTGTGTTACTGTTCGGTTCCAGGGCTCGGGGTACACATCGTCCTGACTCCGATTGGGATTTGTTAGTTCTTTTGGACCGTGACGGTCATTCTACTTGGGAAGATTACGACAACATCGGCTATCCTTTGAACATGCTTTTCTGGAATCTTGGGCAAGATGTGAATACCATCATCCAGACAAAAGACGAATGGAATCAGAAACATTTTACTCCTTTTTATAAAAATGTCATGGAAGACGCAATTGTACTGGTATGAGTTTGAACGAATATAATAACAATAAATAAAGATATGGCATTCACGTTTTTTAACAACAGAGAACCCCGGAAGTTCAACTACAAGCCCCGCTATTATGATCCGAAGAAAGAGGAATCGACTGGCGACGCGCGGAAGGATTTCGCCCGCAATCTCCACGACGAATGGCAGAGCCATCGCAACCACACCAGCGGCGAGCGCAAGAACCACAACTCGCTGACCATCATCTTCATGATCTTTTTCGTCATAGTGCTCGCCCTCGTCCTCTGGAAGTTCTTCTAATCCCTAAACTTACCAAACCTATGGAAGACATCATCAGACTGCTGCCCGACGCGGTGGCGAACCAGATTGCGGCCGGGGAGGTGGTGCAGCGGCCCGCCTCCGTGGTCAAGGAGCTGTTGGAGAACGCCCTCGACGCGGGCGCGACGCAGATCCAGCTCATCGTCAAGGATGCCGGCCGGACGCTGGTGCAGGTGGTGGACAACGGCAAGGGCATGTCGTTCAACGACGCGCGGCTCTGCTTCGAGCGGCACGCCACCTCCAAGCTGCGCAAGGCCGACGACCTGTTCCGCATCTCCACGAAGGGTTTCCGCGGCGAGGCCCTGGCCTCCATCGCGGCCATCGCCCACGTGGAGCTCAAGACCAAGCCCGCCGCCGACGAAATGGGGACTCTCGTGTGCATCGAAGGCGCCGAAATCAAGGAACATGCGCCCGTGACGGCCTCCGACGGCACCTCCATCGCCGTCAAGAACCTCTTCTTCAACGTGCCCGCACGGCGCAACTTCCTCAAATCCGACAAGGTGGAACTCACCCACGTGGAGGAGGAACTCTACCGTGTCGCCCTCATCCACCACGACATCACCTTCCAGTACTACAACAACGGGCAACTTGTCCTGATGCTGCCCGCCTCCAACATGCGCCAGCGCATCGTCAACATCTTCGGGCAGCACTTCAACGACAAGCTCTTCCCCGTGGAGCTCGACCACGAACTGATGCGCATCACCGGCTTCATCGCCAAGCCCGAGAAAGCCAAAAAGCAGAAAAGCGAGCAGTACATGTTCATCAACCGCCGTTTTGTGCGCCACAGCCTGCTCAACTTCGCCGTGGAAAAAGCCTACGCCGACCTCATCCCGCAGGGGATGCACCCCGCCTATTTCATCTCCATCGAGATGGACCCCGCCATGATCGACGTCAATGTCAGCCCCACCAAGGTGGAAGTGAAAATCCAGGACGAACGGCTGGTCTTCGGCTTCCTCAACTCCACAGTCAAGAAAGCCCTCGGCACCATGTCGCTCACCCCAATGATTGACTTCGACGACTCTTTCCCCGACATCATCAAAGAACGACCCGAAAACCAGGAAATTACAGTCCCGACCATCGGCGCCAATCCCAACTACAACCCTTTCGACAAGGTGCCGGAAAAAAGGCACGGGTCTCCGTTCCAGCAGTTCGGCGGCGGAGGTTTCCGTCACGAAACACCCTCCTCCAACGACTGGGAGAACTTCCTCAAGGAGTTGAACGTGGAAAAAGTGGACTATCCGAAAGAGGAACAGCAAGCGGTTGATTTTCATCATAATACGACAGAAAACAATCTCGATTTGCCCGAAAACATCCCTTTTTTCGTGTTCCAAGGTCGGTATCTCTTCTTCGAACTGAACGGCCAGGTGATGGTGGCGGATTTGCCCAACGTGCAGGAGCGCATCCTCTACGAAACTTATGTCAATGCTTTGAAAAACACCCCGATACATCCTCAGCAGAGCCTGTTCCCGCAGACGGTGACACTCACTGCAGCACAATCCGATTTAGCATTATCGCTGAAGGAGGACTTCCTGCGCCTCGGCTATGACCTCGAAAAAATCGACAACACCCACTTGGCCGTCAACGCCACGCCCAACGACGAAGAGGATGAAGGTGACGTACAGGCGCTCATTGAAAACGTTCTTAGCGCCTACCAGACCAACCAGGTTATCCACAAAGGTGACAAAATCGCCGGCATCGCGCAAAGCCTGGCCCGGCAAAAACGCTCAAAACAGCGGATTCCGACCACTCAGGAAGAAATCAAAACACTGATACGCAGACTATTCGAAAGCGATATGCCCACATTGACCCCTTCAGGGAAGAGCACGCTACATATCTTCGGTGCAGAGGAGCTACGACACTATTTTGAATGAAAAAGCCTCCCTTAAACAGTACTGAGAGGCAAACGCTTGGCAGAGCAGATTATTAAGATATGCATTGTATTGACATAAACAGATTGACATTCCGATACGACAAACGTATCATACTGAACGAGTTGTCATTACAATTCCCGCAAGGAGGCTTCTGTTCCATATTGGGACCGAACGGTTCGGGCAAGACTACGCTGCTGAAGTGTATGGCTGGGTTGCTGAAGCCCGACAGTGGCACAGTGGCCCTCAACGGGAAGCCCCTGTCGGGGTACAAGATGATGGAGTTGGCGCGAGAGATCGCATACGTACCACAGTATCAAGAAGTTGTATTCGACATTGACGTTTTCGACTATGTGATGTTGGGGCGGAATCCTTATCAAACCCCATGGGAGATGGAACGTCCAGAGGACAAGGAGATTGCGGAGGAAATGCTCATCAAATGTAACGTACACCACCATCGTGAAAAGCGCATACAGGAACTGAGCGGCGGTGAGCGTCAACGGGTGATGATTGCGCGCGCGATGGCGCAGCAAGCTGGTGTCATGTTGTTAGACGAACCTCTGTCAAATTTGGATGTCACCCACAAATTCGAGATCATGGACATTTTGCGGCAGCTGAACGAGGAACGCGGCACCACTATCCTAATCATCCTCCACGACCTGCCCATCGCGAAGGCATATTCCAAGCAGGCGCTGTTGCTCAAAGAGGGGGAAATGCTGCATTTTGGCGAAAAAAACGAGGTCTTGACAGAGGGACTCATCCGAAAATGCTTCGATTTGTCAGACCAGCACACCGTATCAGGCGAGGGCTTTATCACCAAGAAACTCTACTGAAAGTATGCGACGTGCACCTACATTGAAAAAAGAATTTTTAAAGCCTGAGTTTCATATCAAAAAAAATTGTATTTTTGCCGCCCAATTTTCGGAGAGATGGCAGAGTGGTCGATTGCGGCGGTCTTGAAAACCGCTGAGGGTAACACCTCCGGGGGTTCGAATCCCTCTCTCTCCGCGGAAGTCCGAAACCAAATCAGAATCAGCAAATTACAAGCGTAGTTTGCTGATTTTTGCGTTAAATTCGGGACAGAAACGGTGGCAGAAAAACGCCACCGTTAAGAACAAGAATCACCAACACAAAAGGTTTTATGGTATCAATCCTCCTCTTCCAGCATAAACAGATCCTCTACGGTCTTGCCGAAATACCGCGCCATTTTCAGTGCCAAGAGGGTGCTGGGAACGTATTTCCCTAATTCGATGGAGTTCACCGCTTGGCGGGTCACACCGATCTTTTCCGCCAATTCGCCTTGGGTGATGTTCACCTCGGCGCGTGCCACTTTAATTCTGTTTTTCATAGTGCAAGGAACGTTTGTTATGGTACAGACGAATGTAAAAACACAGTATAAACACGTACAGAGTGGAGAAAATGTTCAGCATCATTACCCACAGGAAAGGAAATCCCCATACGAAAATCAGGCAAAGCAGCACGATTCCGCTGTTGATGTAGAGCGACAGGATCAGCGACTCATACCGGAGCTGCTCGATGAATTCGTCGTCTTCCTTATTACGGGAGAAGCCGATAAAGATGCCGGCCACGACAAACAAAATGCCAATGAATGTCAGCAGAAGGTCATCATTCGGACCGAAAGAGGACGAAAGAAGGCTGGAGAAAAGATCCCCATTGCCTTCCAGACGTTCCATTCCGAAAAGCTCGCGGATGTTGTTCATACTGAAATCGCATTGGTCTTGGAAGGTAAAACGGAAGATAGTCAGCACTATGGTAATGCCGAATATCCACCAACCTGCTTTTTTGTAACCATTTGGTAACAAGAATCTTGTGTTTTTCATAAACTTAATTTTTTAAGATGAATAAAGAAATTTTGACGCTGCAAAAATACACAATTCTTGACAAAAAGCAAGCATAAGTTACAAAAAGTAATTTTTAAAGAACATTGCAATTTGCACGGGTCTCAGCATCCGAAGTTTTGGTGCATACTGCCTAACAACAGCATACGACTGTGCCACAAAGTTTCACACCCTTTTATTATCTTTGCGGCGTCGTTTTTAAACCCCACAATTATGACCAATGGACTTATTAGAAAGTATATATAGCTGATAGACACGGTGAACCAAGCGGGTTCTACCGGAATCACCTTCAAGGAAATCCAGCGCAAATGTGAACGGAACGACCTGCTCTCCGGTGGCAACGTGGCAGTTGGTGCCATCCTGCTCATACTTCCATTGGACTAAAGTGTCATAGATTTTCCGTTTCATAAATCACGCCCGCCGACGAGGATGCCGGGGTTAAAGTCCCGACAAATCAACGGTATAAACGATATTGTCGGGGATTTCCCTCACCAGGAATGCTGTCATATAGATGGGAAGGTAAAGAATCTTAGCTGATTGACGGACATTTGTGTTGCAGAACACAATGGCTTTGCGAATCTGATATTCCTCGTTGGCCATAACGTTTGTCAAAGCGTTGTGACGTTGATAATCCTTGCCAGATTTGACTTCTATGGGCATAACTTCCCCGTTTTTTTCAATGACGAAATCCAGTTCGCCCTGTTTTTTGCTGTTGAAGTAGTAAAGGTCGAACCCGTGTGCGTGAAGTTCTTGGGCCACGGCATTCTCATAGACGGCGCCGAAATTGATGCTTTTCTCGTCTGTCAGCAGTTGAATCTGTATTCCGCCGTCGTATTGGCTGGCCAAAAGTCCGACATCGTTTTGAAACAGCTTGAACAAGTTCCTTGACTGGGACAATCTCAATGGAACAACGGGGGCTTCCACGTTGTAAACCGGCAATGCGACACCTGCTTCTTTAAGCCATAAGAAACTGTTTTCATAACGGGAAAACTTCAGTTGTTCATTCAATTTTTTCAGGATAAAACGCTTGTTTTTTGCATTGAGTTCCGAAGGGATAAGATCAAAAATCTCATTGAGATAGAGTTTGTGCGCCGGATCGTATTTTGAAATGTCACGTTTGTAAAGCCTTAGGATAGCCTGCTGCTCTGCCCATACGGTTTGGAGATTGTTTGTGTCAATGTAATTTTGCACTACGGCGGGCATGCCGCCCACGATGAGATAAAGACGGAACAACTCCATCAGTTTGGAATGGACATAATCGTCAACGGGTTGTCGTGTGTTCCACGCTTTCTTCACCTCCGTCCACACCATCTCGCTGATACCGATGGCGTTGAAAAATTCCTCAAGGTCAAGCGGAAACATCTCTTTGACATCCATATAGCCAACGGGTTCAGAACGAAGGTCTTTTAGTTCAACGCCTAATAAAGAGCCGCTCATAATGTAACGATAGCTACCTTCCTCCACCAGAAACTTGACTGCAGTCACCATTTCGGGGCATTCCTGTACTTCGTCGAAGAAAATGAGCGTTTTACCTTTGACAAGCGGCTGTTTGGTCAGTGCGGAAATACGCAACAGCAGTTCACGGCTTCCTTTTGCTCCGGAAAGAGCTTTCTTCGCCTCTTCCATCTCAACGAAGTTGATTTCCACAAGATTCTCAAAGTGTGTTTTCCCGAAATGGCGGATGGAAAACGACTTTCCGGTTTGTCGTGCGCCTGTGACGAGCAACGCTTTATTTGTTGTGGCGTAGTAATTCTCTAAATATTTGTCAATCTTTCTTCCAAGCATAGTTTGTCCGTTTTTCCAACAGCAAAAATACACTTTTTTTCCGTTTTTCCAACATGTATTTAATAAAATTTGTCTGTTTTTCTAATATGTATAATGTAAAACACTGAAGCACAGACGAATAAAGTCACTCCTCGAAGCTCATCAGCCCGCCGATGATTCTTCAAACTCATTGTCTTTCCGTTGTTCTTCCCTGATGCTCTGGTAGTTGTTGATGATGGAGCAGGTGGGGAGATTGAGGAGAAGGAATGGCGGGAACAAAAAAGGGCGCAACCGCACGGCTGCGCCCTGATATCGAATTCCCAACAGGGGTTATTGTTTCACAACCTTGCGCACGCGGCGAATACATGCTCGTCGAGAGCCGTCTTGTCTGGGAGCAGAACCTTTCGCAGCTTCTTGCACGAGGCGAACGCCCGGTCTTCAATATGTGTCACGGATTCAGGAATCTGGTATTGGACAAGTGTGTCGCAATGGTCGAAAGTGGCTTTCGGAACAGCGATCATCTCTGCAACGCGGCGGTCCACACCCTCCAAAAAGTCCAATAATGGTATGTTTTGGTCCGCTTTGGCAATCCCTGCCTGCATGTCAATGACGTGAACATCGCCAACGCCTAAAAACTGCTTGTCAGACAAGTCGTACAACGTGGAGTTGAGTCCGGGAGGAATGATGTAGATGAGGTGACGCCTGATATTGTCGTGATGCGTCTTGCACAACAGGAGACTCGCGACAATCGCTTCGATTTTCAGTTCAGTGTTTGATGGACAGTGCTTTGCTTCCGGATTCGGGTGCGAAGTCGGCACCATGTTTGATGGCGAGTCCCAGACCAGCAGCCATACATCTATCGGCGGATCATAGTCGCCGTCCTCATGACAGTACAGATACTGCTGCACGAAATCCTGGTCTGACATTCACTCCGCAGGGCTGTCGTCTGCGAAGTGTAACATGATGTTTCTTTTGCACTGCTCGACATTGAAGCCGACGGGGATGATGATGGTTTTTGAGGTCATATTTTTGCTGTTTTTTTGCGGCAAAAATAACCATTCGCACCATGCGCACGCTGGTTCTATTTTGTTCTAATTCGGGCGGAAGGGAAGCGTGGCCAAACTTGTCAGTGAAAACGCGCCAAACTTGCCAGTCACCTCACATGCCCACTTGTCATTTCAGAAAAATGCCGTAAACGGAAAAAATCTAAAACAAACTTATTTTAATTTCACACTTCTTAATTATAACATTCGATTATAATATGTTGATATTCAATTTTTATAAAAATATTTACAGGGCTTAAAACCGATTTCTTATTTTTGTATTTTTGCGCATTATTTCAGAAAAATGCCGTAAACGGAAAAAATCTTAAATGCCATGTTGTTCAAACGAAAAAGATACCTGGAAAAATTGGTGGCTCACCGGCGCAACCATCTAATCAAAGTGGTGACAGGACTCCGCCGGTCAGGGAAGTCGTTCCTGCTTTTCAACCTTTTTTACAATCATCTTAAGGAAAACGGAGTGCCCGAGGACCATATTGTCACCGTGGACTTGGAAAACCGCCGAAACAAAATGCTTCGCGATCCAGATGCCTTGATGAAATATCTCGATGGACGCACGACGGACAAAGGCATGTATTACATCTTGTTAGACGAAATACAATTGGTGGAGGAATTTGAAGACGTATTGAACAGCTATTTGAAAATGGACAATGTCGATGTGTATGTAACCGGCAGCAATTCCAAATTTTTGTCACGAGATGTGATGACGGAGTTCCGTGGCCGAGGAGACGAAATCCGTATCTATCCGTTGTCGTTGTCGGAAATTGCGGAAGCAATGCCCGACATGAAGTGGGACCGACTTTGGCAAAACTACCTGAATTACGGCGGCCTGCCGTTGACGGTTCTATTCCCCTCCGACACGGATCGGGAACAGTATCTGAAATTGTTGTTCAAGGAGACGTACCTGCGCGACATCATCGAGCGTAACCACGTGCAGAACGATGTCGCCTTGGAGATGCTGCTTGACATCATCTCATCATCGGTGGGTTCCCTGACCAATCCGTCAAAACTGTCACGCACATTCAGCAATTTAGGGCGCACAGAGTTGTCGGAGGCAACCATAAAAAAGTACTTGGACTATTTGGATGATGCTTTTCTGATCAGTCGTGCTAACCGTTACGATGTGAAAGGAAAGCACTATATCTCAACACCCTCGAAGTATTATTTCACGGATGTCGGACTTCGCAACGCTCGTCTGAACTTTCGGCAGGTTGAGGAGACGCATATCATGGAAAATGTGATTTACAATGAGCTGCTAATGCGCGGTTACAGTGTGGATGTAGGGGTGGTGGAATGCCGCGAGGGCGATGCCCGCAAACAAGTGGAAATAGATTTCGTGGTCAACAAGGGCAGCCAACGGTATTATATACAATCTGCTTATGCGCTGCCCACGGAGGAGAAACGGCAGCAGGAGTTCCGTCCGTTGCGTGCGATTGGCGATTCGTTCAAGAAGATTGTTGTTGTGAAAGAGGATATCCTCCTGCGCCGCGACGACAGCGGAATTGTCACGATGGGGCTCCGGCAGTTCCTGATAGAGGAAGACAGTCTGGAGAAGTGAACACGCTGATTGTGGTCTCATTTTTCCTGTTGAGGTGGTCAATCTTCATTTTTTATGCAATTCTGGAATCCGATGGCAAAATTGCATGAAGAATGATACAATACTGTCCAAAAATTATTTATTGAGTCCACCTGAAAAAGTCAAAATTGACGATTTTTTTGCTTGTAACACATTGACAATCAAATATTGGTTTTAATGAAAACCACTTTTTCAAGTGGACTCAATAGTTCACATTCAACAAATAAAAATCGGGGCAAAAGTACAAAATTCATATCTTCGCCGGAAGCGAGACTGTGCAATGATTCGTGACAAGTCATCGTTTTGCGGTCATACCTTTGCTTTTTTTGATGCGGCAAAGATAACGCAAGACTGTGCCGATTCGTGGCATTGTGATATTTTCGGAGTTACATTCCGAAAATTCATATAAAATATGGAGTTGCATTCCGAAAATTTGTATTTTTGCAGAAAATTTGAAGAAGATGATTAAACGGTTATTGACTCCCAAAGAGCTTTCGGAAGAGAGTACTTTTCTGTTCGGTGCGAGACAAACAGGCAAAACCACGCTGTTGTTGGAATTGTTTCCAGACGCGCAATTTTATGACTTGTTGGAAAGCAACACGTTTGAGCGACTGCAGCGAAACCCTTCCCTGTTGAGGCAGGAGTTGGAAATGTGTGACTCGGACACGCTGGTTATCATCGACGAAGTGCAGTCGCTGCCCATTCTGCTGAACGAGGTGCAATGGCTGATGGTGCGCAAAGGACTCCGTTTCATTCTGAGCGGGTCAAGTGCGCGGAAGCTCAAACGCGGAGGTGTTAATATGCTCGGAGGCAGGGCGTTGGAAACCAATTTCTATCCCCTGACAAGCGCGGAGGTTCCAGATTTCGACATTGTAAAGGTGGTCAATCAGGGAATGATTCCACGTCATTATCTCGCCTCATCAGAAAAATACTGGCAGATGCTACAAGCCTATGTTGCTGTATATTTGAAAGAGGAAATCAAGGCGGAAGCTTTGGTGCGCAATCTCTCCACGTTCACCCGTTTCTTGGAGGTTGCAGCCCTGACCAATGGCGAGATGGTCAACTTCAGCAACATCGCGCAGGATTGCGGGGTGGACTCAAAAACCGTGGCGGCATATTTTTCCATTTTGGAGGAGACCTTGATAGGCTATATGATTCCTGCGTTTTCCAAGACGGTGAAACGCAAGTTGCGGCAGTCGCCGAAATTTTACTATTTTGACGTAGCCATCCCCAACTATCTGCTGGGCCGTCGCTCGCTGGCACCCGGCTCGGCGGATTTCGGCCACGCTTTCGAGCATTTTGTGATACAGGAAATCGTAGCGTATTTGGGCTATCACCGCATAAAAGAGGCGTTGTCTTACTGGCACACCTACACGGATTACGAAGTGGATGCGGTGCTGGGAGATGCGGAGGTTGCTATCGAGATAAAATCGACGAACGAGGTGCAATCGCGCCATTTGCGCGGGTTGAAGGCATTCAAGGAAGAGCATCCGGAGTGTCGGCTCATTGTGGTGGCATTGGAGGAACGTCCCCGGCTGGTCAACGGGGTGGAGGTGTGGCCCGTCAAGGCTTTCTTAGAGCAACTGTGGACAGGGAAAGTTTTCTAAGTCGCCACCAAGCCCGGCAGACCTACAGCCTGCCAGCTGAAAGTGAATAGTGAGCAGTGAACAGGAGTCTTAACACGACAAGGCGCCCCGTTAGGATTGCAAGGTGTTCTCGTGGTTTTCCGGAGGGGATTCCGCTCGCTCACCGATGCGCACACTGGCGAATTGGAGAGTTTGACTTGGTGTCCGGAATTTGGAGAACATTATAATTCACTCAATTCAAGCCACTCCGTCTCTTTCTCCTCCAATTCTTCTTTCACCTTTTCGTAGTCGCGGTACAATTCCCCGGATGCGATGGCGGCAGCATAGTGCTCCGGATCCGCCAGCTTCGCTTCGATTTCGGTTTGCCGCTGCTGCAGGGCCGCCATCTCGTCCTCCAGCTTCCGGAGCCGGTTCTTTCGCTTGCGGTCTTCGGCCTCTCGCTGCTTTTTCTGCTCCCACAATTCTTTGCTACTGGAGACTTTCTCTCCAAAGGCACCATTCTCGGCGACGTTTCGACTTTGCAGCTCGTTCAGTGTCTCCATCCTACGCTGCGCCAGGAAATCATAGACATCGCCCGTGAAGGCGTGCATCTGATGGTTTTTGAACTCATACACCTTGGAAGTCAACCCTTGCAGAAAATCTCGGTCGTGGGAGACGAGGATCAAGCTGCCCTCATATTGCAGCAAGGCATTCTTGAGCACATCCTTGGAGGGCATGTCGAGGTGATTGGTAGGCTCGTCGAGTATGAGCAGGTTAAAGGGAGAGAGCAGCAGCTTGGCGAGAGCCAGCCGCGCTTTCTCGCCACCCGAAAGCACCCTGACTTTCTTCTCTGTATCTTCTGTGTCGAAGAGGAAACTGCCGAGAATAGTGCGGATTTTGGGTCGTATGTCGCCCACCGCGACGTCGTCGATGGTTTCGAAAACCGTCTTGTCGGGATTCAGCAGTTGTGCCTGGTTTTGGGCATAATAGCCGACCACGACTTGGTAGCCGAGCTGCAGCTCGCCGCTTTCAGGGGGAAGCGACCCCACAATGGCTTTCACCATAGTCGACTTGCCTTCGCCATTGCGTCCCACAAACGCCACCCGCTCGCCGCGTTCCAAACGGAAATCGACCCCATTGAGCACACCTGGCTTCGTGTCGTAGCCAAGACTGAGGCCCTTGCTCTCCACCACCACTAATCCAGAATGCGGTGCGGGAGGGAATTTGAAGGAGATGGAGCTGGTGTCGTACTCATCCACGGCAATGCGGTCCATTTTCTCCAGCATCTTGATGCGGCTCTGCACCTGACGCGCTTTCGTGGCCTTATAGCGGAAACGTTCGATGAAGCGTTCTATCTGCGCGATCTCTTTTTGCTGGTTTTCATACGCAGACTGCTGGCTTTCAATACGCTCCAAGCGCCGTTCAACATATTGCGAATAACTGCACTTATAGTCTTGGATGCTACCCAAAGTGATTTCGATGGTCCGGTTGGTCACCCGGTCGAGGAAGGCGCGGTCATGGGAGACCAGGATGACGCAGCCGTCATAGTTGGCCAGGTAGTCCTCCAGCCACTGGATGGACTCGATGTCGAGATGGTTTGTAGGCTCGTCCAACAGGATGATTTCGGGTTTCTGCAGGAGGATTTTGGCCAAGCAGACGCGCATCTGCCAGCCGTTGCTGAAAGAGGACATGGGTTGGTGGAACTCCTCGCGAAGGAAGCCCATGCCCGCCAGCACCTTCTCCGTGTCAGCCTCCATCGTGTTACCGCCGAGATGCTGGTATCGGTCGTTCAAATCGGAAAGTTGCTGCGTCAACTGGGCATACTCTTCGGACTCGTAGTCGGCACGCTCCGAAAGAGCCACCGATATCCGTTCCATTTTCCGTTCCATGGCCTGGATTTCCGAAAATGCGGAGACTGCCTCGTCCCATACGGAAAGCGGCGAATTTCCGACCAGCTCCTGCGGGAGGTATCCTACGCGATGCCCGGAGGTGATGACCATGGTGCCCGATGCCGGTTCTATGTCGCGGTGGATAATCTTCAGCAGCGTGGATTTGCCTGCGCCGTTGTGACCGACCAACCCGATCCTGTCGCGGTCGCCTGCCACAAAAGAGACATCCTTGAAAAGGAAGTCTCCCGTGAAATTCACCGACAATTTGTTGATTTGAATCATTCGGTAGTGGTTATGGGTTATGGATTATTGAAGTTAGGGGGCGTCGTTTGCCGCGTCATCGTCTCAACATCTCAAACGGGTCCTCTTTCCGACTTTCGAGATAGGAGACCTTGCCTATGTTGAGGAGCATGCCCATGGCACAGCCGGAGACGAAGAGCGAGGCTCCGCCGCTGCTGATGAACGGCAGCGTCTGCCCGGTGGTGGGCAGCAGTTCGCAGTTCACGCCGATGTGCACGAGCGCCTGGCAGGTGAACCAGAACCCGATGCCAAACGCCAGTAGCCTCCCGAAGTCGCCCGTGGCCTCTTTGGCGATCTTCCTGGCCCGGTAGAAGAGAATCAGGTAGGCGAAAAGGATGGCCACGCCAACCACAATGCCGGTCTCCTCGAACAGGGATGCGAATGCGTAGTCCGTCTCTTTTTCGGGCAGCCGGTTCTTGATGACGCCCTTGCCGGGCCCCGCAGGGTTGAAGCCTGAGCGGGCGATAGCCGAACGCGCCAGAATCATCTGGTCACCGTATCCGTCTATGTTGTCTTTGGTGATGTAATACTCCCAACGGTTGATGAACGTTGCCATACGGCCGATCTGCGACTTCTTGTCGTCGCTCAGGTTCGCCACCACAATCACGGCCAAAATCAACAATGCCGAAACGATGCCGACCATCCCCGCAATGTCGCGAAGCTTGAAACCGCCCACAAAGAAGATCACCATCCCCGTGACGAACAGGATAATTGCCGTTGACATATTCAGGATGGCTATCCCCATGCAGAAACCGCCTAACAGGAGAAACAGATAACGGACATTCGCCCGGGAGAGCTCCCCATGGTTATGGTATTGCCGTGCAATGTAGTTGGAGATGTAGAAAATGATGAGAAATCCGATGAAATAGAACGTCTGCACGTCCCGGCCGAAGATCGTGACACCGCGAACCGCTTCCGAGAACAATGTCAAGACGAGCAGGACGATGGCGACCACCAAAACCACCGGGGCAAACACACCCATCTTCCGGTAGTCAACCTGGTACACCAGAAACATCCCGACATATCCGAACAGCAGGTGCTTGAGATGCTGCAGCACCACCTGGCCGCGCATACTGTAGACCATGACGACAGAAACCACCGTCAGGAACACCACCACGATGGGGATGATCTTGTCGGACTTGAAATGGATTCGCCGGAGCAACGGGACTTTCGCCGCAGAAGTATCGGTATCCATAAGGCATCAGAGTTGTGCGACAGAAGCCTTGAAGCGTTCGCCCCGCTCGCGGTAGGTGACTTGGCCGCTGCCGTGAATGCCGGGGGCATACAGCACCACATCGCCCCGCTCGCAGGAATAGAAAGCGTGGTTCACCGCATCCTCCATACTCATCGTCATCATCACCGGGACCCCCGTCTCCGCAATCTTCTGATACACGTCGACATTGTAAACCCCTTGCAGCACAACTTCCTTCACTTTCTTGCGAACTTCCTCAAGTATATCATCGGTCAAGACTTCAGGTGTGTCAATGTTGGTGATCCACACGGTGGGCCTGGTCATCGACTGCAGCGAGTACCACACGGCATTGGCCGTGGTGGAACGCGCGTCGTCGATGAACTCCACGCCGGAAAAGCTCTTCACACGCTCCAGCTTATGGGCGCTCCCCTCAAAATCGGACAAAGACTCGGCAATGTTCTTCTGACGCAGGCGGATAAGGTGCTCCGAGAGCGTCCCCACCCGCGGGTTATAGGTCTCTTTGGCTTGTTCAAACAAGCGGAAACTGTTCGTTTTTTTTGTAGGCATATGGTTTTGGTTTAGGTTAATGGTTAATAGTTGAAGGTTAATGGATTAGAAATTAAAAATTATCGTATTTTGAGTGTGGCAAGGGTTAGTACAGCCAGCAACATACTGATTACTATGAAGCGTTGCACGATTTTGGACTCATGCATGCCTTTCTTCTGGAAATGGTGATGCAACGGAGCCATCTTGAAAATCCGGCGACCTTCGCCGTAGCGCTTCTTCGTGTATTTGAAGTAGGACACCTGCATAATCACTGAGATGGACTGCGCCAGGTAAACCCCGCAAAGAATCGGAATCAGGAGTTCCTTCCGGATAATGATACAGGAGACAGCCACGATGCCTCCCAACGTCAGGCTGCCCGTATCACCCATGAAGACCTGGGCTGGATAGCAGTTCCACCAGTAAAAGCCGATGCAGGCCCCTATCACGGCGGAAATGAAGATCACAAGCTCCCCGATATTAGGTATATACATAATATCCAAATAGTTGGCAAAAATCACGTTGCCCGACACGTAGGCCAGCAAAGCAATGCCCACCGCCACTGTGGCTGTGGTGCCTGTCGCCAGACCGTCCAGGCCGTCCGTAAGGTTTGCACCGTTGGAGACTGCGGCGATGATGAAGACAATGATCGGGATAAAAATCAGGAACGACCACTTTCCGGTTTTGTCACCCAACCAACGGGTGAGTACGGAATAGTCCAGCTCATGGTTCTTGAAGAACGGTATGGTCGTCTTGGAGGAATGGTGCGGCTCGTCAAAAAGTCTCGGGGTGTGCGCATTATCCTGATTCTCCACGCGGAGAAGTTCATTGGAGGTGACCTCTGTCACCTGTTTTGTCGGAACTTTTTTCTCGCAAATGACGGCATCCGGATGAAAGTACATGACCGAGCCGACCACCAGGCCGAGCAGGATCTGCCCGACAAGCTTCTTTCGCGGGGAAAGACCATCCTTGTTTTTCTTGAAGACTTTGATATAATCGTCCGAAAAACCCAGGATTCCGAGCCATATCGTAGTGAAAATCATCAAGATAATGTAGATATTCTTCAAATCGCAGAACAATAGCACGGGCAACAAGATGGCGGCGATGATGATGAGGCCGCCCATGGTCGGCGTACCGGCCTTTTCACTTTGACCGGCCAAGCCCAACTCCCGGACACTTTCACCTATCTGTTTCTTCCTCAATACATTGATAAAATACTTCCCGAAAAAGATGGCGATAATCAATGCCACGACAAAAGCCAATGCGGAACGGAAAGATATATACTGGAAGATTCCGGTACCCGGATACCTGTATTCGTGAAGCCAAGAAAAAAAATAATACAACATAACTAACTTATTTACTATATATTGAGAAAGGATTTCAATTCTTCCGTATCATCAAAATGGTGTTTCACATGGTTTATTTCCTGATAGGTCTCATGACCTTTGCCGGCCACCAAGAGCACCCCGTCCGGCGGCAGCATCATGCAGGCTGCCTTTATGGCCTCGCGCCGGTTCTCGATGACCGACACGTAACGGGACTTGGATGCCGGCACACCTTTCCGCATGTCATCCAGGATGGCCATCGGATCTTCCGTGCGCGGGTTGTCGGAGGTCAGCAAGACTTTTGAGCTGTATTTGCATGCGATTTCTGCCATCTCCGGACGCTTGAGCGCATCTCGGTCGCCGCCGCAGCCCACAACCGTGATCACCTCAGTCTCCTTGCCGACAATATCACGGATGGTCTTCAGCACATTTTCCAGCGCGTCAGGCGTGTGCGCGTAATCCACAATGGCCGTTCCGCCATCCTTGGCACGCAACATCTGGAAACGCCCGGCAGCGCTGTCCAGCAGGCTCATCTTCGTCAGCACCGTCTCCGCTTCCATCCCCAACAGCACCGCCGTCCCATAGATAGCCAGGAGATTGTAGGCATTGAACTTGCCGCAGAGCTTGAAATAGACTTCCCGATTGTTGATGCGCATATGCAATCCCGAAAAGGCATTCTCCATCACCACGCCCTTGAAATCGGCAGCCGTACGCAGGCTGTATGTGTGGACGGTTGCCTTGGTGTTCTGGACCATCACACGGCCGTTCTTGTCGTCCACATTGGTCAACGCGAAGGCACTTTTGGGCAATTTGTCGAAAAAGGACTTTTTGGCGGCAATGTAGTTCGCGAAAGTCTTGTGGAAGTCCAAATGGTCGTGGGTGATGTTGCTGAAGATAGCCCCGGCAAACCTCAACCCAGACACCCGATGTTGACACAAAGCATGGGAACTCACTTCCATAAAGCAGTATTCACACTGATATTCGACCATTTGCGAAAGCAAGCGATTGAGCTCCACTGCATCTGGCGTGGTGTGGGTCGCCGGCACCTCCGCATCGCCAATGCGATTGACGATGGTGGACAACAGACCCGTGCGATGGCCCATCAGCATGAACAGGCGGTGCAGCAGCGTCACCGTGGTGGTTTTCCCGTTCGTGCCGGTGATGCCGACGAGTTTGAGCTTCCGGCTCGGGTGGTCGTAAAAAGCGTCAGCGAGCAGTCCAAGGGCCACGGCACTGTCGGGCACCCTGATGTAGCAGACATTCTCCGAGATCTCTTCCGGCAACGTCTCGCAAACTACGGCACGACACCCTTGCGCCACGGCAGCCCCGATGTATTTATGTCCATCCGTTTGAGTACCGCGCTGGGCCACATACAGTTGCGTCGCGCCTTCGGTCTGCTCTGACACGTTGCGCGAATCGAACAGGATCTCCGTGACGTTCCACGCCGTCTCTCCTGTCAACTCATACGAGCGCAACGCTTTCAGCAATATATCCAGTGGTTTCATTGTCTTTGTCAAAGGTTTTAGGTTATGGTTATGGTGGTTTATACGATTCAATGATCCAGATAAAGTTTCACAATTCCGGTCTGGCTGTCGTGGACTTGTGACTTGACCCGCCCTTTGCCGATGACACGGACTTCATATCCGGCACGGATGAGTTCCGTGACAGCATCGGAGGCGAGCATCCCGCGCACATCAGGCATTTTCTGGAACTCCTTCATCTGGAGAGCCACAGCCGTCACGTGACGGTTGGTGTCAGCCCTATCCACACGCATATACGGAGCCGTCGTCTCATAAGTCACCGTATCGTAGCCCAAACCGCTCAGCAGGGTGTTGAAGTACTTTTTGCGCACCGGCGCGGTACGTCCTATCGGGGTGAAAGGCGCGTCGGCGGCACGGCGGGTGGCGCTGTAGTTGGAGCTGTTCATGATACTGCGCGCGATTTTCGCAAAGGCGTCGACGGCCACTGTGCTGTGATGCGGCACACCGTAGATATAGACGATGACCGTGTATTGAGGCTTGTCCATAGGGAAATAGCCGCAGAACGAGACCGCGTTGACATCCTTCCGGTAGTCACGGATGGTCTCATCCCATATGTCACGGGTTCCCGTCTTCCCCGCGAACATGCAGTTCTCGTCGCGGAACCGGCGTGCCGTGCCATGCTCGCCCCACACCACCTGCTCCAGATAGTGCCGGGCTTTGCGAACCGTAGAGGCCGAGGCTATGGAATCCATCAGCACCTGTGGCTCAAAACGCTGGACGGTATCATACGTATCCGTGACATAACGCACGAACAGGGGGGCCATCATCTTGCCGCCATTGGCGATGGCATTGTAATAAACCAATGTACGAATAATCGGGACATTGAAGCCTGCGCCGAAGCAGGTGGCGTAATAGGTGTTGAAATCGTTGGTGCCGTCTTTGATTTTCGCCGGCATGACATCCCCGAGTTGTGTGTGGAGGGTGTCCAAGAGACCCATTTTCCTCAGTTGTGCAAGATATTGCGGAAATCCTCTTTTCCCGTACGACTCGAAGATCATGCTGGCCATGCCGACATTGGACGAGCGCTGGAACACCTCCAAGGCGGGGACCTCCACGGAGGGGTACTGGTAGTCCACTTTCGTGTAATGCTTCACTTGGCCGGACTTGGTGGGATAGTCGAACGTGTGGTTATAGATTGGATACCGCCCCACCGTGTCGTTGGGGGTCTTCTCGAGATAGGCCAGCAGGGAAGCGAGCTTGAACGTGGAGCCCGGCTCCACCTTTGCATTGAGGGCGTATTCCATGCTTTCGGTGTAGTAGGAGGCATCGGCGGCAGCGCGGCGGAGGTTGGAGATGGCCTTGATTTCGCCCGTCTTGGTCTCCATCACGATGGCGCAACCCCATTCGGCATTCAGTTCCGACAGCTTCCGGGAAAGTTCGTTGTGGACGGCATGTTGGATCTCCAACTTTATGGTTGTATGGATGTTATGTCCGTCAACGGGATCCAGGCGGTCGCGCAGCGGCACCTTGGCGTGATTCAGTTCCAGATACTTCTTGCTCCCCTCCACCCCTGCCAGGATGCTGTTCATCGAATGCTCAAGGCCGTACTGGCGGTCGGGGGTCTCCACGCCGAGTGTCCGCTTGGCCATCTCCCCGTAAGGGTTGATGCGCACGTTGGTGGAGACGAAGTTGAGATGGGTGTGAACTGTCCGCCTCCGCACCGTGTCGCCCGACTTCTCGCTCCATACATATTTATATAAGTAGGGTCTGTTCTTGATGAAAGCGGTATCGACTCCGGTCACCCATATCCGTTCGTCCCATTCCCTCACCGGGAAGAGGGTCGCATAACGGTGATTCCGGATATTGCCTGTGAAGAACTGGTAGTAGTAGTCGGCGTTGTACCTCGGGAACCTGTCCTTGAACTGGGTGTAGAAGTCGTCGGCCAGTTTGCGGAAGATTTCGTCGTAGGCCTTCGGGTTGCGCTTGAGGGTGTCCTGATACTCGCGTGCGAAGCCCTTGCCGTCGAAGGCGACCTCGAACACAGTGAAGTTGGCCACAAGCACGCGCCCCCGGTCGTCGTAAATCTCGCCACGTAGCGGACGAAGGGTGTTTTCGCGGACGTAGCAATAGGTGTCGCCCGTGACCTTGTCCTCCCAACCGGGTTCCGTAGTGTCCACGCACTTGTCAGAGGTTCCCGACGCGAGGGCGCGTTCCGCGACGGAGAGGTATAGAATCTTCGCCAAGCAGGCGATGCCCGCCAGCACCATCATCAGATAGACGGCGGTCATTCTCCGCATCACGGAGGGGGAGGTCTCTTGCTTGCTATTGGTCTTCATGCTTGCGCTCCTTTCTTTTAAACCAACGACGTTTCTGCACGGGTTTCGGGGTCTCCTTGACCGTGAAGTTGTGCTTCTCGTCCGTGATGAAGCCTCTTTCCTGCATCCTCTGGATGAGGATCTTGTTCTTTTCGTACGGAATAAACTGGTTGTTAGCCTTCAGCTTGCTGATTTCCGCCTTATACGTGTTTTCGAGTTCAACAATCCTTTTCAGCTTCATGCTGATCCGTTGCTCGCTAATCACCAGCAGCGTGACGAGCACGATGACAAAGAAAAAGTAGAAATACCACGGGCGCATCTGTTTTTTCGCCAATATCTCGCCTCCGAAGATATTGGAGAAAAACCTGCCGAACCCGGTTTTCTCCGGTTGCTGCTCCCTGTTGGTTTTAGATGTTGTTTCCATGACTGACCGGTATTATCTTCTCCGCCACGCGCAGTTTGGCGCTGCGCGCGCGGGGGTTATTGCTAATCTCTTCTGAATCGGGCTGCACTGCCTTGCGCGTTATCAACTTGAAAGGCGTTTGCGGATTGCCGTAGAAATCCTTCTTCACCTCACCGTCCAAGTTGCCCGCCCGCATGAAGTTCTTCACCATGCGGTCTTCCAAAGAATGGTAGGAAATCACCGCCAGCCGTCCGCCAACCTTCAACGCGTCAACGGATTGCGCCAGGAAAGCCTCCAGGGCTTCCATTTCCTGGTTGACCTCAATGCGGATAGCCTGGAAAATTTTGGAAAGGGTCTTGTTCTCCTTGCCGCGCAGCAACGCGGGCTCCAACACACCGGCAAGCTGACGGGTGGTGGCGATGGGCTGCCCTGTCCGGGCTTTCACAATGCGCCGCGCCAGGGCACGGCCGTCCGGAAGCTCGCCGTAGCGATAGAAAATCCGGCTCAAGGCCTGTTCGTCATACTGGTTGACAACCTCTTGCGCCGACAACCCCGTCTGCCGGTTCATGCGCATGTCCAAAGCCCCGTCCTCCCGATAGGAGAAACCGCGCTCCGGCGTGTCGAACTGGTGCGAGGAAACCCCAAGGTCCGCCAGGATACCGTCAACGGGGAAGGCCTGATGATATTTCAGGAAACGGTTGAGGTTCTTGAAATTGGAGGGAACAAAGGTGAACCGTTCGTCGGCAATGAGACGCGCCTGCACGTCCGCGTCCTGGTCGAACGCGACGAGACGGCCGCAGCCGAGCCTGCCGAGGATCTCGCGCGAATGTCCTCCTCCGCCGTAGGTGACATCCACATAAACACCATCAGGGTTCGCAACCAAATAATCTACAGACAGTTGACATAGCACAGGGTTATGATATTCCATCAGAGCCCTCCTTTTCCGCTATATAGTGACCGAGGTGCATCTCCTCGTTGAGTTTCTCCAGATCCTCAGGACTCATGTCGAACTTCTCGTGATACTTCTTGCTGTTCCACATCTCTATCTGTCCATTATCCAGAAGCATGACCAGCTCCTTGTCGATGGAATAGATATCCATCAACGGCTTTGGGATCACGATCCGGTCTTGGGCGTCGCACTCCACCATTGCAGTGTTGCGCAAGAAGGCGTTTCGATAAAGCTTCACCCGGGTCAGGTTCCGGTCCAGGGAGTTCATGTAGTCCATCTGCTTCCGGTAGGCTTTCTCGGACCAAAGCATGATGTACTCGCCGAAACCATGCGTGACATAGAACGTCTTCCGCTCATCCTCCGGCAACGAACGCAGCAAGCCCGTGGGCAGCTTCAGCCGTCCGCTCTTCTCAATCGAGACTTCCCAATATCCGTATTCCGTTGTCATTCTATACTTTATATCACGCAATTCAAGACGACAAAAATATAATTTTTCCAAACCTAATTTCCACAAGCGCAGACAAAATAAACAATTGTTAGTTAAAACTATATGTATCATATTGATATTCAGCAAGGAAATAAATGGAAAAAAGTTATGAACACATTTCAACAAAAACCATAAACATCTGGAAAGAAGTTTCTTACAGCAACCCTATTGAAAAAACCGTTATCCTATTGATTTTCTGTTGATTCCATATCATCTATAAAAAACAGCCGTACAAAATGGGAATCCCGGGAGAGCCAGTATGGAAAATTATGGAAGCCTCTGGAACGTGACGGAAAGCCACCGCTGTCTGGTTCCCCAAAAAATACTATCTTTGCCGTTCTTATTTGGAGACCCCTTTAAAAGAGACATATGGCGATAGAATACCCTGACAATTACCGTGAGACGGCCGTGCTGATTGCCGTCTCGACCCCCGACGTGGCAGAGGAAAAGACAATGGAGTACCTCGACGAGCTGGCTTTCTTGGTGGAGACTGCGGGCGGCGTATGCGTGCAGAAGTTCATCCAGAACCTGGCCCACCCTGACACGCGCACCTATTTCGGTTCCGGAAAAATCCGCGAAGTGGCCGACTACGTGCACCAGCACGACATCGACATGGTGGTGGTGGACGACGAGCTCCCCCCCTCACAGCAGCGCAACATCGAGCAGCTCGCGAAATGCAAGGTGATGGACCGCACGCACCTCATCCTCGACATCTTCGCCAAACATGCGCAGACCGCCCATGCCAAGACGCAGGTGGAGCTGGCGCAGTACAAATACCTGCTCCCGCGCCTTACCGGCATGTGGACACACTTGGAGAAACAGCGCGGCGGCATCGGCATGAGGGGACCCGGCGAGAAGGAGATCGAGACCGACCGCCGCATCATTCGCGACCGTATCTCTCTGTTGGAAAAGCGGTTGAAAGACATTGACCGACAGAAGAAAACCCAACGCGGTCACCGCGAGCAGTTCGTCCGCGTGGCCCTCGTGGGTTACACCAACGTCGGGAAATCGACCATCATGAACTTGCTCAGCAACTCCGAGGTCCTTGTGGAGAACAAGCTCTTCGCCACCCTCGACACCACCGTCCGCAAGGTCGTGTTCCAGAACCTGCCGTTCCTGCTCTCCGACACGGTAGGCTTCATCCGCAAGCTGCCCCACGGACTGGTGGAGTCGTTCAAGTCCACCCTCGACGAAGTCCGCGAGACGCACCTGCTGCTGCACGTGGTCGACATCAGCCACCCCGACTTCGAGGAGCAGATCCAGACCGTGCAGAAGACGTTGGACGAAATCCATTGCGGCGACAAGCCCACCGTCATCATCTTCAACAAGATAGACCAATACTCCTGGGTGGAGAAAGCCGAAGACGACCTCACCCCGAAGACCAAGGAGAACATCACACTCGACGAGCTCAAAGCCACCTGGATGGCGAAACTCGGCCCGAAAACCCTCTTCATTTCCGCCAAGACAAAGGAAAACGTGAACGAAATGAAGGACTTCCTGTACGAGGAAATCAAAAAGCTGCACATCCAGATCTATCCGTACAATAATTTCCTGTATTAGAATCCCACAAGGGATGCAAACCCGATGCGTGCCAACCCTGGGCAAATATCGTGAGTCTTGGGACAGGTGCCAGCGGGATGCCCCGCCCCCTTGTTCATCGGCGAAGCGCGACAGACCTTCAGCAGCAACGGACCGCACTCGTGCCGTGGCTCACGGGCTGCACGACGATCTTCGTCGGAATCTTCTCGGCCAAAGCATCCAAATGACTGATAATTCCGATGTTACAGTGTACAATATGATGAAGTTGCTGCAAGGTGTTCACCACGCTGTCGCACAAACTGCTATCCAACTGGCTGATGCCCTCGTCGATGAAGAGGAAGTCGGAGGAGATGCCCTGAAGGGCGAGATTGGAGAGGCCTAACGCGAGGGCGATGGAGATGAGGAAACCCTCACCGCCTGAGACCATCTCCACAGGCCGCGGGGCCCCGTCCATGTACTTGTCTTTCACCAGTATCATCAGTTCACGGCCTGCCCCGGTGAGTTCGTATCGGTCGGACAGCATCGACAGAAAATAGTTGGTGTTGTCGAGAAGCTTCTGGAGGATGAAGCTCTGTGCAATCTTGCGGAACGTCTTGCCGGTGCTGTCGCCGAAGAGGTTGTTGAGCCGTTCCCACTGCCGGACCTGCTGCTGCAACGTGTCCAATTTCGCCAACGTGTCGGCGTATTTCCGCTTGTTGTCGGCATCTTGTTGCAAAATCTGCTGGATTTGCCCGATCTGCTGCAACTTCGCCGACTTCTGCTCTCCTTTTTGGGAAATCTGCCGCTCTATGTCGGAGAGTTGCTCGTTGTCTCCAAACTCCGGCTTCGACTCCTCGTGTTTACGCAGGATTTCCTGCGACTGCTGCCATTTGCCGAGGGCAGTCTGGGCTTGCTCTTGCGCCGCCTTCAGCCGGTCTCTCATTCGGGCAATCTCTTCGGAGGTTATGTCGACCAGTTCCGTCAACTTCTGCTCCGGGATTTCCGGATGCATCATGTAAAAATTGTGAAGAGTCTCTTCCGTTTGAGCCTTTCTCGCAGACAGTTCCGACTTCTTTTGCGACAAAACAGCGCAGTTTTCTGCCAACTGCATCCATTTTTCCGCCAAATGCGGGATTTTTTCCCCTTCTGTCGCAGACTGCCATACGAACAACGACGACACTTTCTTTTCGAAGGCCTGCATCTGATTCAGTTCGAGTTGTCCTTTCTCGGCCGTTGCTTGGCGGTTTTCCAGATCTTCCTTGCACTTTTCGCAGGCTTTAGCCTCTTGCTCAAGTCTTTTGGCCGTCGCAAGCGGTTTCGTCTCCCATTCCGGGT
The DNA here is from genome assembly GCA_946186495.1 of uncultured Bacteroidales bacterium. GTDB lineage: Bacteria > Bacteroidota > Bacteroidia > Bacteroidales > WCHB1-69 > F23-D06. Next base: position 52,270 of record CAMHNQ010000003.1, read on the forward strand.
AAATGTCGCTGAAATATCCGGACAATTCCACTTTGAGCGTTTCGACATTTTGTGAAGTATGCGCTATTTGATCTTGCAGACTATCCAGCGACTTTTGCGCAGAAACGAGATTCACTTCCGCCTGATGCCTGTCTGATGTCAGCTTTTCCAACTGTTTGCCTTGGGCCGAAAGCATGTCCGTTTTCCCGGCCAACTCTTTGTTGATCAGAAGCGCCTCCTGGATCTGACGGGCGACACCCTGGGCTGCCGAATCAACATTGCTTATTTGATTCTCGATCTGTTTGTCAATAGTTTTATCCACCGTGATGTTCAGTGTCCGGCAGACTTCGCCCAAGGCCGTCAATGCGGTTTTCTGCTGCTGCGATTTCTTTTGGAAATCCTTTTGCGCGACTTCCAAGCTTGCCTGCGCACGGCCCAGGTCAGTGCTGATGATGTCCACCGCCTTTTTACGGTCCGAAACAGCCTTGTTTGCTTCGCCAAGTTGTTGTTGCAACCTTTTCACACTTTGTTCAACGGCTTCATTCGTAAGCAGTTGCTCTACTTTTTGTCCGCAAACGGGACAGTGGTCGCCCACGTGGAGACTTGCGCGGACTTGCTTGGCGAAATCATTGACGCTCTGCGCCGCTGATTCGTAGCACTTCTGTGCAGTCTCCTGAACCGCCTGGGCCGCCGAAAAACGCTGTTGCGCCTCCTCGAATTGTTTGTTCAGTTCCTGAACCCGCTGTTGTTGCATTGTCACCGCACCTTTTATCCCTACGATTTCATCCTGCTGGTCCCTCAGCTCGCGAACCGACTTCCACACATTCTCCAACTTGTTCTGCAGATTCGTCATCTCGGTCTGCTTCCGAGTGAGTTCCGCCAAATCGAATTGCTGCACCTTTGTTTTCAGCGTTTCCGTCTCCCGTGTGAGCTGGGCGATGGCTTCTTGCTGACGATCTATCTCCTGCTTTTTTGTCTCCAACGCCTCCCCGTATTGTCCGAGCAAGGCCGCCGCAGCCTTGCTTTTTTCTTCCGCCTGAGACAACTCTTGTTGCAAACGGACGAAATGGCCGAGTTTTTCACTCAGAACAGGTGACTTGGCATAAATATCCGCCTTGTAAGCCAGGGATTTCAATTCGTTTTGGAATTTTTCGATTTCGATGTAAGAACACGCCAATTGTTCCTGTTCATACCGCGTACCGGCTGTAAGCATCCGATAATCACTCTGGCACTGTTGCTCTGATTCCTGAAGAAGATTGGAATCCCGACGAAGTTGCAGCAATTCGGTGTAGGTTTTGCGTGCCTTCTCCGTTTTTTCCCAAAGTCGTACGGTTTCCTGCGCACGAAGGTGCTTTTCGGATTTTGTCACTGCGTCGGCGGCGGACCACTGCGTTTCAGAATTTCTTACATTCTCCTGATATTGAGCTAATTGTTTAATCCATGTGGATTTGTTTGCCAACACTTTCATCTCATGGTCAATCTGTTTGTCCTCCGCATCTGCCACTTGGATATTCCTCTGATATTCTGCTATTTGCTCCTCGTCTAACCGCACCACATTCTCATTCTCGCTATAGAGCTGGTCGTAAGCCCTCTTTTGGGCATTGTATTTCTCGTAGATCCGCCTTCCAATCTCCGAAAATATACTCGTATCCGTCAATTTTTCCAATATTTCGGCCTTTGCGTTCTGGTCGCTCTTCATAAACTTGGTGAACTCGCCCTGAGCCAGCATGGTAGTGCGACAGAACTGTTCGTATGTAAGTCCTGTGACCGTAATCACCTGTTGTTCAACCTCCTTTAACTTTGTCCAAACCCCGTTTTCGGATGTCAGCGACCACTCGGTGTTGTTGAGATTTCCGTTTCGATTGATGGAGAAGACGGTTTTCGCCACGTATGTGATGCTGTCATTTCCAACAAACTGCAGACTGCACCACCCCTCCTTGGTACCGCGCTTCAAATATTGCCGCAGGTCGTTGATGGCAATACCCTTGCTTTTGTCGCTGAATTGGAATTCGGGATCGGCATACTGGTTCTCCTTTTTCTCCGTGATGCTTTGCAGCCGCGGCGTTTTACAGAACAGGGTCATGCAAATGGCGTCAAGGATGGTACTCTTGCCGGCGCCTGACGGCCCCCAAATCATGAAGATGTGCTGGTCGGCCGGCATCAGATGCTCGAAGTCAACAGTCGCGTCCGCTATCGAGTTGATATTGTGGATTTGCAAGTTCTTGAATTTCATTTTTCCGTGGAAAGTGAATGGTGATTACAGGGATTGTTCCGATCTGACTTCTTGTATTACAGAATGTAGCAGTTCTTTTAGTGTATCATCCATATCTGTCTGGATTGTATTGGTGAAATATCGTTCGGCGATTTCAAAAGGATCTTTTTCACGAAACTCCGTAAGGTTGAAGTCGGGTTTCTCCATCCTTGTTTTGCCATCGGAATGCAATCGCGTGACTTTGTAGTCGCAGTAGAGCAGCCCCTCCCCGCGTTCGAGGAGGCTCCGGACACGGTTCTCCGTGTCGGAGGGCAGCCGTTCCGACGAGAGGACATTAAGCTGCACATATCCTTGTTCTTGAGGAAGATGCGACTCCAGAAAATCTAATGCCTCCTCTAAAGGCTTCGGTTCGGTAGGCAGCACATAGAACTGCCGCAAGGGTTTCAGTGCGAGCGTTTCTATCTTCGGCATGTCCCCGTGACGGTCAACCGTCACCATGGTCACCGAGTGCGTGAACTGCTCCTTGAAATTGAGCTGCACCGGGCTGCCGCAGTAGCGGGCTTTGCCGTTCGGGAGGGTCTGCGGGGTATGGATATGCCCCAAGGCGAAGTAGTCGTAGTCATCGTCGACATCGTCGAGACTCATGCTGTTGATGCCGCCCACGATATCCCGCCCGTTGAAGTTGGCGGTTTCGTGAGCCGTGAAAATGGCGTTGCCCACGGTGGTGTGACCCATCAGGATTACGGGAAGCCCTTGCGGGTTCCTGCGGCGGATTTCCTTCAGGATAATATTGTACAAATCGTTCTGATAGTCGGGAATGTAGGGCACTGCGGCCACCCACCCTTTGCCGGGAATCCCGATGATGTGCTTGTCGAGAAGGTATTCGTCGCCGGCTTTCTCCACCGCACCCACAAAGCAGGTGTTCACCCGCCGCCACACGCCCGACATGCTCTCCACCCGCGAGCTGCTGTCGTGGTTGCCTGCGGTGAGGACAAGGAGCATTTCCGGTGCCAAGTCACAGATACGCAGCAGATTGTCAGACAGGAAGCGCATGGAGTTGTTACTCGGAGTGTTCTTGTCATAGAGGTCACCACTGACCACTAGAACGTCAGGACGCTCCCGCCGGATGATGTCGCAAAGTTGGTCGAAGAAATAGCGGTGTTCCTCCTGCCGGTCATAATGGAAGTTGAACACCTGGCCGATATGCCAATCTGAAGTATGGAGAATTTTCATGCCATGGAATTTCAGACGGCAAAGATACAATTTTAATGGTTATGGGTTATTGGTTATGGGTTATGGGCAGGGCTTACGTATCAACTTTTTTATTTGGGCGAGCCAGCGCGGATTAGGAGACGACGCTTCCAAGCGTCGCAATGCATACGCCGGCGATTCATCCAACCGCTGATATGCAGTGCCTGTCACGGTCGGCGAATATGTGTTTCGTACAAAATATGGAAACAAAGCTTTTTGATTGTTTCAAGGACCTGGAGGACCCGCGCAGGCTCACCCACATCCTGCATCCCGCCCGCAACATTATCTACATCGCGTTCGCTGCCAACTTCAACGCAGCCTGCAAGATAGCCGTAGCACTGCTCATCCACGACGGCTATGACCACGGCAAGAAAAAACTCTCCATAAGGCGCAAAATGAACAAGGCTATACTCAACCAGAAATACCTGGAGCATCTGCTGTCGATGTTGTAGCCGTCAAACACACAGCACCTGTTTTTTGTCACCCGTAACCGCTTGAAAATCAGCAAGTGCTGATTCGGCGTGCTTTTTTTGCGAAAAAAAGGCTTCAAATGCAGCTAAAAGGCAAAAAAAACGGCTAACGCCACAACATGATGCGGCTCAATGCTCTGACACTTGGTTGTTTGGACGAGTTGATGCGTAAGCCCTGTGTGAATAACGAAGCGGGGGGTGACAGGGAGCGGGGGGACGGACGCTGGTTGTGCCGGGAGGGGGACGCGCCAATGGCCTGCCCCCTGACAGCCTAAACCACCTCTATCGTGCCTTTGTTCGCATTCATTCTGACATGGTCGCCGTTCTTCAGCAGTTTCGTGGCACCCTTGACATTGACCACGGCTGGCAGTCCGTATTCCCGTGCGACAACAGCCCCGTGCGACAAGGAGGAGCCGATTTCGGTAATCAGCCCGTTGACGATGGAATAGTAAGGGGTCCAGCCGATGTCCGTGAATCTTGCCACCATAATCTCGCCTTTCTTCAGCTGATTCGCATCATCGATGGAATAGACCAGATGAACCACCCCTTCGCACTGGCCGTTGGAGACTGGGACACCTTTCAGCACACCTTCACTCTGGCCGATGTCCAGGGCATCCGGCACCGGCTTGCCGATATAGACATCGTCGAAAGAAAGCTCCTCCTGGATGGCATAAGCCTTCCGCCTTCTGACGGCCAAGGGCACGAGAATCGTGTCGCCGCCGATAAGCCGGCCGATTTCGTCATGTGTCAGGAAATAGATCAAATCGGCATCGGGAATCATGCCGTCAGCCACCAAGAGACGTGCCAGACGGGCATACTGTGTCTTGAAAATATCGATGATTTCTATCAAACGGGATTTCGTGTACTCACGATCCACGACAGCCTGCCGGGACTTCTTGGCGAAACTGATGGAGACAGCCTTCAACAGAGGGCTTTTGATGAAGGAAAACTCGTCCCGAAGGTCAAGATCGCTCCCTCCTTGGACGAGACTCATCGGCGACCTGATGATGCTCTGCAGATAGTTCATAAGCGGGAGTTCGTCCTCCCTCCACGGCTTGTTCCTCAACTCCGCCTCCTTGATGCACCGATGGCCATGGCGTTCAATGAATGTCCGGTAATTCGCGGCAATCTCCGCATCGCCCCTGATGTATTCCAACAGCTGCCCGGACGTGTAACCGACAGCTTCCGGCCTCCGCTCTTTGATCTGTCGCGCCAAATCCTGCAACCGCGACAATATATCGGCACTCTCAATATCCGGAATGTTCGACAACAGGTGAGACAAAAACGACTGATACTCCTTTTTGTCAGGAAAATATTTGTCCAACAGCCGGTAAAGTGTGCTGGACGCGCTACCGGAATAGGAGGACGAGGCGTAATGGTAGATGAGACTCTCGTCAAGATAGGCGAGGTTGTCATTGATGTTTCTGTACAGTTCCTGTCCGGAAGAGGTTTCGGGGAATTGAATCTTGGGCAGCAGATCGTCAAGCTTCTTCATCGCGCGGTTCCCGGAGAGCACATAATGGAGGAACTTCACGGAATTGACGGTGCGCACGAAGGGATTGGCGAACGGGACGGAGACGGGCGGGCAATCGTAGTATTCGCCCATGATGGACAAATTCATCGACTGGGGGTCCGCGACGGCGACTTTCGCGTTCATATTGTACAGCAGGTTCATGTCGAAGAACAGGTGTCCGGAGATGGAAGAGATCAGTCTCAGGGGTTTCTCTTCAAAGGGCGACTTATATGCGCCGGCCTTGTAGAGCATGTAGCGCATGCCGTAGTCGATGGCTTTCGCCGAGGTCGAAAGAGTCAGCGGGGTGACCGCTCCCGGCATCATTTCACCGACATTCCTCTTGGTGAACAGATGTCCGCTCAAATCCTCATCCCGGTCGAACTCTTCAATGTCAACGACCTCAGTCGTGACAGGGCGCATCTGCAGCAGGAACAACACCCCGTCTTTCATGGCCCACTCAAGGTCCTGCTCGCCGCCGAAAATTTTCCGGGCGTTTTTTGCCGTCTCATACAGCCGTTTGACCTCGTCATCCGCAAGCAGGTCATCGCCGCAGGGCCGGTAACACTTGCGGGATATCTCGTAACGGTGGGCGCTGGCCTGCCCGGAGACCAGGCGCTCGCCCTGCCCGGCCACCGCCTCTATCAATATGGCCGAGCCGTTATTCGGACTGGCCGTGAAAAGAACTCCAGCCTTGTCGCTGTCAACCATCTCTTGGACAACGACATTCATCGTCCCAGTCCCCAAGTCAAAATGCCGGGCATAATCCTTCACCCTACGGGTGTTCAAGGACTCCAGGCATTTTCTCACGCTCTCAACAAGATGCTGGCGGTCAACAAACAGGCAGGTTTCATATTGGCCTGCGTTGGAAGCCTCCGTCTGATCCTCGTTCGAGGCTGAAGAGCGCACCGACACCAGCCCCGCACCCAGCGTGTCGAATGCCTGATACAGTGGCTCTTCCTCTATCTGGTCGATTTGTGTGACGACAAAACCCCTGGGAACTTTGAAATTGTGCCTGACCAGCTGGTCCAATCCCTTTGCCTTTCCTCCAACAGTCTGATACACCGTCTCGGGCAACTTCCCCAACTGATATATTTTCATCTCTTGATATTTTTCAGATCCTTTTGGTTAAAATAACGGCTCCGGTCTCCATTAAAACCGATTTCCATAATACCCCGGCAGTTCTTCCCGTCAATCACAAACTCCGCGACATTCTCGTGCAGGACATATTGCCCGTTCTGAAAATGGTAGGTGACGCCCGCCAAGGGTTTGGAGAGAACATGCATCCTCCGTCCGTCGTCCAGGTCCACATTCAGCGACAATTCGCGGGGGACGGTTCCGAAGCTGACCTGACGGAGATCCAGATCGGCCCGCCGGAGATAGCGCTGCCCGTCTTCGTCACGGCAATTACCTACCTCCAGCACCGTCATCACCGGATAGGAGACCATGGAGTAGTTGAACTGGAGAGATGGGGAGACCGCCATGAGCCAAAGATGGTTGTTCATATAGTTCCAGTCGCGTCGCCCGAACGAATGGTCGCGCACACAGGGAAGTTGGAAACGGTACGTTCTGCCATTCAGGACCATTTGGCCTTCCAGGACGCCTTCCTGCTCATAATGGCACTGGCCGCTGACATTCTGCAACTCCCCGAAGAACGCCCTGCTCCACTTCTCGTTGGCAATGCCCGCTGCCATTCTCTCGGCAGGCATGTCGCTTGTGAAATCGACAGGCTTCTGCGTGGCGACAAAGGTCGCATCGAAAGCGACTTGGTCGCTCTCGTTCAGCAGGCCATGGAAAGAGACCCCCCAGCGGTCGCCATTTTTCTCCACGACGACCGGAGATTGCCCGCTCGGGAACGTCTCCTGTTTCAACGAATACAGTTCACCCCCGATGAAGAGGGCAAACCACGCCTCGTCCACGCCAGCCCTCCTGCCCAAGCGTGCGAAGAGGGACATCTCCTCGCCATGTGCTGAGAAATAATAGGAGTTATTCACCATCGGGTCTCTGATGCCCTCTATCGAAAAACTCTCGGCAAACCGGTAATCAAAGGGATTTTGTCTGTTCCTTTTGCCGATAGCCTTGCTCATCAGAAACTTTTTCAAATTGTACAACATAAAGAAGCCTTAATCTATGAGACACAATCCTTTTTTTGGCAAAATTAAAGTCGGCAAAAATAAAAAAATCATCAATGTTTTCGACACATCGTTCCCTTATACCCAGGGTTTACGCATCAACTTTTTTATTTGGGCGAGCCAGCGCGGATTAGGAGACGACGCTTCCAAGCGTCGCAATGCATACGCCGGCGATTCATCCAACCGCTGATATGCAGTGCCTGTCACGGTCGGCGAATATGTGTTTTGTACAAAATTTAGTTATTGAGTCCACCTGAAAAAGTCAAAATTGACGATTTTTTTGCTTGTAACACATTGACAATCAAATATTAGTTTTAATGAAAACCACTTTTTCAAGTGGACTCAAAATTTTATTTCAGAAAGACAACTTGGGCAGCTTGGACAATTTGGACAACAAAGAATCCATTCCTGCTTTTTTTTCATCTGCAGGTCCCTGTGTGGGGTGGGTCGGCTGGGAGTGTGGCTGCGTTAGGATTTCGTGCCTCCGGCACGCCGCGCGGCCGGCAAATGGATATCCTTTTCCGCATGCGGAGTTTGTATGAAAAATGTGTATTTTTGCAGGCTAAAAGAGAAAGGACATGAAAAAGACATTTTTACTGATAGCGGCCGTGCTTATAGGGTTCGCACTTCGGGCGCAAAGTGCCGCAGACATAGAGTCGGACGGCATGGAGTGCACCTCCATCACCGTCGGGAAAAAGGCATCGGCGGACGGGTCTGTGATGACCTCTCACACCGACGACAGCCACCGTACGCGGACGAACATCTACGTGACCCCCGCCATGGACCACGAGCGTGGGGAGAAAGTGACGATGTATCGTCGGGAATGGGCCAAGAAGCAGATTCCCGGTCAGATGCAGCGCTACGACAACATCCCCATCGGGGAGATTCCGGAGGTGGAGCACACCTACCAGTTCCTCAACACGGCCTACCCCTGCGTCAACGAGGCGCAATTGGCCATCGGGGAGTCGACTTTCGGAGGCCGCCCCGAGCTGAAGTCCGACAGCGGGCTGATCGACTGCCAGCGGCTCTGCCAGCTGCTGCTGCAACGGTGCTGTACGGCTCGCGAGGCCATCGAGACCGCAGGTGTCCTGCTCAAGAAGTACGGATGGATTGACGCCGGCGAGTGCCTGACCATCGCCGACAAGGACGAGGTGTGGCACCTCGAGATCCTTGGCCCCGGCAAGGGCAAGCTCGGCGCCGTATGGGCCGCACAGCGCGTGCCCGACGACCACGTAGCCGTCAACGCCAACGCTTCCACCATCCGCGAAATCAACCTCAAGGACAAGGACTACTTCATGGCTTCGGAGAACGTCCATTCCCTGGCCCGCGAGAACGGCTGGTGGGACGGCAAGGAGCCCTTCCGCTTCGCCTACGCCTACGCGCCGCAGACCCGCACCATGATGGCCTGCCGCCGCCGCGAATGGCGAGTCTTCGACCTCGTGGCCCCCTCCCTGCACCTCGACCCCAACGCCGAGAACTTCCCCTTCTCCGTCAAACCCGACACCCTCGTCTCTCTGGAAAAGATGATGAGCATCTTCAAAGACTACTACGAAGGCACTCCCTACGACATGCGCAAAACACTGACCGTCACCGACAAAGACGGCAAAACCGTCATCTCCCCTATGGCCAACCCCTTCATGAAACTCGACGAGCTGAAGCTGCACCGCATCAATGGCGGCTGGAACGAACGCGGCGAACGCAGCATCGCCGTCCACTTCACCGTGTACGGCACCATCATCCAATGCCGTAACTGGCTGCCCGACGAGGTGGGCGCCCTCTGCTGGTTCGCCCTCGACAACGTCGCCTCCTCCATCTACGTGCCCATCTACGCCAACGTCTCCGACCTGCCCGAAACCTACAAGACCGACGGCCGCGTCACCGGATTCAGCAAAGAGGCCGCCTGGTGGGCCTTCAACCGCGTCGGCACCCTCGCCGCTCAACGGTGGGGCGACATGCACGTCTTGATTGACAAAGCCTGGGCGCCCATGCAACAAGAATTCATCACTGAGCACCGGGTCATCGAACAGGAAGCCCTGGAACTCATCAACCAGGACCGATATGAGGAGGCCATCCAAATACTCACCAACTTCACCGACAACTGCGGCAACGAAGCCGTGGAACGTGCATGGAAACTCGGCGACGAAATATGGACCGCCTTTGACGGCATGTGGTGATTTGAAACTTGAAACGATGCCTTGAGATTTGTGATTTTGTAACATTATTACCGAAAATATGATTCCCGCTATATACGAAAATCAATTCCACATACCTTCCTATTTTGTAGACGACCGGGCGGAACTCACCCCGAACGCGCTGCTAAGCCTGCTGCAGGAAATGAGCAACAACCACGCTTCCATCCTCGGCGCCGGCTGGCATGACCTGCGCCAGAAAGGCTTCTTCTGGGTAATCACCAGATTACAGCTGAAAATCAAACGAATGCCTCAATGGACAGAATCCGTACTGCTTCGCTCATGGGTGCGCAAGTCCGACGCCGCCACCTCCCCAAGAGACTACGAGATGCTCGACGCTCACGGCAACACTCTCATCGCCGGCAGCTCGGTGTGGGCTATCCTCGACACCGCCGAGGGACATCCACAAAGAATGGACCAATTCGACGGGGGATTCCTTCCGCAAGAAAGGAGCACTCTCGACAGAAAACCACAGAAAATCAACGCCCTGCAACTCCCTGACACCCCGAAAAACCTCAAAGAAGTGTTGCCCTCTGACATCGACATGAACCACCACGTCAACAACGCACACTACATCCAATGGGCCTTCGATTCCGTCAACGAATCCTTCCGACAAAGCCATCAACTCCAGGAACTGACCGTCAACTTCCTGTCCCAAGCAAAATTGGGCGACTGCTACTCCGTCTATTCAAAACGCGTCTCCGACACCTCGTACCAGACCACCCTCTACTCCCCCGAAAACCGGCAGGAATACTGCCGCATCCTCACAAACTGGCAACCAAACCATAATCACTTAAACAGTTAGCATGTACATCAATGAACGTCTGTTCCGTGAGTTCCTGCAGATTCACGAAATCCTGTGGGTGGGCATCAACTTCTCCAAAGCCAAGTTCACCCGCACGGGATTCAACTTCTCCCAGGATATCATGCAACACTATTTTCATGAATGGAACATGCTGATCCTGAACGACCAAAAGAAATACGACATCCGGATGAGTTTCCGGAAACCCGTGATGCAATACGACCTTTCCACCATAACGAAACTCAACAAATCCGTAAAAGTCAACGACTTGCTCACCCGTTTCATCAGCGCGAAGAATGTCATGACCGATGATCAGATCCGCGAATACGTGGAGACACTTTCGCTGCCCAAAAGCCTGCCTTTCGCCCTGACCTTCGTGGTCGAGTCGTTCGACACATCCGTGAAGACCGCCTCCATCTGGGTCGTCATCACCAAAACCGAATCGCAGGAGGTGATTCTCTGCGAGAAATTCCTCAAAACACCCGCCGGCCTCGGCACTCGGAACTATTGGGCCCGCACTTTCTACAACGTCTTCTACGACATACAGTCCAACGCCTTCCTCCGCTGGGAAAACATGGTGAAACCCACCTCGTAAACCAAGGACGTGAAACCCACGATTCGTCATCCGCGCCGTTCAAGAATCCATTGCCGAATCCTCTCGGAACAGTGGACAGCGCGCGGTTACAAGTCACACAGGTACAAATTCGCATCCCCATAGCTGAGAAACCGATAGCCATGGTCGAGTGCATGCCGGTATATTTTCCGCCATCCGTCGCCCAGGAAGTTGGAAATCAGCAGCAGCAACGTGCTTTTCGGCTGATGGAAATTCGTGATGAGGCCGTCCACGATGTGGCGGGTGTAGGTGGGGAGGATGATGAGGCGCGTGCCGGCACGGAGCATGTCCGTGTCGTGGTCACGGAGATATGCCAGGATGGCCGACAACGACTGCTCCACCGTCACCTTGTGGATTTCCGGAACGTCATAGGTCTCCCACTGCTCCACTAACAGCGGGTTTGGCAGCTGCAGGTGCATCTTCGCGCCGATGACGAAAAGCGACTCAAGCGTCCGGGTGACCGTGGTCCCCACGGCAATCAGCCTTTTCTCCCTGTTATCCAACAATTCACGTACAAAATCCTCCGTGATCACAATCTTCTCCTCGTGCATGAAATGCCCCCCGATGGTCTCCGACGAGACCGGCTTGAAAGTCCCGGCTCCAACGTGCAGGGTGACATATTCCGTCTGGACCCCCCTCGCGTTAAGCTTGCGCAGAAGCTCCTCGGTAAAATGCAGGCCGGCCGTGGGCGCCGCCACGGAACCGTCATAACGGGCGTACACCGTCTGGTAGCGTTGCGCATCGCTTTCCTCGGCATCCCGGTGGATGTAGGGCGGCAACGGCACTTTCCCGTAGGCCTCAATCCACTCGGCAAACGAGACATCGGCCTCGTCCCACGTGAACGTCACCTCAAACGTCCCCTCGACTACCTCGCCTCTTTCGGCACGGACACGCACAACCCGCTTACCCATAGGCACTTCTATATACAAAGGAGATTTCCACTTGCGGGCGTTGCCCACCATGCACTTCCACGTCACGGCACCGCTGAGCGAAAAGGCCACGGCAGGATCCGTGGAAGGGGCAAGGGGTTCCAAACAGAAAATCTCGATGGCGGCCCCCGTGGCGTTGTGCACCGGCAAACGCGCGTGAATCACTTTGGAGTTGTTGAACACCAACCAGTCACGCTCACCCAAAAAGTCAGGCAGGGAATTAAACCGCGCATCCGTAACAGTATCCTCATCCCTATCATATATCAACAATTTGGAACTGTCACGCTGCTCCACAGGGTAATATGCGATGCGCGAATCCGGCAACGGATAGTCGTAGTCCTCAATACGTATGTTTCGGTTCTTGTCTGTCATGGCGGCAAAAATAGCAAAAATAAGCACTCCTGACAACTAAAGACCGTCGTAAATTATCAACCCGTCAACTTGGTTCAGTCGCAAGGCGCAAAAGCGACAACATAAATCAGCGAATAACAACCGAAAACAGCCTTTACCCTTACTTCACCCTGCTTTCACCCTTACTCTACCCTTACTCAAGAGTATATCTAGAGTAAGCCTGTAAGCAGGCTATAAGCAGGCTGTAGGCAGTGGCGGACGCGATTAATCACGGCCGCACGTTTTTAACAATTATTAACTTGACAGACCTCCCTTTTTTTTGTATATTTGCATTGAAACAATTTATAAAACCATGAAAATAGGAAAAACCAGTAAAACACTGATTATATGCTGTTTATGTATATACAACCTACAGCCGGCGGCATCACAGGAGTGGCTGTTCCGCGCCCATAGCAGCGAAATCTTTCCGGAGTCACCTGCAACGGGATGCTTCCTCTCCTCATTCGCGGACATGCGTCTGCGTGACGACTTCGGCATGAAGGAGATGATGCACGCCCAGGTCAACGGGAACTGGGTGAGTGGCGGAAACTGCCTGCTGACGTCTTTGGCGCACTATGGCTACACACACTACGGGGACCTCCAGCTCGCCGTAGGCTACGGGCGAAACTTCGGCAACCGTTTCTCGCTGTGTACCAGACTGTTTTATTCAGTACAACATGCCCGCGACTACCCAGCCCGGCACTCCATCTCCACCGACTTCGCGTTCGCCTGCCGGATAACCCCGACGTTATGGGTGGAGACCACCGTCTTCAACCCGTTCTTGATGCGTTACGGCTTGATTGGCAAGGAGGTGATCCCGCTGAAGTTTTCCATCAGTTGCGGCTACCTGCCCTCCCGGAAGCTGCTGGTCGCCCTAACGATGTCGAAAAGCCTCCCGGGGGCATGGGAAATCAACGGGCGCATCCTCACACAAGCCGCCCAACCACTTCTGCTCGCCGCCGACTGCTCTAGCCACCGCATCGCACTGACCGTCAGCATTGTACACAAGCGTTTCCTCTTCAACATCCAAACCGCCTGGCATTACCGCATCGCGCTCTCGCCCCGAATCGGGATGAGCGTCTTCCCTGAAAACATGAAACCCTAAACTTAACACCGCTATTCGCCATGAACACCAAACACTTATTGTCCATAACATGCATATTGTGGCTCTCCCCTTTGCGGGGCATGTCCCAGACGGATTCCACGACACTCCACGAGCGCCTGGTTGACCTGTGGGAGATGGAATGGGAGCCGGCAGAGGCGACACAGGGGCTTGAAGCCCTGCAACATCCGGAAGGGCTGGAATTCGCATCCGAAGAGTTGTTGGAGAGAATCGACCGGAACCAAGGAGGCCGCCGGCCCAACATGAACGACCTGAGCTATGAGGAAGCCGTGAATATACTATCTCTCAATGACTTTCAATATTACCAGCTCCAACTATACATCGAGACTTACGGCCGGCTATACAGCCTCCACGAGATAGAGGCCATTGAAGGGTTCACGGCGGCGGACCGTCTGCGCCTGGCGGGCCTCGCAGTGATCGAGCCTCCGCCGAGACGTCATCCGACCTTCAGGGAGCTGTTGAAAGGGGGTAGGCATGTCTTCTGGGTGCGTCACAGGCAAGTGCTTGAGCGGCAGGACGGCTACGACACCACCCGCCCAAAGCATTACGAGGGGTCGCCGGCGCACGTGCAGTTCCGTTACGAGTATGCCATCAGCCAGCGCGCCGGCATCCGGTTCGCCGGGGAGAAAGACGCCGGGGAGGCCTTCTTCCGCGGGGCGGAAAGGCGGGGATTCGGCCACTGTTCCGGCTCGGCCCACCTGGACAATGCCGGATGGGTGAAACGGGCCGTTTTGGGCGATTTCCGGCTCAATTTCGGGCAAGGCCTGGTGCTGGGTTCCTCGATGATGTCAGGGAAAGGTTCCGGGGTGGATGGGGTCAGGCGTTTCGGGGAGGGGATCCGCCCGGTGGCCACCACGAGCGAGAGCCGTCACTTCCGAGGCGTGGCCGCCACCGTAGGCAACACCCGCTGGGCAGGCAGCGCCTTCGCAGGGGAGGTGACAGAGAGCCGGAACGCCGCACTTGGAGGGGCGGTCACCTGCCGCCTGCCCAGGTTCGGCCTGAGCGGACAGGCGGTCTGCTACGGGGACTACGGCGACAGTGCCGGCGTGCGGGAGAAGTGGCACGCGATGGTCCACCCCAGGCAGTGGAACGCCGGGCTCGCGTACCATGCCCTCATCCGCCACTGCCTGCTGTTCGGGGAGGCGGCCGTCAACGAGAAGGGAAAGCTTGCGGCCTTACAGGCAGCCATCCTCCCCGTCACACCCGCGCTCCGGCTCGCCGTCCTGCTGCGCCACTATGCCACGGACTTCCAGTCTCCCATGGGCAATGGCTTCCGCACCGGGACCAACGGCTGCGGGGAGTTCGGGAGCTACCTTGCCGGGCATCTCGTGCTGTCGAAAAACGTGGAAGCGGACCTCTTCGCCGACTATTACCGGTTGACTTGGCTGAGCTACTGCACCGATGCACCCGTGCAAGGCTTCGACGCCGGCGCCGGCCTCACCTGCAGGCTGACCCGCAACAGCAACCTCGCACTCCGCTACCAATGGCGAACACGTCCCTCGAACGAAAGCGGGGACCCCCGCCTCCACCGACTGGCAGAACAATGCCGGCACCGATTCAGGCTCTCGTGGGGGAACACCCCCCTACCCTGTCTGAAGACGAAGACAGAGCTCAACATGGTGTTCAACAGGGAACCTGGCAAACGACAATGGCGCAAGGGCATCCTGCTCTACCAGGACTTCTCCGTCAGCCTCAACAGGCCGAATCTGGCCTTCGCGCTGCGCGTCGCCTATTTCGACACCGACAGCTACGACGAACGCCTCTACGCCTACGAAAACGACGTCTACTACGCCTTCACGATCGGATCCTACTACTATCAGGGAATTCGGGGTTACCTGCTCATGCGCTACAAGGTGCAGCGCTTCACCCTCTGGCTGCGGCTGTCCCGCACCCGCTATCTCAACCGCACCGACATCGGCAGCGGCCTCACCCGCATCGACAAGCCCCACAAAACGGAGTTGAAGGTCCAAGGCATGTACAGGTTCTGAGAGCGGAAAGACGAACGCAACCCTCCGGGCTACAGAATCAGGTCGCGCACATCGTCCTGGATGCCCAACACCTGCGCAATACCCAGCAGGACGCCGTCAATCTTGTCCTTGACGAACTCGGTGGAGGGGATGACATGCAGGTCGGGATGGCGCTGCCACACCCTGAGGAGGTTGTCGTCCACGCGGATGGCCTCGGCGAGGGTCTCCTCCATACGGGCGGAGTTGTTGCTCAGCGTGTAGCTGTTCGGGGCGCCCTTGGCACTGGTGCACAGGTGGAACACGGCCTTGTAACGCGCCATGAGCTCGGCTTCAGTGACGCCGACCTGCCGCAACAGCTCCTGCCAATCGCCCGGGTCCATGTAGGCTGAAAGGTCCATCGCACCCCGGTCATTGACGATAATCGCGGGCTTCCCGGTCGCCTTGGCAATGTTGTGGAACGAATCCTCCATCTGCAGCAGAAAGAGCATCATGTTCCGGTGTATCTCGAAATAGAGATGCCTGTCTTTGGTGAGGAACTCGGCACCGGCCTTGATAAACAAGGTGGCTGCCTCGGGAAGCGTGAACACCGCATAACCCAACTTCGCATAGAACTCCTCTATGCGTTCATTCGTGGTGGTTTTGCCCGCACAAGGCCCACCCGTCAACACAATCTTGGTAATCATAACTGCTAACTTCTGACTGCTAACTTCACATAGTGTATCGTCTTGCCCTCCTCCAGCCATTTGCGTTCGTAGAAGGTCTGCACCTCCGTGAGCAGGGGGTCGGCGGCACCGGCATAGACGTCCGGGATGTTTTCCAAGATCTGCCATCCTTGTTCGGGCGCCACTTCCAGAAGATACTCGTAAAGGAAGTCGCTGTCACACTTGAGATGCAGAAGCCCACCCTCGGCGGGCCATATCCGGCGGTAGTAGTCGTTCACGAAGTGGGGGCCGACCAGCCGCTTGCGCTCCTTCTTGATCTGGGGATCCGGGAATGTCACCCAAATCTCATCGACCTCGCCGGGCGCGAAATAGTGCTCTATGTGGTCAATGGTGATGCGCAGGAACGCCACGTTGGCCAACTGCTGCTCAAGGGCATCCTTGCAGCCCCGCCATAACCGCGCACCCTTGCGGTCCACCCCGATATAGTTGCGGCCGGGAAAACGCTGCGCCATCGCCAACGTGTACTCCCCTTTACCGCAACCCAACTCCAGCACGATCGGCCGGTCATTGCGGAAATAGTCCTCCCGCCACCGGCCACGCAACGGGAACGCCTCGCCCGCGCGGTCATACTCCGTATGCTGGAACAAATTATCAAACGTCGCGTTCTCCGCGAACCTCGCTAACTTATGTTTTGCCATTGTTTCTTGATTTGTGACTTTTGACTTTTGACGTTGGTTTGTGACTTATGACTTGGGATTTGGACATTAGGGTGTCAGCTGCTGACGGCCAACTGGTAGTAGGCCCCGTGCGCGGCCATCAGCTCGTCGTGCGTACCCTGCTCGACGATACGGCCGGCATTGAGGACACAGATGCAGCCGGCATGTTGGACGGTAGAGAGCCGATGCGCGATCATCACCACGGTACACCGCTTCGACAGGGTCTCCACAGACTGCTGAAAGAGCCGTTCGGACTCCGTGTCCAACGCAGAGGTGGCCTCGTCGAGAATGAGCACAGGAGCTTTGCGCAAGACGGCGCGCGCGATACTGATACGCTGCCGCTGCCCGCCGGAAAGCGTCACCCCGCGGTCTCCCACCTCATGCTGGAACCCACCGGGCAGCGACATCACAAAATCGTAGATGTTCGCAACCCTCGCGGCCTCCTCGACCTCCTCCATCGTGGCAGGAAAACCCATCGTGATGTTCCGGTATATCGTGTCGTGGAAGAGCATCACGTCCTGCGACACCAAGGCGAAAAGACGGCGGTAGTCCGAAATACGGAAACGGTCTGCCGGCACCCCGTCGAGAAGAACCGAACCCTTCGTGGGGTCGTAAAAGCGCATCAACAGGTCCGTCAGGGTTGTTTTGCCGGACCCGGACAGCCCGACAAAGGCCACTGATGTACCTTTGGAAATTCTCAAACTCACATCGTGGATGACCTCACCGTCACATCCCTTATAAGTGAAACTCACATGCTTGAAATCCAAAGCATCCTGAAATCCCCCGACGGGAAGCGCGTCAGGACGCTCTTCAACGGAGTCTGCAATGGACAGGAACTCGTGAATGCGGTCCAACGCCGCCTCTCCCCTCTTGTATTCCGAAAAGGCGGAGGAAATGTTCTGCGCCGGCGTGATAATCTGGGAAAAGAGGGCGATATAGGTGATGAACATCTCAGGCGAGAGCGACGACCGCTGCGAGAGCACCAGCGTCCCCCCGATGACCAGGATCACCATCACGGAAGTGACACCCAGGAACTCACTGAGCGGCGATGCAAGGTAAGTCTGACGATAAACCTTGCGCTGGTTCTGATGGAAATGCGTGTTCAGGCGGCGGAACTTCCCGTACATCCGTTTCTGCCCATTGAAACCGTATATCACCCGAAGCCCGGAGATGGTTTCCTCAACATGCGACAGCAGGACGCCAAGTCGCTGCCGATAGGTTTTGGAAGAACGCTTCAAGAGGTAGGAGAGAAACCCGATGACCAGAAAAGAGGCCGGCATCAGCAAGACTGCCCACAGGGAAAGCTGGTAGTCGATCCAGAAAAGGCAGACGAGATAACAAAGGAGCGCAATGGGATCGGTCAGAAACTGCTGAATGGAATTGAGAATCGTATAATCAACCTCCTGCGTATCGTTGACGGCACGCGTCACCATGTCTCCCCGATTCTCGCGGTTGAAATAGCCCAACGGCAGGGAAATCATCTTGTCGTAAAGACGGTTACGGATGTTGAAAAGAAAATCACTGCGAACATGAGCCATATTCCAGTGGGAGAAGTAAGAGGCGAGATTGCGGAGGAGATAGAGCAGGGCGGCGAAAAGGATGATCCCAACCACTGCGCCACGCGCCTCCACGAACGGGACGAACTTACCCAAAAGCCCCACCATATAGGAGGATATCGGACTTAATCCCTCAAGGCTGCCATGAAAGAGAAGCTTGAGAAAAGGCTCTATCATCATGAAAACGAAGATCGTAAGGATGACATACACGAGATTGGACAGGAACACCAATCCCAGTCGGAACACATAATGACTGAAAAAATTCAACCGCTTCATGAATGGCAAATGTGGGGAAAAAGGAAATGCTGTAATTAAAACCTAAAAAAAAAGGAGTTGCACGCGATGTGCGTACAACTCCTTCGCTTAATGGATAACTTCATTACTTTGACGAGACCATGACAACAAGTTTTTTGGTAACCACGGCGTCAGCAGTGCGGACGGTCATGATATAAGAACCAAGCGACAAATTGTCAACGTTAGACTCGAAATAGTAATTATCATTGTCAATGAAGATCTTACCAGTGTAGATCTGCTTGCCTGCAAGAGAAGTGATCGTCACGGTGGCTTCGCCGCTCATGTTGTGGACACGAGCCTTGAAAGTCGTGGTGATGGCAGGAGCCGGGTTCGGCCAAACTTCCATCTCGGGCACAATCACAGCCTCATCGCCTGTGATGGCAGGAGTAACAACAGGAAGTTCAGTAACAGGCTCTTGAGCAACCATGCTCTCACCAGTGACGTTGATGATGATGGAGTCGGTAACGAGCAGCGTGCGGACATAAGTGCTGACCATAGAGTTCTGGCCGCCGATGTGCTGTTGCTCACCGTTCTCATTGGTGTACGGGTGTTGGAAGTCGTTATTGTTGGATGTAGCCATCAGTCTGTAAACAACCTTGTACTCACCAGCGAGTCTGAACGGGACAATCTGAGCGTCAACAGGACGGTTAGCGAGGAAGTGCATCCACAAATCGTCGTAAACGTTGTTATTGCTCAGGCCGAGATTAGAACTCGGGAAGTGGTTTCCGGAAGTGGCAGATGACGGGTTGGAGACAGCATAGTTGAAGTAAGAGGTATTGGTAAGAGGAGTGCCGTCACCGCTGAGCCAGCTCATGGTGTTGGAAGTAACCCAAGAAGGAGACTGTGCAGGATCCAACGGGTTGATGAGCGTCTGGGTCGTCAAGTATTCACCGATTTGGTTGTCGGCGATCTTAACACCATTGTAGTAAATGTCATACTCAACATAGACCAAGGTGTCGGGGTTGAAGCATTCGGTACCAACCATCCAGGTGTAGTTCAGGTATTCACCCGTCTGGGCGGTGAAATTGTGGGTTTCATCGCCGTTCTCGTTGGTGAAGATGAACTCAGGAGCATTGGTGACCTTGATTACAGCAGACTCGGAAGAGGTACCCACGCAACCGTTGGCGTCGGTGACAGTAACGGTGACCGTCGTGTACTCAACGCCGATCTCGTCACCTTGCATAGAAGCAATCGTGGTGAATGAATTACCAGTTTGAGGATCTTGTTCAACACCATTGATGTTGAAGACATAATTAGTGAAACCAAGTTCAGCAAGGATAGTGATAGACTCACCGGCGCAAGCTCTTTCAGGTCCGGCAATCGTAGGATCCGGAAGCGGGTTGACAACGAGGGTCAGCGTGTCGCGGACGATACCGCAAGCCTCTCCGTTGTCGTTGAGCGTGACGACGAGCTTCTTGCCGTTGTACTGTTCGGAAGTCAGCACCGTGGCGAAGTCGAAGGCGTTGCCGTCAACGGTCCAAGCGGTGTCATACTTGTCGGCATTGCCGTGGAAGTTGACGGTCAGACCGGCCTGAGCCATGGTAATCGCATTGCCTTCGCAAATTTCGATTTCGTCGTTCAGGGAGACAACAGGAACATTGTTCACCGTGAGTTTCGTCCAAGGAGTGTTGAAGGTTTCGCCGCACTCGGTCGTCCAGGTGTAACTGACATAGACATCAGCAGCGTCGGTGACGACGGTAGAAGCGGTGGCAGCCGTAGCATTGGCGCCATCGGCGTTGTTGCAGGTCTTCCAACCGGAAGCCGTGACAGAAGCCGTGCCGGTCCACGAAGGCTGTGTGGCGACGAACGCACTTAGTTGAGCACCGCTGCAAGCAGCTTGATAAACAGGAGTTGTGTAGCTGTTCGTCTTCACCGTAACCTGAGCGAATGCCGTGTCAGCACCGCAATCCGGAGCGATGTTCGGAGTGGCGATCACTCTGATTCTGTCGCCAGCTTGGATCGGAAGAGCGGCGTTGAGAGCCAACACGTTAGAACCGCGAACAACAGCATAGTTCACACTCACCTCAGAAGCGGCATAGTTGCCATAGTCGTTAATCACAGCATGAACACCAGTAATAATCTCGTCAGCCGTGACGTTCGGACAAACCGTCACATTGGAAACTGCAACATCAATCTTATCGAGGATACGGAACGTACCCAAGTTGACAGTCTTGTTGCCGCAGTCATTCTCCACATAGTAAGCCACATTCGCATTGGGATTGTCTTGGATGAGCGCAACTACAGATTCTGCGGAAGTAAACTGCATAGGATCATTCGGCATATTGACAATCCAGTGCTCTTCATCGGCAAACTCCGTGTGGATCGCGTTTTCAAGAGCTGTAGCGGCGTCATTGATACAAAGGTCGGTCGGGAGCTCGTCAACAGTGAGTCTCGGCTGAGGATTCACCGTCACGATCACTGTGTTCGTAGTAACAGTGTTGCCACAATGGTCTTGCATCGTGAAGAAGATATTGGCATTGTTCAGGGCGTAAGGCACTGCCATACCATCACTGACACCACCAGGCACCTGAGCGGCGGTGTAAATGGCAACGTTCGTAAAGTCGCCGGTCACGAAATCGCTGAAGTGCAGAATGTCACCCTCACAATAAGTTTTAGCTGCGATGGTGTAGATCGTGGTATCAACATGGAAAGTACCGTTGGCCGTAGCCTCGGCGCAGAGGCCGTTGTTATTGGCAACCGTCAGCGTAAGGGACTGACCGTGGTGAGTGTAGTATCTCGGCGTGAAGTTGTAAGTGAACTCCTGGTTTTCAGCCGTCACATTATAAGTACCGACAGTAGCGCCATTGAAGGTCAATGTAGCAGTTGCCGGAGTACCGAACGTGGAGACTCTGAATTTAAGAGATGCAGCTTCATTGTTGCAATAAGAGGTAGCCAGCGCGAAGGAATCGATAGCCGGGGCCTTGCTCACTTCAAACTCGATGCCTGCGGAAACAGTACCACAGTCGTTCGTGAAGACTCTGGTCACATTATTGTGGGTAGAGGCGAACTCATAGTCAATCTCAGTGGTTTCGGGAAGTTCAACACCGTTGCACATCCACTTCACATCGCCCTCGGAACCGTTCCAGTCAGGGACGAAGGTAGCGTTGAAGTCAGCCAGGGTCTTGTTCTCGGTCTCACAGAAAGCGGGAACCTCGTAATGGTTAGGCGTAACCGTCGGGGCGCCGATAAGCGTGATGGTATAGGTCACGATGCTGTCGCAGCCCTTGGTGACGCTGGTGTAGGAGATTTCTCTCGTGGTGGTGTAAGGATAATCCTGACCTTGAGGAAGGACAACGACACCATTCGATCCGGGAAGCGTGTAGCGCTCACAAGCGGTTTCAACGACACTCACACGGTCAATGCGCTTGAAGTTCACGGGGATGGAGGTAATGCCCGACATGCATCCGAAGGTGTTGGCAGCTCTCACGCAGAAAGTGACATTGTCATTTGCGTAGTCGGTACCGACAACATTGATGGTCCGGACACCAGTACCCACATGACCGAGGGTCCACTGGATGGACTCGACATCGAGTTCCTCGAAGTTACGGTTGTGGACGGTGATGGTCAGAGGCTCATTCTCACAGAAAGAGTTCGGATGAGTGGTGCTGGCCTCACGGCCGTTGATGGTCAGATAGAGTTCAGGATTCGGGTGGATATAGACGCGAACCGTGCGGTTGTAGTCACATCCGGTGACAGGGTTGTGAACCGTAAGGATGTAATCGCAACCATTCACAACATAGTGGTCGGTCTGGACAGGGATGACAGCAGTGCTGGACGTGCTGGGATCAGCGCAAGGAGCGTACCAGCTGTACTCAAGCTGAACATTGTCGCAGGTATCAACAGCATTGGCAGTGAGCATGATGCCCTCGGTGCCGTAGCAGTAGTGGAATTCTTCGCCAACGCCGAAGTTGTCGCTGATCGTGATAACAGGAGCGCAGCTGTCGGCAGTAGGAACGGCAACCACTCTCTCGAAAGTACAGGAAGAAGTGGTGTCCTTCACAGTGACAGTGTATTCAGTACCAACGAGGTTGGTGAAAACAGGGTTCGTGGTGAAGTTCACACCATCGATGCTGTAGGTAAAGACAGGCTCAGGATTCGTGGAAGTCGGGTTGACAACCGTCAGCGTACCGTTGCCATTAACTTGGCTGCAGGTATAGGAAGGAGTGGTCTCGACCTCGAAGTTAACCGTATAAGGCTCCCACGCGACATTGATGTAACCGTCGATACTACAACCCGTAGCAGGCTCGAAAGCAACAACGTGATAATCACCGTGAGCAAGCCAATACTTGGTTGTGGTCATGGGCAGTTCGTAAGGAACATCCATGTCAACATCGTCGGCGTCATAGAAATAGTACATGAAGATGCGGGAGTCAGTTGTGCTGTGTACAGGTTTGAGAACCGTCACAGTACCGTTACCGGGCTTCTCAAAGGTAGGAGCGCAGAAATGATCCGGAGTGGAGACGAGGGAAATCTCGTCGATAGCATACTGGTCAATGGTGAATGTATTGGTGGCAGGACAGTTGAATGTGCTGACAGCCGTAACATTGTAAGTACCACTGTTGAGGCCGGCAAAAACTGCGTTGTTACCGTTCACCAACTGGAGAGAGTCGTAGTTGTTGCCAACAACTCTGAAGCCCTTGGCACTAATAGGCGAATAAAGGGATCCGTTTCTCTTGTTCAGAACAACTTTCACTGAACCGTTGAACAACGTGGAATCACAGAAGTCATTGCGATGGGTGATGTAAGTGATATAAGGAGTAACCGTCTCGTTTGTGATATTGATGTTCGTCTTGGTGACCTGACAGTTGTTAGGAGTATAGGCAATGATGGAATAGGTACCGGCAGGCAGAGACGTCCAGACATTGTTAGCGGAGGTCTGGTCTGCGATGGAATCATTGTCGGAATTGTACAGAACATAAGAAGCGTAAGCGGTCTTGTTGTTAATCTTGATAGAACCATTCACAGTGTCAACATAATCGTTGACACAGAATTGGTTGTTGGTGGTACTGACCTGAATATTGGGATAAGTACGCCCATCGTTAACGCGGACAGAACCCTCGCCGTAACAACCGGTGACAGGGTTATAAACAGTGATGGAGTAGGAGCCATTGACAAGACCGGTGATCGTCGTGTCAGCAGCGATCACGCCCGTAGTGTACTCGTAACCAGAGGTCTCAACGCAGTGGATTTCGTACTGGAGACCAGGAGTCTTCAACGTAATGGTACCGTTAGGCTCGGTGCAGTTAGTATTGGCAGTGGAGGTGGCAACGAATACCTCGTCCTCGGTCTCCATACCGACAAAGACGTTCACAGCCGTAGCGCAATGCGTCATGACATCAGTCTTGATAATGGTATAAGTGCCATGAGAGAGGCCTTCGTAAGAAGTAAGAACTTCACCGTCTTTAACAAGCGTATAGGTGTAGCCGGCTTCCTGAGTAAGGATAATACGGCCGTTGTTGTCGGCGCAAACCGTAACATCCTCGACAGTGTAAACAGGAGGTGCAGGAAGCACGATGGTGGAACCAACCGTCACGACAGTGCTGCGCTCGCAACCATCGAGGGTGACGACTGCAACATTGTAATCGCCAGCGGCAAGGGAGTCGAAGACGATAGTGTTCCAAGGAAGCTGTTGTTCAGGATGCAAAGGAACATCGGAACGTTTGGTAATAGGTCCGTAGATATCGTTCCAGAGTATGACGTAGAAACCGGAAGGAACAGTGTCAACAGAAATGATACCGTTGTTGCGCTCGCACATGGTGGAGGGCCAAATACGGGTGTGGATGTCGTCGCCCTGGTAGAAAACGGTAAGGTTGGCAGTGGCAGAAGCCTGACAGCCAAAGACATCCGTAACGGTAACTTGGTATTCATACTCACCAGCTTCGAGAGCCTCTTGGATAGTCAGGACATCGGAAGTGCTCAGCACAGTGGTGCCGCCAACTTCTTTCCAAGACCAGGTGACATTAGTCTCGACATTGTCGCCGCGAGTTGCAGTGGCATTGTAGTCAACACCGTCAAGCTCGATCGTCTCTTGACATTCAGCTTGGGTAAGAGGAGCAATGCTGACAGAGATGTAGTCGGCAGGCTTGAGGGCGTTCACGGTGGTAGTCGTCACAGCACCGCAAGGATTCTTGACGGTGATGGTCACCACTTGGGTGTCGGCGGTGAAGACAGTGCCGGCGGCAGGTTCCTGCTTATACCAGTCAGCCTTGGCGGTAATCTCAGAGAAAGAATAGCAGTTGTCGGAAATCATTTCGCGGGTGACGAGATCCTTGAAGTCAGGGACAAGGAGCTTACAACCTTCGGAAATGTTCACAGTGGTATCGGGAATCGTGCTGATGAAGGCAGGAGCCTGAGCCTGGGAGGTGAAAGTGCGGGTAGCTTCGCTCATACATCCGAGGTCATCGGTGACGACAACCTTAGCGGTATAGACCGTGTCGCACCATTCAGGGATGATGGTGATCCAAGTGCTGTTGGTGTGAGGCATGTTGTTAACGCTCTCACCGGACCAGGTGTAGTCCATGATAGCCTGATAAGGCTCAAGGTTATGGGAGACAGCCTCGATGGTGAGGTTGCCATAGGTCGGGCAGTAGGGCTCGGTAGCGCCGTTGAGGACAACGGGTTCGATGGTGACGGTCGGCAGGTTTCTGACGTGCACAAAGACAGGGTCGGAAACGGCGCTGCAGCCGATGGCGTTGGTGACGGTCATCACGAACTCATAGTCGCCGGCAGCGGGTGCGACGACGCCGGTCACGGTGCCATTGACGTTGGTGAACTCAACCGGTTTGCCATTCACTTCGCTCCAAGCATAGGTGTAGGGAACGAACGGGCCGGAAACGGTGTCGTCAACAATCTTGGAGTCGAGGAACTCAAGGTTGATCGTGTCGTTAAAACAGATGTTGCGGTCGAAAATGATGGCGTTCGGGAGGATGTCAAGCGTGTCGGGACGATCAAGGAAGAGCTGGAGCTCGGTAGTGCTGTTACCGCATCTGTCGGTGATAGTCACAGCAACGGTGAGGTGGTTGCGTTCCCTGAAGATGTTGGTTGCGCCAATCGGGGACTCGGTGTTGTTCTCCCAGGTGAAGGCGACGGTGCTCATCAGGTAAGCGCTGTCGGTGCAGTTGTCATACACATAGGGGGCGATGGCGTTGACGAACGTCATGCTGTCGGGGGAGTTGAACTTGCAGTCGCCGGCAGGAACCGGGAAGATGCGGATAGGTCTGTCGTTGGTGAACTCAGGAGCCACAGAGTCGCGGCCGATGATCGTGTGGGTGAAAGTTGCGGTGTTGCCGCAGCTGTCTTTGAATGTATAGACTCTTTCCATCACCAGTTGACAGGTCGTGTCAGCAGTGGAAAGGATACGAGCCTGGGAGGTCATAGAAATCAGATTGCAGTTGTCGGTGACCTCTGCGATATTGGAAGCGTTGAAGGCTTCGACAGTAGCGAAAGCAGCCGGGAAAGCCTCGGCGTCGCAGGTGTTGACAACCGTCGTGTAGGCGGCCGGGGTCACGACAGGAGCGACGGTATCGCCCACAGCGTAGTTGAAGGTCACCACATCGGACTTACAGCCGTTAGCGTCAACCACAAACACGGAAGAGGTGAACTGGTCACCGCACAGGGCCGTATCGGGGATGACATTGTAGGCCTCCTGGTTTTTCTCAGCCGTGGAAGGAATCTCACCCTCGACCGTGAAACGGATATTGCTACGATAATTTTGATACCTACGACTATTACTCGGAATTGAATTCGGGTTATCGATGTATGAAGAATTGTAATCACTGCGCCAATACATTACCATATTTCCATCGCAACTAGATCCACGAAACATAGCACCGCTCGCAGTAGGCGCATTCTTCACAGCAACCGTCACAACCAAATTCTGGGTGGCATCGTAATCGTACGGGGTTTGAAGCTCAATTTCATTCCATCCGGGTTGACCAAAAGAAAAAGTACCGTCATACACTTTTACCCCTTGCGGGAACCAAGCCCTCGTAGAGGTGTTGAAGTAGGATTGATCCGTGGTAGAGAGATAAATTTGAATGTTTTTGGTCAGATTTCTATCGACTGCCCAATCGAAAGCGACCTTTGTGATTTTACCGGCAGCGACTTCCTCGTTGGTGAAGATCTGCTGTGAATAGGTATTGTTATAAACTGGATTGAAGGGGAGATCAAAACTCGAAGTTGCGACACCCGTGACGGTGCTTTCAACCTCAGGATTAGCCACAACTCTCTCGCCATTGACCAACATCTCCGTCACATTCGTCCAACGATAGGTATAGTCAGCGTCCGTTTGGTCGGTGTTGTTGTTGATTTTCACCTTCATCGTCACCTCAGCACCAAGACAGTTGAGGGAGTCAGGAGTGGTAACGGCAGCCAGTTCCGGGGTCTGGTGCAGGGTGACCGTGAAGTAGCTGTACATTTTGGAGGTGCAGTTGGCAGCCTCACCGTAAGAGACAGCAAAGAAATAGATCACCGTGTCCTTGTTGACGGAAGGCATGTAATCCTGCAAGTTGACATTCAGATTGTTACCCTTGAAGACAAAGGTGTTGGTGTCAATATAGCTGGAATACAGATTGCCAATTGCCATTGATTCATAATATAACGGTCTGGACAGGTTGCTGTACCAGAGGGTGGTAGAGGCGCAGCTCTCATCCGGGGTGGAAGCGACGTTGAGCATCGTGTTGGCGTCAATAGCCTCAAGACAATATTCGGTTTGGGCGGGGCCAACGAGTACGGGGGCTTCCAACTCGCTGAACGTCACCGTGAACGTGACGGCCGGACCCTCGCAGACGAGCGTGTCGTTATAGGTGTTCACTTGGCGAACCATATAGCTGTGCTCGCCAATAGCTGTGCTGATAGTCGGAGGGGTGTCGTTCCATTTCATTTGGAGACCGGAACGATAATACCATTGGAGCTTGGTAGCGGAAGCGGTGGCGTCGAGGCCTCTTTGATCCATGGTGATCAGGGCAAGGAGCTGTTCCATACCGAAGACATCGCATTTGCAGAGGTTCGCGTTTTGAGCCGCAACGATAGGTGTGTGGCGGACATAGAAATGGACAGTGTCGAGGCGTTCCACTTGGAAGTGCTCGCAAGCGCCTTCACCGATCAGGTCGCCGAAAACGATCAGGGTGTCGACATTTCTGTTGGAGAGATCCTCGTTGAACGTATAGACGGGACGACCGTATTCAAACGTGGTGTTGTCGCAGACTTCCTTGGAGAGGGAGCCTTTCACAAGATAGTGGATAGAGTCGGAAGCGATGATATTGCCACAGCAGGACATGTGTCCGCCGATGTATTGGGTTTCGGACTCGCCCCAGGTGAGGTTGTTCCAATCGGTACCGCCGACGCGTTCGCGGACACGCATCACAAGAGCGTAATTACCAACTTGTTTCCATTTGATTTGGACGACCGTGCGGGTCTGTGCCAGGAAGTTCGCATAGAAGTAGTCGAGAGCTTCGGTATAGATGGGGGTGAAGCCCATAGCGGGAGCGGTTTCCATCGTGATGTAGTTGGTAATCGTCTGACCAGGAGTGCCTTGGCTGACCGGCATGGCGCCAGGGTAGTTGGTCGGCGTATTACACTGCCAGCCGGAGAACATGTCAGCCTGGGTCGGCGCGTTGCAGAAGCCGTAGTTGTTCGGCATCTGGCCGCCGAGCCAATGGATGGACTGGCATTGGCCCTGCTGGTTCAGTTCCGGATAGAGCGTGTAAATGTAGAAATCTGCATAAGCGGACAGATTCTCATTCACCAGCTGGCCATCACGGTACAGCAACCAGTCAATTGAGACTCTCTTGTTGGCGTCAGCACCTGTCGGGCAGAAATGCAGCTCGTACAGGTCCGTATTACCAACCACGGCGGGGTTCAGGACATTGTCCAGCACCAAATTGCCGCCAGCAGCGTTCGCAACACCGGTGATCGTCTCCGGCTGGAGATTCTCAATCCAGAAATTGCTTTGCGCGCTTGTGCTGAAGCTCAGAAGCCCCAGCAGAATGCTTAGAAAGCAAATTGATAATAGTTTTTTCATACTGTTTTTGTTTAATTTGTAATTTATATTATTTATTTTTCTCTATTCGATTCTTTTTCAGCCTTTATTTCAACACTATACATTACATTACACTATACATAATTTTTAACCTGCAAAAATACATTTTTTTTTCATTGTATATCCACCTATCTTATTTTTTTTGTTTTTTTTTGGTAGTAGATTTAATCATCATATAATCAATGGATTATGACAAAAATAAGGTTGTGATTTTTTTTCCACAGATACTGACAATGTTTTCAACAGCTCGACCGTCCGCAAATGCGCAAACCGCAACCGTAACTTCCAACCCCTCTTAAAACAACCCATATCCGACATCGCCGCGAGAATCAAACACACTGTATAATTAATCAAATCGCGCCGAAATATCGAATTCTCGGCGCGATATGGATTAATACGTTGATATTTAACGGTTTATACTGACATTTATAGCTGATTTTCAGTGATTTGGCACAAAAACCGGACTCGCAACCATGAAGCCCCCTCCGCTAACGGATTATCTTGAACTCGGTCCTCCGGTTCTCCGCCCGGCCCTCTTCCGTGCCATTGTCGGCGACAGGAACCCGCTTGCCATATCCCTTGTACTGCAACCGGTCTGCGGGAATGCCCTTGCCCACAAGGTATTCATAAACAGACTTGGCCCGGTTCTCGGAAAGTCGGTCGTTGTATTCATCCGTGCCTTGGTCGTCGGTATGTCCGCAAACTTCAATACGCAATGCGGGGTTCTTGCGCAGGTAATCAGCCAGGCGGTCGAGCTCCACAAACGACTCTGGCTTGAGTTCGGTGCGGTCGAAGTCAAAGAAGACATTCTTCAGTGCAACCACCGTTCCGACGTCCGTGGGCTGGAGGGCGATGTCCTTGAGATAGGGAGAGAGTTCCGTATAGCTGCGTTCCAGCTGGAAGTTCTCGGAGTAGAAAGGATAGTCAGGATGGGAAACATTAAGCAGGACATTGCCACCCGTATGGATACAGGCGAGATAGCTACCGTCTTTGGGATCCGACGTGGTAGAAGTAAGTAACTGTTTGGTACTCAAGTCAATCATCTCGATACGGGCCTCAAGGGGGTCTCCGGTGAAAGCATCTCTCACCCGTCCTTTGATGTAGGTGACGGGATTCGGGCGGAGCTGGTCGTCAAGTTCGAAGCTGTAGAGGTCAAGACCGCCGAACCCCCCATCCTTGTCGGAGGCGATATAGGCCATCGTACCGGAAGCGTTGATGAAGATGTTGATTTCGTCAGCGGGGGAGTTGATGGGGTAACCCAGATTCTTCGGAGAGGTCCAGGTACCATCGGGAAGACGGGTGGCATAGTACAGGTCGTAGCCGCCCATGCCGACCCTTCCGTTCGAGGCGAAGTAGAGGGTGCGGCCGTCGCTATGGATAAAGGGCGCAGCATCGTCGCCAGGCGTATTAATCTCAGGGCCAAGGTTTTCCGGAATCGAAAACTCTCCTTCGGCCGTCATGGTGGTGACCCATATGTCCATGCCGCCATACCCGCCGGGACGGGAAGAGGCGAAGTAGATGGTCATGCCATCGGAAGCCATCGTAGGCTGACTCTCCCAGGCAGGGGTGTTGACCGGGGCGGCGAAGTTACGGGGCCTCGACCAGCGGCCGCCCATGAGCTTCGCCCAGTAGAGGTCGCAGCTTCCAATGCCGTAGTCGGCATCGCACATGGTGTAGAGCAAGTACTTGCCGTCGGGGGACACGCACTGTGCGCCTTCGTTGTAGCCAGTCTTGATGGGGGAGCCGAATGCCTGGCGCGGCGACCACTCTGCATCGACTCGCCGGCTGAAGTAGAGATCCTCTTCATTGAGACAGAATGCGCAGACCGTCTGTTGGTCGCGAGGCCGCTTGACCGTGAACACAATCTGTTCGTCATCCGCCGTGATGGCGGCAAGCGACTCGTCCCACTCGGAATTGATGTTCGGCCCGAGGTTGACTAACTCGAAACGGCGCGGATGCCGCATCGCGTCGATGGCAAAGCGGCAATTGGCAATAATCTTCTGCGCATCGGGATGCACTTCCGAGTACTGGATTCCCTTTTGGAGGAAAAGCTGCATGGTGTTGAGGGTATACTCATAGGCACCGCACTTGGCGCCTTCGCTGCCGGCGATGAAATAGAGCATCGGATCCGGATCGCCAATCAGGTCAATGGCATGCTGGTAATTGACCATAGCGGAGTCGGACTTGAGTTGGAAGTTGTATATATCCCCTTTCATGATGTAGATGTCAGAGTAGTTCGGGTCTTTCGCCTGCGCCTGGTTCAGATAATTCATGGCTTTGACGAAGTCGTGCGACTGCATGGACAGCTTGGCTTTCTCGAACAGATTTGCCGCCTTGGAGGGTTTTTGGGCCAGTAGGCCGAGAGGCGTCAAAATAGCCAAAATATACAACAATATTATATATACTATATTTAATTTATAGCGCATCATCCAATGTTTTTAACTGTTTCGCCTTTTCCCAATATTTATCCATTTCGGCGAGAGACATGTCTGTGAGGTTGCGCCCGTCTTCACGCACCATCTTTTCGAGCAGTTGGAAGCGGCGGATGAACTTGCGGTTTGTTTTCTCCAAGGCATCCTCGGGATGTATATGGAGGAAGCGGGCGTAGTTGATGAGGGAGAAGAGAACGTCGCCAAACTCCTCTTCCATCCTGTCCTGCCGGTTGTTACGTACTTCTTCCTGCAGTTCGCCGAGTTCTTCCTGAACTTTCTCCCACACCTGGTCCTTGTTGTCCCAGTCAAAGCCGACGCCATTGGCCTTATCCTGAATGCGGTAGGCTTTGGTGAGTGCCGGCATTGCGGAGGGGATGCCCCCCAGGACGGAGCGGTTGCCCTCGGTTTTCAGCTTTATTTTCTCCCAGTTCTCATGAACCTCGTTGGCGGTATTAGCAGCCTTCTCCCCATAGACATGGGGATGCCTGCGTATCAACTTGTCGCATAATTGATTAATAACATCCTTAATATCAAAGAGATGCTGTTCAGATGCAATCTTGGAATAGAACACAATATGCAACATCAGATCCCCGAGTTCCTTGCACATGTCCTGGTAATCTTTCCCGAAAATAGCATCTGCCAGCTCGAACGTCTCCTCAATGGTGAGATTTCGAAGGGAATCGAAGGTTTGTTCCCGGTCCCACGGGCACTTTTCCCGCAACTCATCCATGATTTGCAGCAGATGCCGGAACGCCGCGAGGGAATCTTCGTATTTATCTGGTTGATTCATATTTACATTATCATTATGGTTTCGTCCCTTGTGGAGACGCAGGAATTTGCGTCTCCACATAGCGGACAATTCGGTTGAGTGCCGTTAATAGGCCCGTGCGAACAACACCCGTTGGTGCGACGGCTTGCCGGTAAGGATACACTTGCCCTCTTCTTGAGGGTTGTTGAACGGAATGCAGCGGATGGTCGCCTTGCAAAGATCCTTGATTTTCTCTTCGGTTTCAGGGGTGCCGTCCCAGTGGGCATAAACAAATCCGGGCTTGTTGTCGAGCAGGTCGATGAACTCGTCCCAGGTGTCAGCCTTGTAGGTATGTTCTTCACGGAACTTGAGTGCTTTGTTGTAGAGGTTCTGTTGAATCTCCTCCAAAAGATGTTGGATATGTTCCACGAGCGTGTCGAAGGAGACATTGTATTTCTCCATGGTGTCGCGGCGAGCCACTTCTGCTTCGTTATTCTCCATATCTTTGGGTCCGATGGCCACGCGTACGGGGACACCTTTCAGTTCATATTCGTTGAACTTCCAACCGGAGCGCTTGGTGTCATCGTTGTCGAACTTGACGGCAATGCCGAGGGACTTGAGTTTTTGGACGAGTGTATCTACCTTGTCTGCAATCTGTTGACGTTGTTCTTCGGTTTTGTAAATCGGAACGATGACCACTTGGATAGGTGCAAGGACGGGAGGAAGCACGAGGCCGTTATCGTCGGAGTGGGTCATGATGAGGGCGCCGATGAGTCGTGTGGAGACGCCCCAGGAGGTGGCCCACACATATTCCTGTTCGTTCTTCTGGTTGAGGAACTTCACGTCGAAAGCCTTGGCGAAGTTTTGGCCGAGGAAGTGGGAGGTGCCGGCCTGCAAGGCCTTGCCGTCCTGCATGAGGGCTTCGATGCAGTAGGTGTCGAGGGCGCCGCCGAAGCGTTCGTTCGGGGACTTGACACCCATGACGACGGGGATGGCCATGTGTTTCTCGGCGAAATCGGCATAGACATGGATCATCTTGTCGGTTTCCTCGAGGGCTTCTTCACGGGTGGCGTGGGCGGTGTGGCCTTCCTGCCAGAGGAATTCGGCGGTGCGGAGGAAGAGGCGGGTACGCATCTCCCAACGGACGACGTTAGCCCACTGGTTGCATAGGATGGGGAGGTCGCGGTAGGATTGTATCCAATTCTTGTAGGTGTCCCAGATGATGGTTTCGGAAGTGGGGCGCACGATAAGTTCCTCTTCCAGCTTCGCTTCTGGGTCAACGACAACGCCGCCGCCGTTCGGGTCGTTCTTCAGACGGTAATGGGTCACCACCGCACATTCCTTGGCAAAGCCCTCCACATGGCTGGCTTCACGGCTGAAGAAAGATTTCGGGATGAATATCGGGAAATAGGCGTTGGAATGGCCTGTATCCTTGAACATCTGGTCCAATTGACGTTGCATTTTCTCCCAAATCGCATATCCGTAGGGTTTTATAACCATACAACCACGCACGGAGGAGTTCTCCGCCAGGTCCGCTTTCTTCACAATGTCATTATACCACTGCGAATAATTCTCTGCTCTTGTACAAAAATTTTTTGCCATAAAAACTGATATATATTAACTTTTTAGTACTTTTGCCGTCTAATAAAAAATTAAGGTGCAAAAATAATAAATTAAGAGATAAGGAGGACATTATGAAGAAACAAATTTTATTCGTACTGAGCGCAATAACTTGCTTATTGGCCGCTTGTTCGACAGCGAATTTCGCCTATTACGACGACATTTACTCGACTACGGGCGAGAACGACGCCCAGTCGGTGAAAGCCAGCGCCTCACAGAAGGCGACCGGAAAGCCTGCCGTGGAAGCCGATTCCATAATCTACGAGACCGACGAGAACGGCAACCTCCTCCGTACATTGACCTATTACCCGGGTAGCACTGAGCCGGTGGTCACCACCTACATGGAAGTGGTGGACGACTCTACAGCGGCCACCGGAGCCTCAAGCAGCTACGCTTACGACCCGGACGACTATTACGACTACGCCTACAGTTCCCGCCTTCGCCGGTTCCACACCAACGTCTATGCCGGCTGGGGTTACTACGACCCCTTCTTCACCAACCTTTACTGGTACGACTACAGCCCGGCGAGCTTCGGCATAAGCATCTACTTGGGTTACAACTGGTGGTGGCCGAACTACTACTACCGTCCCTACTACTACGCGCCCTGTTGGTATGACTACGGATGGCGCTATGGTTGGGGCTGGCACGGTCCTCACTACGTATACTATGATCCGTGTCATCATCATCACTACCACCACGGTTGCGCCCCCGTTGACTACTACCACAACCACCGCGACCCGAACCACAGCTACTATTATGGTCACCGCAACAACCTCGGCCCCTCGGTGGGGAATCCCGGCAACGGCAGGGATCGCGGCGAACGTCCTGACGGCGGCAACAACCTGGCCGGCGGCATGGGCGGCGGCACCAACAACCACTACTCCGTGACCTCCACCCCAGTCTCCTTCAACCAACGCTACGACCAGTTGGCAGGCACGACGGGTGCAGGAAGCTCCTCCAACGGCACCGCCACTCCCTCTTCCGCCCGTACGGACCTCAACGGCAAAACCGCCTCTTCCGCCCGCACCGAGCCAAGCTCCAATGTAAAACCCACTACAGCACAGCCGATTAACAACGGCAACACCACCCGACCGGCCTCTGTGGCAGCCGACAGGACAGAGGGTACGGCCACGAATATCAGGCCCTCCGCAGCCACCACGAACACAAATGCCAGACCTTCTGCTACCACCACAAACACGAACGCCAGACCCTCTGCTGCCACCACGAACACGAACGCCAGACCTTCTGCTACCACTTCCGCAACCGCTCCCCGCACGGTGACCCGCACGGTGGTGACCCCCTCATCCGCAAACGCCCGTCCGACCAACAACGGCACCGCCCGCCCCACGACCTCCCGTCCCTCTTCCGGCACAACGACCATCACCCGGACTGTCCCGTCTAACAACAACGCACGTCCTGCCTCCACAACAAGGCCGTCCGCAACAAGCACTCCGTCAAGATCTTACAACCGTCCGTCAAGCAGCTCGACCAACAGCCGACCCTCCTACAGCGCACCCGCTAACGGCAGTCGCTCCAACTACAGCACGCCAGAGCGAAACAATAGCCGTTCAAACTACAGTTCGCCGTCACATAGCAGCCGTTCAAGCTACAGCTCGCCGTCAAGCAGCAGCCGTTCAAGCTACAGTTCGCCGTCAAGCAGCAGCCGTTCAAGCTACGGCGGCGGTTCAACCCACAGCGGCAGTTTTTCCCGAGGCGGCGGCGGTTCATACAGTTCCGGTTCACACGCCAGCGGAAGAAGATAGTACGACAAAACAATTCACCAATCACCAATCACCAATTCACCAATCACAAGAAAATGAAAAGAATAGCAGCATACATCATCGTGATCATGAGTATTTTCGGTATGGCGCGGGCGCAGGGCGACTATGAGGCCATCACCTTCTCGCAGTCGGACTATTGGGGCACGGCGCGCTTCATGGGAGCCGGCGGCGCTTTCGGGGCCACGGGCGGAGACTTCTCGGCCGTAAGCACGAACCCTGCCTCCATCGGTCTCTTCAAGCGGCACGAGACCTCCATCACCCCGATGGTATTGTCATTCGGCTATACCGACACCTACTATTACAACGGCAAGAGTTCCGCGCAAAAGTTCAAATACACGGTTCCGCAGGCTGGCATTGTACTGGCCAACAGCATCCGGCAAGACACCAAATGGAAGTTCTGGCAATTCGGGTTCGGATACAACCGCATCATGGACTTCAACCAGACATTCCGCGCCAACGCGCAGGTTAACAGCACATTGGCTGACATGATTATTCCTCATGCCAACGGAACGGACTACCGTTACCTCACCGGCGACGCCGCGTTGGCCTGGTACGGTTGGGTTATCGACACCATCCCAGGCACCCACAACCAATACTACAGCTTCTTCTCCAACCAAGACATTGAACAGCAAGCGCTTGTCGTGCGCAGCGGCGCCATCAACGAGATGAGCCTCACCTTGGGCGGCAACTACAACGACAAGCTGTTCATTGGCGCCTCCCTGGGTTTCCCGTTCCTGGATTTCAAAGAGACGACCACCTACAGGGAGATGCCTGCCTACGGGGGCGACCTCTCCGGGGTCAAAGACTACACCCTCACGTCTGTCCAACGTAACACGGGTGCCGGCGTGAACTTCAAGCTCGGTTTCACCTACCAGCCCGTCAACTTCATACGCATCGGCGCGGCCTTCCACACGCCCACCTACTATTGGAAAGTCAGAGACAACTTCTACAGGGATATCCTGACCCACCTCTCCAACGGCACCAACTTAGACTACAATTACGAGAACATCAACACATTCACGCTGACCACCCCGTTGAAGTTCAATGTCAACAGTGCATTCCTCATCGCCAAGCGCGCTTTTGTGGCGGCAGAATACGAGTTCGAGAACTACGGCATGGCTACACTCTATGCCGACAACTACGACTACATTGCTGAAAACGAGGCTATCAAAACCAAATACGGCATCTCCCACAGTGTGCGCGTCGGTGCCGAAGTCAACGTCACGCAAGGGTTCGCCCTCCGCGCCGGATACCGGCTCAGGACCTCTCCTTACAAGATGGCGGAGAGCAACTACAACAACATGGCACATTATGTCTCCGCCGGCCTGGGCTTCCGGGGGAAAATCCTCTTCTTCGACCTCGCCTACGTGCTTCGCATGAGCAAGGACTCCTACTGGCTTTACGATGCCTACGGTGCGCCCTGCCTGTACAACTCCAAGATTCACAGCGTAGTGGCCACCATCGGCTGCAAGTTCTGAAGCTTGTGGCTTTGCCAACTGTTAACGGACAACCCCTGTTTCGCTGTGAAACGCATCATCATCACCCTAACTTGTATAGTCGCCCTGGGCTTCGCAAACGCTCAAGAGCGACTTTTTTTCACACCACCCTCTTGCACAAGCGTGACCACCGACATTCAAGGCAACCTCTACGTCACGAGCGGCGTCTCCCTCCACAAATTCACCGCCGACGGTGACAAACGGTGGAACTACAGCAACCCCTCTTACGGAGACCTATCACAGGTGGATGCGGGCATCGCCTCGAAAATCCTGCTCTTTTATCGTGAGAGCAGCAATATCTTACTCCTAAACAGCGAGTTGGCCCCAATAGGGAACCCGCTGAACCTGCTCGACAAGTCGATGATGACCGTCAGCCTCGCAGCCATGGGCAACCCCGACAGAATCGTGCTGTACGATGACGCCAACCAGGAGTTGACCATCACCGACCTGAACCTGAACGTGTTGTCGCGAACACAACTCACTTTCCCGGGAGAGTTCCATCCGACAACCATGCAGGTCGTGCCGGAACACCGCATCGCCCTGTTGGACACCCTGCGCGGCATTTGCCTCTTCGACTTCTACGGCACTTTCGACCGGACTATTCCGATTCCCGGAATAATGGCTATGCAGTTGATGAAAAATCAAATTCTTTACCTGAAAGACAGGACATTATACCAATACACCTTACCCACGGAAACCACGCCTTTGGACCTCCAGCCTTTAAATACAGGAATGCCGGACATGAAAACGTTCCATATCCGGCATCACTTCTTGTATTATATTGACAACCAAAACGTTGTCTGGAAAAGCAAAATGTAGTCCTTCAGTCGTTCACTTTGCCTGTCACTCCGCAATCGCATCTTGAATACGGTCCTTGAACTCGTTCAGGCGGTTCTCGAACTTATGAATGCCGGCGAGGGCCACGAGGTAAGCGAGGCCATTGAGGATGATACCAATGCCGATGAGGACGGTGAGGGTCGTGCCGGCGGCTTTCGGGTAAACAAAACCCAGGATACCCAGGACGGCGGCCACGAGACCAAGAAGGCAGATGCACCACCAATAGGAGAATCCCACCTTCCTGAAGTCGAAGGCCTCAATAATCAGGGTGATGCCTTCCACCATGACCCAGAAAGCGAACACGAACGGCAGGGAGGCCGCCACGGCCGGGGTGGAAGCAAGGAAGAATATGCCAAGGAAAATCTGCAACAAGGACGAGAGCATGCGGGTGCCGCTGTTCGGGAGGAACATTTGTGTCCTGAAGGTGAAAATCAAGGTAAACAGGCCAGACATCAGTATGATACAGCCTAACAGCCAAGCACTTGCAAACAACGTCTCCACCGGTTTGCACAGACAAACAACACCCAGTGCGATGAGTGCCACGCCGGCAATCGCCAGCCAAATTTTTGTACTTTTCTTCATATTAACGGTTTTTAAGTAAAGGAAATGGTATTTTATTCGTGCTTATACACTGGCAGCGGTTGGTCAACCTGCTCGTTCCAGGGCAGGCCGTAACCGCCAATCTCCTTCATGAAGGGATCCGGGTCGAACTGCTCGACGTTGAAGACACCCTTGCCCTGCCACGTGCCGGTGAGGATCATCTTTGCGCCCAGCATGGCGGGGACACCGGTGGTGTAGGAGACTGCCTGCGCGCCGACTTCCTTGTAGCAGGCGGCGTGGTCGCAGTTGTTCCACACATAGTAGGTGCGTTCCTTGCCGTCTTTCACGCCCTTGATCTGGCAGCCGATGGAGGTTTGGCCATGGTAACCCTCGCCAAGAGACGACGGTTCGGGCAGCACCGCCTTCAGGAACTGCAACGGCACAATCTCCATGCCCTTGTAGTTGATGGGCTTGATGCTCGTCATGCCCACTTCTTGCAAGACGTTCAGCACGGTGAGGTATTTCTGTCCGAAAGTCATCCAGAAACGGGCGCGCTTGATAGTCGGATAGCTCTTTACGAGAGATTCAAGTTCCTCATGATAAAGCAGATACGACTCACGGTCACCGATATTAGGATATTCCACCGGACGATGAATCGACATCGGGTCGATTTCCACCCACTGGCCGTTCTCCCAATATTTTCCACGCTGCGTGATTTCCCGGATGTTGATTTCGGGGTTGAAATTAGTGGCGAACGCCTTTCCGTGGTCACCAGCATTGCAGTCGACGATGTCGAGATAGTGCATTTCATCAAAATAGTGCTTGGCGGCATACGCGGTGTAGATGCTGGTCATGCCGGGATCGAATCCGCAGCCGAGCAGGGCCATGATGCCGGCCTCCTTGAAACGGTCGTGGTAGGCCCACTGCCAGCTGTACTCGAACTTCGCCTTGTCGCGGGGTTCGTAGTTGGCGGTGTCCATGTAGTTGGTTTTCGTGGCAAGACAGGCGTCCATCAAAGGAAGATCCTGATAAGGAAGTGCCACATTAATCAGCAAATCAGGCTTGTAACTTTCGAGCAGACGTACTGTCTCCTCCACATTGTCGGCATCGACCTGGGCTGTCTGGATGCGATTGCCGCCGATTTGGGCGGCGATGGCGTCGCATTTCGCCTTCGTACGCGAGGCCAACATGATTTCGGTGAACACTTCCGGCACGGAAGCGCATTTGTGAGCCACTACGGAACCTACGCCGCCAGCTCCAATGATTAATACTTTTGCCATTTTACTAAGATGATTTAATGATACTTACCAGTTCTGATTTGAAAGTGCAAAGGTACATAAATTTCAAATACACATGAACCTCCCGATTTCAGGCGGATCTCACTCCTGGAAAATCCCCATGCAGGAGGTGCCGCCTGCATTCAGGCAACTTCGAGTTCTTCCTTGAGGTCCTGTCATGCGGCAACAACGCCCTATTCGGACTCCTTGTCCAAGACCAGGCGGAAGCCGATGTAGTTGAACGGGGAGTTGGGGATGCTTTGGCTGCGGGCGGAAACGCGGCAGACGTCCCAATAGCTGGTCATGCAGCCGCCGCGATAGACCTTGGTCTCGCCCAAGTTGTACCCGGTCGGGTTCACGAGCGTCTCGGCGGAGTTCCATTCATAGAGGTCGAAGCCGTCGCTGCACCATTCATAGACATTGCCGCTCATGTCATAGATACCCAGCTCGTTGGGTTTCCGGGTGCCGACCGCGTGGGGGATGTTCCCGCTGTTCTTCTTGCACCAGGCCACCTCCTCCAGGTCATCGGATCCGCTGAACCTGTAGTTGTGGGAAAGCCGGCCGCCGCGGGCTGCGTATTCCCATTCCGCCTCGGTGGGCAAACGGTATTTCCTGCCCGTGAGCTGGTTCAGCTTGGCAATGAAGGTCTGCGCCTCGTACCAGCTGACGCGCGTGACGGGCAGGCTGTCGCCGGTGACCTTGGAGGGGTTCTTGCCGCCCATCACCGCCATCCAGAGTGCTTGGGTCACTTCGTACTTGCCGATGTAGAAGCTGTTTAGCCTCACCGGATGGGCCGGGGCTTCGTTGCGGGAGCAGTCGGCATGACTGTCCGTGCAGCCCATCATGAATTCTCCCCCCTGCACGTACACCAACTCGATGGTGGGGAGCTGTGCGCAGGCCGGAAATGCCAGCATAACCGCAACAATGGCGAAGAAAAAGTACCTATTTTTCATAACTTTAGAGATTTAAGTTCTCTATTTTGCGACTGTCTTTTTTTCAAAAAGTTTAAGGTTCCAAAGTTAGAATAATTTTTTGTACTTTTGTCGAGTAAATATTTATCATCATTAATTTATGAAAAGATTATCCATTATAGCTCTGTTGCTTGGACTGTTAACCCTGTCGGGTGCTACGCAAACCACTTCCCTTGGCGGTCCTGTCGTGAACATGCAGAAAAACGCTGGAGTGTGGGTTCTGGACAACAACAATGACCACGTCGTCTTTGCCACGCTGCAACCCGGAATCCCACGCGGGTACGAGGACTTCCTGATTCACCGGTACGACAAGCACGCCCACACCATGGAGACCCAAAAGCTGGATGATGACCTGGATTGCCGTTTTGCCTATTATTACGACAACCGGGAAATTGCCGTCAAACCAGCCACAAACAGCAAAACCAAATCCATTGAATATCTCAGGGCATCCGTGCCTTCGGCCGTTTCTTCCAAAGCAATCAAGAAATTGGACTTCACCTCTTTCTACCAAGTGCCTTTGGAGTCGTACAGGTACACTTCCTCTCAAATAGCCTTTTCGCCAGACCGGTCAAAATTCGCCATACTGACCATCCTGAAGCCAAAATCCGACAAACAAGCCGCGCATGTTGCCGATGTCGCCGTATTCGAGGACAATGGCAGTCTCCTATGGCACCAACGCCAGCTCGCCCGTTGGATGGTCAACGATGAAATGCCATTTTTTCTGTCGGACGACGGGGTTGTCTATACGGCGGAATATGGCAGTTATTACAATGAATACGCCCATCAGAAAGATTCGCTCCACATTTCAGTTTACAGCAATGACGATGTCCGAAATTATGTGGAAGGCTTCGGTGACGGAGCCGTGTTTAATTGCGGAAAGGGAATCTTGAAAGACGGCCGTTTTGTAGTTTGCGGAGTACCCTGCACAAACAAGCGCAACTCCGGCCGGTTGCTCACCTATTTTGTCTCCCCGAACGGTGAAGTGGAAATGGAGGAATCCTCTTTTGAACTTTCTCTTGACGACGGGCATCGGTATGAATACAACGAGCTCAACAGCGGCCTTGAAAAGTTCCTTCCTTATATTTTTGAAGTTAAAGAACTGAATGACGGGAAATTACTTATAGTCGGCGAGTATAATTACCGGACTCAGGTGGGCACCTCCGTCACCATTGGCGGCGCGTGGGGCGTTGAGGAAATCATGGGTTACGTTTCCCGCAATCTTTTCGTCGCAACCCTCTCCGGCAAAGGCGAAGTGCTGTCCACCTATCTCTATCCCCGGGCTACCTCTACACCGGAGATTCGCCGCAAGACATACAATCTCAACCCCCCAGGGGTGTTTGTCCATGCTGGAAAAAACATGTTGATATACAATGACCACAAGGAGAATTTCGCCACGGACAACAGCATTTGGCGACTCCTGTACAACAACAAGGCTGGAGAGACCTGCGTGGTGGTCGCCGATGCGCAACAGCAAGGGGCTTTCAATGGCAAAGCGGTTTTCGCTTCCGGAAAATCTCCCTACTTGCCAAGTTCCCCCTATTCAGGCAACTTCGAGTTCTTCCATACGATTTTGTCATGCGATGAGGATGCCGTATATTACCTGCTAAAGCGTGATGACGGCTTCCACGTGGAACGGATTACTTGGTAATACGACAGTTGCCGTTTGCACGGTCTTGCATCTGTGGTTTGGCATCCGATTGTCGTGACAAATGCACAAAAAAGACTTTGAGGCGCCAAGAGCCAGACCTATGCCTCCCTTGTAGAGAGGCACCACGTCGTGTCTCCCCCCAAAAAAACTTCAATGTTTTTTTTAGGCATATTTCTTTAGACAACCCCAAATGAAACACAGTTTTCTTTGCACAATTCTGTTGTTTTCACTTATCTGTCACGGGCAGGAACTGTTTGACAGCATGACCGCAACAATGGCGAAAAAAAGTACCTGTTTTTCATAACTTTAGAGATTCCAATCCTAATTTCGGGGCCGCACGTTTTTCAAAAAAGTTTAAAGTTCAAGGTCAGAACGTGTATCGCACCCCCAAGTCCAGCCCCCAGTCGAATTTGTGATCGGCGAACTTGTTGGGAGCGAAGATGCAGCGGTAACCCGGACGGAAATCGAGCTGCAGGGCAAGCGGGATGTCGAACTTGTACTCCAGTCCGAAGAAGCCGTTCGCGCCAGCCTTGCAGTTGTGGACGCTCCGTCTGGTAACGGAATTCGGGTTTGGGTCGCCCGGATCAGGATTCGGGTTATAACCCGCATCGCCCGGCGCCAAGCCGATGATGTAGCAGAAAGGTTGCCCGTTGTAGCCGATGCTGCCGCCCAGACCCACAAACCCGTACAGTCCTTTGACGAGCCGCCCCTCGTACATGAAGTTCGGGGCGACTTCCGCCGACCACAGGTGCGAGCCGTAAACGTAACAGTACTTCGTACCCAAATCGACCTGGATGGCGAAGTGGTTGGCGGGAAAAAACTTGTAGGAAAACGCCTGCGTTGTGCCGAGGGTCGCGCCGACGCCTTCCTTATAGGGGGCCTGCGCGTGAGCCAAGGACATGACGCCCGCCAAAACAGCGGCGAACAGGATGAAGATGCGGTTCCTTTTCATGATGATATTACTTTTTATTGCTCTAACTCACAAAACATTATAAATTTCTTACTTGTTTTAGATAACAACGGCGAAGATACATAATATATGGAAATGGAAATCGTGTTTAGTTGATGCCGGAAAAACAAATACAGATATTGGAAAAAGTTTTTATACTTGGGAAATGTGTATTTTTCCACCGTATAAAATACATACTATGCGAATATTTTCTAAAAGCACACTCGTAGAGTAATATACAAAAAATCCACAGTCAAGACAACCTTTGGAAGACTGGTACCTTATTACAAATAAGGCTAACTGGCAAAACCTGAGTAACATCCGAAAAATGTTCAACAATGTGGATTATGTCGGCAATGATCGGTATGTGTTTAACATCAAAGGGAATCATTACCGCCTTGTTGTTGTGATAAGG
The DNA here is from genome assembly GCA_946186495.1 of uncultured Bacteroidales bacterium. Classification (GTDB taxonomy): domain Bacteria; phylum Bacteroidota; class Bacteroidia; order Bacteroidales; family WCHB1-69; genus F23-D06. Next base: position 95,818 of record CAMHNQ010000003.1, read on the forward strand.
TTCACGAAAGGTAGAGTGTTTATCCGATTTGTTGGAACGCATGCTGAATACGACAAAAACATTGTAACGGAAAGCCCGACAGCGCGGCGGTAGGAGCCAACATTTCCCCAAATTGGCCCGTTGATGCGATTTTGCGACGCTGGGAAGCGTCGCCTCCTACGCGCCGGCTCGCACAAATAACAAAAACAAAAAAATAACATCCGGTTGTGGATATCCGAATATTTTTGTACCTTTGCCCGCCTATTTTGGCAAATTGGATTTTGTTAATAATCAACCAATTAAGAATTTATAACTAAAAATTATGGCAGAAAAGAAATTTATGACTTGTGACGGCAACCAGGCTGCGGCCCACGTTGCGTACATGTTCAGCGAAGTCGCCGCCATCTATCCTATCACCCCCTCTTCCCCGATGGCCGAGTACATCGACGAGTGGAGTGCAGGCGGCAGAAAAAACATTTTCGGTGAGACCGTGAAGGTCGTGGAGATGCAGTCCGAGGCCGGTGCCGCCGGCGCCGTGCACGGTTCCCTCCAGGCCGGTGCCCTCACCACCACCTACACCGCATCGCAAGGTCTCTTGCTGATGATCCCCAACATGTACAAGATCGCCGGCGAGCTGCTTCCCGGTGTCTTCCACGTCTCCGCCCGCGCCCTGGCCGCCCAGGCCCTGTCCATCTTCGGCGACCACGCCGACGTGATGAGCGCCCGCCAGACCGGTTTCGCCATGCTGGCCACCGGCTCCGTGCAGGAGATCATGGACCTCGCCCCCGTGGCCCATTTGGCCGCCATCGAAGGCCGCGTCCCGTTCATGCACTTCTTCGACGGTTTCCGCACCTCCCACGAAATCCAGAAGGTGGAAGCCACCAACCAAGACGATGTCGCCAAGCTCCTCAACTGGGACGCCCTCAAGGCTTACCGCGAGAGAGCCCTCAACCCTGAGCACCCCGTGACCCGCGGTACCGCCCAGAACCCCGACATCTACTTCCAGACCCGCGAGCTGCAGAACCAATACTACGACGCCCTTCCCGACATCGTGGCCAAGTACATGAAGGAGATGAGCAAGATCACCGGCCGTGAGTACGCCCCGTTCACCTACTACGGCGCGAAAGACGCCACCGACGTCATCATCGCCATGGGCTCCATCACCGACGTCATCAAGACCGTCATCGACAAGGAGAACGCCGCCGGCAAGAAACTCGGCCTCGTGAGCGTCCACCTCTATCGCCCCTTCAGCGTGAAATACCTCATGGAAGCCATGCCGAAGAGCCTGATGGAACACGTGAAGCACATCTGTGTGCTTGACAGAACGAAAGAACCCGGCGCCAACGGCGACCCGTTGTACCTCGATGTCGTGGAAGCCTTCAAGGATTGCCCGTTCCACCCGATGATCATCGGCGGCCGCTTCGGCCTCTCCTCCAAGGACACCACCCCGGCGCAAATCGTGGCCGTGTTCGAGAACATGATGAGCGAGAACCCGAAGAACCAGTTCACCGTCGGCATCAACGACGATGTGACCTTCAAGTCCCTCAAGGTCGGCAAGGAGATTTCCATCCTGCCGCAGGGCACGTTCGAGGCCAAGTTCTACGGTCTGGGCGCTGACGGTACCGTGGGTGCCAACAAGAACTCCATCAAGATCATCGGCGACAACACCGACAAGTACAGCCAGGCCTACTTCGACTACGACTCCAAGAAGTCCGGCGGCTACACCTGCTCCCACCTGCGTTTCGGCGACAAGCCGATCCTGGCTCCCTACCTCGTGGGCACGCCCGATTTCGTGGCCGTCCACGTGCCTTCCTACCTGCGCAAATACGACTGCCTGCGCGGCCTGAAGGATAACGGCACCTTCCTCTACAACTCCCCGTGGGATGTGGAAGAGACCAAGATGCATCTGCCTGATTTCGTGAAGAAATACCTGGCCCTGCACCATATCAATATGTACATCATCGACGCCACCAAGATTGCTGCCGAGATTGGCTTGGGCAACCGCACCAACACCATCCTGCAAAGCGCCTTCTTCAAGATTTCCGGCGTCATTCCTTACGACCTCGCCGTGGAGCAGATGAAGAAATTCATCGTGAAGAGCTATGGCAAGAAAGGTGAGGACGTGGTGAACATGAACTACGCTGCCGTTGACCGCGGCGGTGAAATCACCAAGGTCGAAATCCCGGCCGAATGGGCCAACCTCGACTGCACCACCGATTTCGTCTTCGAGCACAACGACAACGACCCCGAGTTCATCAACAAGGTGATGCGCCCGATGGTGGCACAGTGCGGCAACGACCTGCCTGTGAGCGCCTTCAAGGACATCGTTGACGGCACGTTCCCGGCCGGCACCACCGCTTACGAGAAACGCGGTGTCGCCACGATGGTTCCCGAGTGGGATCCGACCAAATGTATCCAATGTAACCAATGCTCCGTGGTTTGTCCTCACGCCGCCATCCGCCCGGTGGTGATGACCGACGAGGAGAAGGCAGGTGCCCCCGCCGCTATGGCCACGGCTACCGTGAAGGTCCCGAAGGAACTCGCCGGCATGCACTTCCGTATGCAGGTTTCCGCTATGGACTGCACCGGTTGCGGCAACTGCGCCGATGTCTGTCCCGCCAAGGAGAAAGCGTTGGTGATGAAGCCGTTCGAGAGCCAGCTCGGCGAAGTCGAGAACTGGGAATACGGCCAGAAGAAAGTGACCTACAAGGACAACCTTATCGACAAATACGCCACCATCAAGAACAGCCAGTTCGCACAGCCTCTGTTCGAGTTCAGCGGCGCATGTGCCGGTTGCGGTGAGACTCCGTACATCAAGACCATCACGCAACTCTTCGGCGAGCGCATGATCGTGGCCAACGCCACGGGCTGCTCCTCCATCTATGGTGGTTCCGCTCCCGCCACGCCGTACTGCAAGAACTGCCGTACCGGCAGAGGTGTGGCATGGGCCAACAGCTTGTTCGAGGACAACGCCGAATTCGGTCTCGGTATGGCCACCGGTTACCGCAAGCTGCGCAGCGACTTGCGCAAGAAAGCCGAAGAGCTGGTCGGCGTGACCGCTTTCGACTGGATGCGCGAAGCTACCCAAAAGTGGCTCGACACCTACGATGACACCATAGCCAACAGCGTTGCCACGGACGAATTCGTCGCCGCTTTGGAGAAGGCCATCCTTCCCATTGACGGTTGCATTGACTTCTGGAACGGCCAGGGCAAGGAGCTTTACGGTGCTGAGGTTGCCGCACAGAAACTGCAGGAAGCCAAGGACGCCAAGGCTGCCGGCAGCCCCATCTGCCCGTGTCACGGTTGTGAACTGGAGAGCGAGCTGTTAGCCAACAAAGACTTCCTGGCCAAACGCAGCCAGTGGATCTTCGGTGGTGACGGTTGGGCTTACGACATCGGTTTCGGCGGTCTGGACCACGTGCTGGCCAGCGGCGAGGATGTCAACGTGCTCGTGCTCGACACGGAAGTCTATTCCAACACGGGTGGTCAGTCTTCAAAGGCTACGCCTGCCGGTGCTGTCGCCAAATTTGCCGCTTCCGGCAAGAAGGTGCGCAAGAAAGACCTCGGCATGATCGCCAAGAGCTACGGCTATGTGTATGTGGCACAGGTCGCTATGGGCGCCAGCCAGGCTCAGTACTTCAAGGCCATCAAGGAGGCCGAGGCTTATCCGGGACCGTCATTGGTCATCTGCTACGCTCCTTGTATCAACCACGGCATCAAGGTCGGCATGGGCCGCACGCAGCACGAAGAGGCCAAGGCCGTCGAGTGCGGTTACTGGCACCTGTGGCGTTTCAACCCTGCCGAGGAAGAGGCCGGCCAAAACGGCTTCCACTTGGACAGCAAGGAACCCGACTGGAGCAAGTTCCAAGACTTCATCATGGGCGAGGTCCGTTACAACAGCCTGTTGAAGACCTTCCCGGCCGAAGCCAAGGAGCTCTTCGCCAAGACCGAGCAGTTCGCGAAACTCCGTTATGAGGGTTACAAGAAACTGAGCGAAGGGAAATAATCCTGCTCTGACAGCACGAATGAAAATAGTGCACCCTGATTGGGGTGCGCTATTTTTTCATTTATGATATCATAAAAAACATATCTTTGCACTCTGAAATTTGATTATAATGAGAAAGAGTTATCATAAGCTAACAAAAATTACCATCAAAGGATATAAATCTATTTCCTATGACCATCCGATTGAGTTGGAAATCGGAGATATAAATATTCTGTTAGGAGCGAATGGTGCTGGCAAAAGTAACATCATCAGTTTCTTTAAGATGGTCGGATATATGATGTCAGGTAGCCTGCAACAGTTCATAGCAAAATCCGGAACCAATCAACAGTTCCTATATTATGGAGCCAAGAAAACTCCAACATTGAGTGCAGAAATAAGATTTGACGGAAATAAGTCTTATGATATCTATAGGTTTTATTTAACGAATGCTGTTCCGAACAGATTGATTATTAGCTCCGAGGAAATTGAATGGGAGGGCACAAATGATGAGGGTTCACGAATAATACAATTAAAATCCGATTTTAATGAGTCTGCTTTAGTTCATCATAAGGGGAAAGTCAACAATATTGTTTGGGATATTCTTTCTGGTTGTAAAGTTTACCAATTCAGTGATTCTTCGGCAGAATCTCCTATGAGGCAAGCGTCTCCAAAAGATTCTGCAAACTACCTGCAATCAGCAGCCAATAATCTTGCCTCATTCTTGTTATTTCTTAAGAATAACTATAACGAACATTATGAGAGAATAGTAAGCTATATTAGAGAAGTCGTTCCTCAATTCAAAGATTTTTACCTTGAAGCCGACAATGGATATGTTTCTTTGAAATGGATGGACACTTCTGCCAATGACTATGTTCTTTCAGCTGACCAGTTTTCTGATGGTTCAATCCGCTTTATTGCATTAGCCACTTTACTCCTTCAGCCTGAAGAAACTATGCCTCGCGTGATAATCATTGATGAACCAGAACTTGGACTCCATCCATACGCCATCGACCAATTGACAGAGATGATAAAAGATGCTTCTCTCCACGCACAAATAATAGTGGCCACCCAATCGCCAGCTTTGATCGACGGTTTCAGTGCAAATGATGTGACAATTGTTGAGAGAGACGAAGATGTTCAATGTACAATCGTAAGAAAACTGAATGATGTGGATTATGCTGAATGGTTGAAAGAGTATTCCCTTAGTGAACTCTGGAATAAAAATGTGATAGGAGGGCGTCCTGTATGAATACCATTATTTTAAATATTCTCTGCGAAGGGCAAACCGAGGAGAAGTTTGTCAAGGATGTCCTTAAACCATACTTAAATGGACATGGGATTGTGGTGAAAAGCCGCCTTCTTGTAACCTCCCGTAAAAAAGATGCCTTTGGAGGCCTTTTCAGTTACCAACAAGTAAAAAGAGATTTGGAACTATGGATGCGAGAGGTCTCTCATAGAAACAGCGAGACCCATTATTTTACCACAATGTTAGATTTGTATGCATTGTCCAACGATTTCCCGGGAGCAATTCAAAGCAAAAGTGTCGCTGATGCGTACATAAGAGTCGAGAATATAGAGACTGCCTTTGGCTCTGATATTAACTCTCCTAACTTTATTCCATATATTCAACTTCATGAATTCGAAGCGTTGTTATTCTGTGATATAGAAAAACTCGCAATTGAATACCCAAAATGCCAAAAAGAGATAGAAAAGTTGAAAGAAACGCTGCATTCATATAATGACAATCCAGAACTTATTAACAATAGCCCTCACACAGCACCGAGTAAAAGAATAATCGCAGCCATTGAAGGAAAGCGTAAGTATAAATATAACAAACCTCGAAGCGGAGCTGTAGTAACTGCAGCTATTGGTTTATCCTTATTAATGCAGCGTTGCAAGCACTTTCGCGGATGGATTTGTCAGATTTGCAACTTGACCAATCTTAATCCAGAATAAAGTAGTTACAACTGAAAAATGATATTGTATTAATGAGTTGATTTTGTTTTGATACATTTTGATATGACGAAACAAGAAGAATATACGCTTGATTTTATAGA